>NZ_JBDZYG010000023.1:0-52775 GCF_040329455.1 Ruegeria sp. SCP11 | reverse complement strand
GAAGCCGAAGCCGAAGCCGAAGCCGAAGCCGAAGCCGAAGCCGAAGCCGAAGCCGAAGCCGAAGCCGAAGCCGAAGCCGAAGCCGAAGCCGAAGCCGAAGCCGAAGCCGAAATGGTTGCGGAATCAACCTATGAAGAACCCGCTGCGGAACAGGAAGAAAAGCGTGGCGGCTTCGTACCCGCCTTGATCGGTGGTGCGATCGCTGCTGCGATCGGTTTTGCCGCAGGTACCGCCGGACTGTTCAATTCAGGCCAGACTGACGCGATTGCCGAGTTAAGGGCGAAGATTCGCGAACAGACCGGCCAGATTGAGGAGTTAACGAAGTCTCTGTCCGACAGTTCGGATGTGGATGGGAAAATTGCAGCGTTGACTGATCAGGTCACACCGCTCAGCGCGGATATGGATGCGCTTAAATCCAGTGTCGCGGGGCTGGAGGGCAAGGTCGACCCACTGGCCAACCGCCTGAGTGAGTTGGAAAGTGGCGCATTGACCCAAGGCGCGTCGCCCGAAGTGTCCGCAGCGTTTGAAGCCGAGTTGAAAAAACTGCAGGATTCGCTTGCCGCTCAACGCACCGAGGTGGAAAAAATGGTCGCGGACGCTCAAGCGCTTGAGACCAAAGCCGCTGCCGATGCGCAAGCTGCAACCAATGCGGTCGTACTGTCGCAAGTCCAGGGTCAGTTGGACTCCGGTCAGCCCTATGCAGATTTGATTGCTGAACTGACGGCGGGCGGCGTCAGCGTGCCCGATGCACTGTCAGCACCGGCCGGCGAAGGCGTTGCAACGATTGCCGCGCTGCGCGACTCGTTCCCGCCCGCAGCCCGCACTGCATTGGCCGATGCGCGCGATGCGGACAAAGGCACGGGGCTGGTCGCCTTTCTGCAACGGCAGACCGGTGCCCGGTCGGTGACCCCGCAGGAGGGTGACGGCCCAGACGCGATCTTATCGCGCGCGCAGGCGGCTTTGTCCAAAGGCGATGTGTCAACAGCGCTGAGCGAACTCAAGTCATTGCCCGAGGCGGCACAGGCTGCTTTGGCCGATTGGGAACAGGCGGCGCAAACGCGGGTGGCTGCCGTGGACGCCGTGAATGCGCTGCAATCCAGCGTAAACTCGAACTGAAGGACCTGCCATGCTGTGGTCATTGTTAAAGATCCTTGTTTTTGTAGCGATTATCGGTCTGCTGGCCATGGGGGCTATCTTCCTGATGGATACCAGTGGTGGCGTGCAAATCACCGCCATGGGGACCGAGGTTACGCTGAGCCCGCTGCAATCGGTAATCGCGCTGGGCGTGTTCGTTGTTGTGATCTGGCTGTTCTTCAAACTGCTGACCCTGCTGATTGCGACGCTTCATTTCCTGAACGGCGACGAAACCGCCTTGTCGCGTTACTTCGACCGCAGCCGCGAGCAGCGCGGCTATCAGGCCTTGTCAGATGGCCTGATGGCTCTGGCCTCGGGCGAAGGGCGCGTGGCGATGAACAAGGCCCATAAGGCCGAAAAGCTGTTGAACAAGCCGGAATTGACCAACCTGTTGGTGGCGCAGGCTGCTGAGATGAATGGGGACACGAAAAAGGCGTCGGAGACCTATAAGAAACTGGTCACCAACAACGCCACCCGCTTTGTCGGCGTGCGTGGCATCATGAAACAGAAACTGGCCGAGGGCGACGACGATACCGCCCGTAAACTGGCTGAAAAGGCGCTGGCGATCAAACCGCGCCATGCCGAGACGCAGGACATTCTGCTGGGTCTGCAAACCAAATCGCAGGACTGGACCGGCGCGCGGTCGACCTTGACCGCTAAGCTGAAGGCCGGCCATCTGCCGCGCGACGTGTACAAACGACGCGATGCGGTGCTGGCCTTGTCCGAAGCCAAGGATATTCTGGATGAAAACGCCACGGTCGAACAGCGGGAACACGCGATTGAAGCGAACCGCTTGTCTCCTGATCTTGTGCCCGCCGCTGCTATGGCTGCCCGTGCCTATATTGAAAAAGGCAAACCGCGCGCTGCGACCAAGATTCTGAAAAAAGCGTGGGAGGTTCAGCCGCACCCCGATCTGGCCCATGCCTTTGCCGAGATTGCGCCGGATGAAACCCCTGCTCAACGGATCACCCGGTTCACGGCTCTGACCCGTATCCATCCGGAAAACCCGGAAACCCGCCTGATTCTGGCCGAGTTGAACATCGTTGCCGAGGATTTCCCCGAAGCCCGCCGCGCGCTGGGTGATGTGGTGGAAAAACAGGCTGATGCACGCGCCTATACTCTGATGGCTGCAATTGAACGCGGTGAGGGTGCCTCGGATGCGGTGGTGCAAGGTTGGCTGGCCAAGGCGCTCAATGCGCCGCGCGGCCCGCAATGGGTTTGTGACAATTGCCACGACATTCAGCCGGAATGGGGTCCGGTCTGTCAGAACTGCGGCAGCTTTGACACGCTCAGCTGGCAGACCCCGCAAACACCTGAGATTGCCACAGCAACCGGTGTGCATATGCTGCCGTTGATCGTTGGCGCGCTTGAGGACAAGGCAGAGCCTGAGCCCGAAGTGGAAGAACCTGAGGAAACGGTTGAACCCGAAGTCATCGAGATGGAGGCGGAGCCCGTCCGCCCTGACGTTGAACCCGTTCAGCCTGATGTTGAGCCGGTAGTGGAAAAACAGACCTAGCGGTTCCCAAGTTTGATTTACTTACCGCCACTGTCCTTATTCTACGAACTAGTTTTGCTTTGCGCCGAGGCGTCCAGGTAGGTCCAGCGATATTTGGGTGGTGTCGGGCCTTTGTTTCGCCCGCCTTGTTGGGTCTGCTCCCAAGCGTGCGCGAGAATACCTACCGATCGGGAAAGGCAAAACAAGCCGCGCGCAAGTGGGGCAGGGAAACCAAGCTCGGCGTATATCACCGCCGTTGCTCCGTCGATATTCATGGGAACCGGTTTACCTTTGCGATTTGCAAGCTCTGTCTCAATGTCTGTTGCGACAGCTTTAAACCGCCCTTCGCAGGCGCTTTGTTCGATCGCTTCGTCGACCAAGCTCATCAAACGCGGCGCGCGCGGGTCGGTTGGCGTGTGAAACCGGTGGCCAAATCCAGGGAGAATTTTTCCGTGCGAGGCGATCCATTCATCCATCGCAGCGCCAACCTCTGAAGGGTGCGAGTGGACAAATTGGTACAGCATCACGGCCTGTTCCCCGGCGCCGCCGTGGATATCACCCAGCATATTCACCGCGCTGGCCATGGCGTTATTCAGTGGCAACCCACAGGTCACGGCCATTCGGGCCGTTGCAATCGAAGGCGCCTGCGGTCCGTGATCCACAGCAGCAACCAACGCGGCCTCGAATAACCTTAGTTGAGAGGGTGAGGGCCGGTCGCCGCGTACCATGAACCAGATCATTTCCGCGAAGCTGAGATTGCCGATGAGGTCTTGAATAGGCTCTCCGCGTAGGTCGATGCGCCCGGGTTCCATGTCGATGATTGCGGTACTCCACCAGTCCGCGACGTCGCTCATATGACACCCTCCTTCTTCAATTCATCAATCTCGGCGCTTGAAAGACCAAGCTCCAACCAGATAGCTGCGTTATCCGCGCCAAGCGGTGGGGGCGAAGTTCGGGGCATCCTGCGTTGTCCATCCATAACGACTGGGCTGCCTGCCAATTTCATCTCTTCGCCGTGTACGGACAGGGATCCAATTAGACCACGGCCTGCAAGTTGTTCGTCCGACAGGGCTTCAGGCACAGTCAAAACCTGCCCGGTCGGAACGCCCAGTGCATTCAGTTCGTTGACCCATTCACTGGACGGACGTGTGCGCAGTGTTGCTTCCAGATCTTCTCGAAGAGAGTGGCGGTTCCTTTTGCGGTCTTCGCGCGTCGCATAATCCGAGTTTTGCAGCAAATCCTCTCGACCGAGATGTTGGACGAGTGCCTGCCATTGCTCGTCGCGATTTGCGGCGATGTTGATCGGGTTGTCTGCGGTGGCAAATGTCCCGGAGGGTGCGGATGTTGTGTTTTCGTTACCATGCGCTCCGGGCAAAACGCCGCCGACCAGATAGTTGGAAACCACCCAACCCATCGTCGAAATCACCGCTTCGGACATGGCAATATCCAAAAAAACGCCGCGCGGGTTGGCGTTCAAGGCCGCGCTGATGGCGAAAGCCGCCGTCAAACCTCCGACGGTATCGGCCAGCGGATAGCCAACGCGGTAGGGGGCTGTATCAGGCGAGCCGGTTATCGACATGACACCGCTGAGACCCTGAACGATCTGGTCATAGGCGGGGTCTTTTCGCCGAGGCCCGTCCTGACCAAAGCCGCTGATCGCGCAGTAGATCAGGTTGGCGTTTTCGGCGCGCAGAACCTCATAGCCCAACCCCAGACGGTCCATGACGCCGGGCCGGAAATTCTCAACCAGAACATCCGCCGTTTGCACCAACCGTTTCAGCAGCGCTTTGCCTTTCGCCGATTTCATATCCAGGGTGACAGACTTCTTGTCCGCGTTCTGGGCGAGAAAGCTGATACCCATACCCGCCTTGTTCCGGTCTGGATCAGCCCCCAGAACGCGAGCAAGGTCGCCGCCTTCTGGGCGCTCGACCTTGATCACTTCGGCCCCCATCAGCGCAAGCTGATAGCAGCAGTACGGGCCCGCCAGAACGTTTGTCAGGTCAAGAACCCGTATGCCTGACAGGGGCTCAGTCGCCATCTGCAACTCCGGCTGCGCGTGCCCGTGCCCGACGCGCGCGGTAGCTGGGCAGCAGTACCAGCAGTGCGGCAATCACCAGCAGTCCCAGCGTCATGGGGCGTTCCCAGATAAAGGCGATACCGTCATAAAGCTGCATGGAGCGGGCGAAGTTGTCCTCCATCATCCCGCCCAGGATGAACCCGATCAGTAGCGGGGCCAGCGGGTAGTCGGCAAACTTCAACGCCGTGGCACAGACGCCGAAACCAACAAGGATCAGCAGTTCGGTGGCATTGTTCTGCCCGATATAAGCTCCCATCAGGGTGAAGAACAAAATGAACGGGATCAGGTAGTTGCGCGGAACGGCCAGCACTTTGGCGATGTAGGGGATCAGCGGCAGGTTCAGGATCAGCAGAACCAGGTTTCCGATGAACATCGACATGATGACGGCCCAGAAGATCTGTGGCTCATCAATCATCAAACGCGGGCCGGGTGTCACGTTCAGGGCAATCAGAGCGCCCAGCAGGATGGCCGTCGTGCCCGATCCGGGAATGCCCAGTGTCAGCAACGGAACAAATGACCCTGTACAAGCCGCGTTATTCGCCGTTTCAGGGGCTGCCAACCCTTTGATCGACCCTTTGCCGAATTCTTCCTGCTCTTCCTTCGGCGCGATGTTACGTTCAACCGCGTAGCCCAGGAAGCTGGCGATTGTGGCACCTGCACCGGGCAGAACCCCGATGAAAAAGCCCTGAACGGATTGCCGTCCCACCACCGGTGCGATGGCTTTGGCCTCTGCCTTGGTGATGCGCAGGTCTTTAATTTTGCCATCGTCGCCTTTCAGGTCCTTTGGCTTCAGAACCAGAAACAAGGCTTCGGGCAGGGCGAACATGGCCATGGCCAGCGTTATGAACCCAAAGCCGGATTGCAGATCCATGATCCCCATGGTGAAGCGAGGCAGGTTGAATAGGGCGCCTTCGCCAACGGTTGCCATGATCAGCCCGAGGACTGTCATGATAACCGCCTTGGCGACCTGCCCGCTGCCCGCAAAGGCTGCAATGGCCGAAAGGCCCACGACCATTAGCGCGAAATATTCGGCCGAGTGGAACAGCAGCGCGACCGAGGACAAAGCAGGGGCGAATACCATCAGCAGCACGGCCCCAAGTGTTCCGCCTGCAAAGCTGGCGATTGCGGCGACTGTCAGCGCCTTACCGGCCTTGCCCTGCCGCGCCATTGGATAGCCGTCAAAGCTTGAGGCGACCGTGCCTGCGACCCCCGGCGCATTCAGCAGGATGGACGAGGTCGAGCCGCCAAAGATCGCGCCGTAATAGACCCCGGCCAACAGGATCAGCGCGGCGGATGGATCACCCATCGAGATAGCGACCGGGATCATGATGGCGATGATCGACATCGGCCCGAGGCCCGGCAGCATCCCGATGAATGTGCCGATCAGACAGCCCGCGATGACCATCAGAAGGTTTTGGATTGAGAATGCCGTTTGCAGGCCGATCAGAAGTCCTTCAAGCATGTCAGCCTCCGAAAATGCCCGGCAGAGGGCGCATGTAGATGCCAAGAACTTCCTGAACCAGATACCAGACGGCGCCAGTGGCGATGAACGCTACGGGCAGCATGATGTGCCACTTGCGCTCACCCAGAATGAAGGATCCGAGGATCAGGAAGGCCGAGGTCGAAATCAGGAAGCCCACGGGGCGCAGGCAGAGGGCGTAGATGACCATCAGCGCCAGCAGAATGAGAGCCTGAGCCAAGTGGTAATCACCCAGCCGCCGATAATCGATATCGGCCTCTTTCGGCTCGGATTTCTCAAAGCCCAGCAGGATGATTGTTGTTGTGACGATACCCAGAATGGACAGCACCTTCGGGAAGGTGCTCGGCCAGATAGGGTTGCGCTGCATGAAGGGGGGCAGGCTACTATCCATCGTGAACCAGGCGGCGTAGCCATACGTTAAACAAACACCCAGCAGAACGAGCGCGATCCAGCGATCCAGCGCCATAGTACCCCCTCCTTTTTTGTTGTCGTTGGGGATGGCAGAGCGGCGCACCGCTCTGCCAAATGTCCGATTAGAGGAAACCCAGCTTTTTCATCAGATCGCCAATCTGCTGTTCCTGCTGCTCAAGGAACGACTGGAAGTCATCGCCCGAGTTGTGGATGTTCACCCAACCGTTGCGGGCGCGAACGTCTTCCCACTCCGGGGTGTCATACATCTTGGCAATCGCGTCCTGATAGGCGGCCAACTTGTCTTCCGGCAGGCCAGGGGCTGCGAAGAAGCCGCGCCAGTTCACGAAGGATGTGTCGATGCCCTGTTCCTTCATGGTCATCGCGTCGGGTGCTGCGTCAACGCGTTCGTCAGCAGTTACACCGATAATCTTGACCTCGCCTGCATTCGCCAGATCGACGGCTTCCGAGAAACCGGTCGACAGGGCTGCGATTTCACCTGACAGCAAGGCTGCCATGGCTTTGCCACCCGCGTCATAAGGGATGTACTTCACAGCCAATGCATCCTTGCCCGCCGCTTCCATCACCATGGCTGCAACCAGATGGTCCATGCCGCCCGGTACCGAACCGCCACCGATGGCCGTTCCCGATGGATCAGCGTCAAAGGCAGCCAGAAGATCGTCCATCGAGTTGATCGGACTGTCCTTGCCTACAACAATCGCGGCGTAGTCGCCGATGGTGCCCGAAACCAGCGTCAGGTCGCGGAAGTTATGCGGGAACACACCGGTCAACGAGCGGATCACGATAGGTGTCGAGTTCACCATCAGCGTGCCGTGGTTGCTATCAGCGTTTTCGATCAGGAAGCCGATGGCCTTACCGCCGCCGCCACCTGACATGTTTTCGTAGGAAGCAGTACCTACGAGGCCCGCTTTGGTCAGCGCCTCGCCGGTGCCACGTGCCGTGCCGTCCCAGCCGCCGCCAGCACCACCGGGGATCAGAAAGTGGATGCTCTCCACGACCTGATCTTCGGCCAAAGCCGGGCCAGTCAGGCCAATTGCGGCCACAGCTGCGATTAGGGCGCGTCGGCCCAGTTTGAATGTCGTCATGTTTTCCTCCCGTTTGACAACCGGCCGCAGGGCGGCTCAGATTGGATGAAAGAAAAACACACCAACCTGACATCAACCTGTCACGCGGCAAAATACTGATTGGGCCCGATGAAATTTCTGCTTGTCGAAGATAATTTGGACCTCGCGAATGCGATCAGTTCTCGCATGCGCCTGGACGGTCATGTCATTGATCATGCAGCGAATTTGGAGGATGCGACCGCCTACGTCGAAACCGAGGAATATGACCTGATCCTGTTGGACATTATGCTGCCAGACGGGGACGGTCGTGACTTTCTGAAACGCCACCGGGCAAGCCGTCTGGACACGCCGGTGATCGTTTTGACCGCTCGAAGTCAGGTTTCAGATCGAATCGGTTCGCTCGATCTGGGGGCAGATGATTACGTGACCAAACCGTTCGACCATGCCGAGCTTGAAGCGCGCTGTCGCGCTGTTCTGCGTCGAAAGTCGGGAATTGCAAAATCCACAATCGAGATTGGTGGCGTGGTGTTTGATCCGGTGGCCGGTCATCTAACGGTCGGGGGTGAAACAGTCTCTCTAAGAAACCGTGAATTGCGCATGATGGAGCTATTCATAAACGCCCCGGGTCACGTGTTTTCGAAGCAGAAACTGGCAGACAGGTTGTTTTCGTATGATGACAACGTGTCGGACAACGCCATCGAGGTCTATGTCGGGCGCTTGCGCAGGCATCTTGAGCCATCGGATCTGAAAATAACCACTTTGCGCGGTTTGGGATACAGGTTGGATCATGACCGCTAATCCGACCGTTTCAGGGTCTTTGCGAAACAGGCTTGTGCTGACACTGATTGGTGGTGCAGCGGTTCTTGCGATCCTTCTGTTCTTCGCAGTTCGAAACTATGCAGCACAGGTGGCTCAGCAAGGTCAGGACAACATTCTAGAGGCGTCGGTTACGTCTATTTTGGACGCCGCTGCGCTGAGGGATGGAACGCTTGAAGTGGATATCCCATATGCTGCGTTCTCGATGTTGAGCACCCCGTCGGATGATCGGGTTTTTTACGCGATTTTTCAGGACGGTGAATTCCTGTCCGGGTATGAAGACCTTCGTCTTGCGAGCGGGCTTGAAGACAGCGATTGGTCGTTCAAATCAGGGGAACTCCGAGGTGAGCGTGTCCGACAAGTCAGCGCCAGTCGAACGCTTGTTGGGCTGGGGCGGCAGACAGAAATCGAAGTTGTTCTCGGTCAGACTCAGGACGCGCTATCGCAAACTCTGGACCAGATTTCACGCAATGCCGCGCTTTTGGGATTAGGCTTCTTTCTTCTTGCCGCGGCGCTTTCTTTTTGGGTTACTTCGACAACCATCGGTCAGCTCAACAAACTAACGACGTCGGTGACACGAAGGGGTCCACAGGATCTCAGCCCGTTCAAGAAACCTGTTCCCCGAGAAATGGCACCATTGGTCATGTCCTTGAATTCACTGATGGGGCGTTTGGATCAGTCACTCAGCCAGTCTGAGGATTTTATCGCCGAGGCGGCCCACCGCGTTCGAACGCCGCTCGCGACTGTCAGGTCTTATGCCGAGGCAACGCTTCACCGGGTAGAAAGAAAAGAAAATCGCGAGGCGCTGCGGGCTATGGTTCGTGCGATTGACGAAAGCTCTCGCGCTGCGGGCCAGTTATTGGATCATGCAATGATCACATCTCGGGCCGATCGCCTTGAACGTGAGGATGTCGATCTCGTTGAGTTGATCCGCGAGCTTGTTCAGCGATTAACGCCAATTGCAGAAATGAAGGAGCTGTCGCTTTCCTTGACGGGTGATCCAACGGTTCCCTATTCCGGTGATCCAATCCTGATCCAGAACGCGGTTCGAAACATGATCGATAACGCGCTGAAATATGCCCCTGCGGACAGCACTGTTGAGATAGAGGTCACAGCGAAACCTGAGGTCAGGGTCAGCGACTCGGGACCGGGATTTCTTCCGGAAGAAATTGATCAACTGACGCGACGGTTTGAGCGCGGAAAAAACGCCGTCGGGACGATTGGATCGGGGCTGGGATTAACCATCGCAGAGGATGTGGCGACCGCACACGGTGGCACACTGGTTCTTACAAACCGGCCAAAGGGGGGCGCATGCGTTATCTTATCGCTCTGACTCTGATTTTGCTGCCTGGCTTGGGGTGGACCGACGACTGGGAAGATCGCCTTATCTTTAACGAAGGCGCAGCGGGTCCTCGTCTGCGGGTTATCTCAAGCACGGACACGGTCTTGTTCGCGCCGTTGATTGAAGGCTTTGTCGCCCAAAATCCTTTAATTAGTGTCGAATACCTTGTATCCGGCACAGCTGATATCAACGAACGCGTCCGTGCCACGCCTGACGCTTTTGACGTTGTTGTCTCCAGCGCGATGGACCTGCAACTGAAACTGGCAAATGACGGCTATGCGCTGCCAATCGACGATATAGAAACGCCGACTTGGGCGCAGTGGCACCACAGCTTGTTCTCGTTCACGACTGAGCCTGCGGCAATTGTGATCAACCGTACAGCGTTCGAGGGTCAGCAACTTCCACAGACGCGCCAGCAATTAATCGAAGCCCTGCGCGAGCGACCGGAAGAATTTCGCGGCAAAGTAGGAACCTATGACGTCCGCGAGTCTGGCCTCGGTTATCTTTTCGCGACACAGGATGCACGTGCTTCGGAAACATATTGGCGCCTGATGGAGGTCATGGGCGGTCTGGATGTTCGATTGTATTGCTGTTCGGGCGAAATGATAAACGATCTCGCTGACGGGACGATCCTGGTCGCTTACAACGTCCTTGGCAGCTATGCCGCTGTCCGCACAGAGGGTAAGGACACGCTAGAGGTGATTTTGCCGACTGATTTTCAGACGATTATGATGCGGACAGCCTTGGTTTCACAGACAACACAAGAACCGGATGCGGCAGAGGCATTCGTCCGCTACCTGGTCACAGAGAAACCGGCCTCGCAGCGTATTCCATCTTCGCTTCCACCGCTCACGTCTCAGGATGGCGCAACGGATCGAGAGACGATTGGCCTGAATCCTGCTTTGCTGACATTTTTGGATGACCTGAAACGTAGGAAATTTCTGTCGGCTTGGGAAAACGCGGTCATCCAGTAGAGAAAGCGCCTGTCAAACCTTCTTAGGCCAGGTCTTCCACGGCTTGCCTGCGTAATGAGAAATGTCCTGGTTGGGCGCATCATTGCATTCAAGTCCGGTAGCCAATTGTCCCAATCAAATCCGTTTGCTAACGTCGCCCTCGCGTCGGGGAGGGCGTGCAAACCCAAATGTTGGACTATTCGCATAACGCCTGGCTTGTGGCGGCCTCATTGGCCGTGGCGCTGATGGCAGGATTTACTGGCCTCTATCTGACCCATGGTGCATCCAAGCTGGAGCCGCAGCGGCGCAAGTTCATCGTCGCCTTGGCCGCGATCATTTTAGGTGGCGGAATTTGGTCTATGCATTTCGTGGCTATGCTGGGCCTGCAGTTGCCGATCCTGTTCTACTATGACGCGTTGATCACGTTGGTCTCGGCGTTGGTGGCAATCCTGATGGTCGGGCTTGCTCTGCTGCTGCTGCATTTCCGGCCACGGACAATGCAGACCATTGTGACGGCGGGCGTCATCGTCGGCCTTGGCATCGTAGTGATGCACTATGTCGGCATGGCGGGGATGGAGTTGTGCCGTCCGGTCTACACCTTCTGGGATGTGGCGATTTCGACCGTGGCATCGGTGGTTCTGTCCGTTCTGGCGATTTGGGTGGCCTATGACAACCGCACACAGCGCAATATCCTGCTTGGAACAGTGTGTTTCGGTCTGGCCGTTTTCACGATGCATTTCGTGGCCGCGGGCCTGACCGATTTTGTCGCCAGCGAAAATGCTGGCGGGGCGGGGCCTGCGCTGAACAATCAGGTGCTGGCAATGGGGGTCACTGTTTCGGTCTTCCTGATCTGCGGAGCCTTTCTGCTGACCGGGATCACCTTCATCGGGCCGGAACCAGAAGCTGCGCCTGCCGAAGCGTCTGCTCCAGAGCCGACCGCCCTGCGCGCTGGCGTGCCGTTCGAACGCGAAGGGCAGACCTTTTTCGCAGAACCTGCGCAGATAGCCGCCATTCGGGCCGAAGGGCATTATACCGTCCTCTACATGGGCTCAGAAAAACTCTTCTGTCCCTGGTCGATTACCGAGGCCGAGACCCGCCTGAAACCCGATGGTTTCCTGCGCGCCCATCGCAGCTATCTGGTGAACCCTAAACATGTCTCTAGCTTTGAGAGGCACAAGGACAATGGCACCTGCTATTTCGACGGGGTTGATGCGTTGAGCAAGGTCCCGGTCAGCCGGTCCCGTCTGACGGACATTCGCGAGGCGCTGGGCCTTTGATCGCAACTCGTGCAGCCTATTCGCAATTCGTGAAACAAGCTGCGCGCTCCGTTTTACGTTACTGGAAGGTATAACGCCCGCACCGCTTTTCTATCCTCAGGTCCCCCAAGGCATACCGCTCGGACCCAGGGAGGAAAAACATGATACCAGCCGGTTTTGAGTATCACCGGCCAGGCGATATAGCCTCGGCCATCGGCATTTTGCAGGAACATGGAGACGAGGCGCGCGTTATTGCAGGCGGGCACAGCCTGATTCCAATGATGAAGCTGCGCATGGCCGAAATGGGCCATCTGGTCGATCTGCAGGCTATTGACGAATTGAAAGGCATTGAGATCGGGACTGACACTGTCTCGCTTGGTGCGATGGTTACGCAGCATGAGTTGATCACGCATGATGGTCTGGCAGCTGCCATTCCGCTGATCCGCGAGGCAGCGTTGCAGATTGCCGACCCTCAGGTGCGCTATATGGGCACCGTCGGCGGCAACGTCGCCAATGGTGATCCGGGCAACGACATGCCGGGGCTGATGCAGTGCCTGAACGCAAAGTTCGAACTGTCCGGCCCCGATGGCAATCGCAGTGTCGCCGCGCGTGGTTTTTACGAAGCGGCCTATTTCACCGCCCGCGAGGATGAGGAAATCCTGACCCGCATCTCGATCCCGGTGCCGGAGGCGGGTGTTGGTCAGGCCTATGAGAAACAAAAGCGCAAGATCGGTGACTATGCCACCGCCGCCGCCGCCGTGATGGTCGGCAATGGAACGGCCTCGGTCGCGATGACCAATCTGTCGGATACGCCCGTCTGGTCCGAAGACGCCAGTTCCGCTCTGGCGGGCGGGGACATCGACGGCTGCGTGGCGGCGATGCTCGATGCCATCGACCCGGTGGCCGACAATCGTGGCCCCGTCGAATTTAAGAAACATGTGGCCACCGTGATGCTGCGCCGTGCCATCGACCGCGTGCAAAGCCGTGCGGGTTGAGGAGGGGAACCAATGTCGAAAATGCACGTCAAACTCACCGTGAACGGCAAGCAGGTCGAAGGTCTGGCCGAACCGCGCACGTTGTTGATCCACTTCCTGCGGGAAGATCTGAAAATCACCGGTCCTCATATTGGATGCGAGACCAGCCATTGCGGGGCCTGCACTGTGGATATCGACGGTAAATCCGTCAAATCCTGCACCACCTTTGTGGCGCAGGTGAACGGAGCCGATATCACCACCGTCGAAGGGCTGACCAATGACGACGGCAGCCTCGGTGTACTGCAAGAGATGTTCCGTGAGCATCACGGGCTGCAGTGTGGCTTCTGTACGCCGGGAATGATCACACGCGCGCACCGCCTGCTGCAGGAGAACCCGAACCCAACCGAGGAAGAAATCCGCTTTGGAATGGCTGGCAATCTATGCCGCTGCACCGGGTATCAGAACATCGTCAAAGCAATCTCTGCCTCTGCCGACATGCTGAACGCTCAGAAGGAGGCCGCGGAATGAACGATCAAACTCTGACCCCCGAAGAACGCGCCGCCAACCTCAAAGGCATGGGCTGCGCCCGTAAACGCGTCGAGGATGTGCGCTTTACCCAAGGCAAGGGCAACTACGTCGACGATATCAAGCTGGACGGGATGTTGTTCGGCGCATTTGTCCGGTCGCCTTACGCCCATGCCCGCGTTGTCAGTGTGAACAAGGACGCCGCACTGGCCATGCCCGGCGTTGTTGCCGTGTTGACAGCCGAAGATCTGGCTCCGCTGGGTCTGCATTGGATGCCGACGCTGGCCGGTGACAAGCAAATGGTGCTGGCCGATGGCAAGGTTCTATTCCAGGGCCAAGAAGTTGCCTATGTCGTCGCTGAAAATCGCTACATAGCGGCAGATGCAGCTGAACTGGTCGAGGTTGAGTACGAAGAACTACCGGTTCTGACTGACCCTTTTGAAGCGCTGAAATCTGACGTTGTCCTACGTGAAGACCTTGAGGGTCAGACCGAGGGCGCGCATGGCCCGCGCAAGCATCATAACCACATCTTCACCTGGGAACAGGGCGACAAGGACGCGACCGAAGCTGTTCTGGGCGAGGCCGATGTCGTGGCCGAAGAGATGGTCTATTACCACAGGACCCACCCTTGTCCGTTGGAGACCTGCGGCTGTGTTGCCTCGATGGATAAGGTCACCGGTAAGCTGACGCTTTATGGTACCTTCCAAGCCCCTCACGCGATCCGCACTGTCGTGTCGCTGATATCTGGCCTCGCCGAGCACAATATCCGGGTGATCAGCCCCGATATCGGTGGCGGCTTTGGTAATAAAGTTGGTGCCTATGCGGGCTATGTCTGCTCGGTTGTCGCCTCGATTGTCACCGGCCAGCCAGTGAAATGGGTCGAGAACCGGATGGAAAACCTTATGTCCACCGCCTTTGCCCGCGATTATTGGATGCAGGGCAAGATCGCTGCGACCAAAGATGGAAAGATCACTGGTCTCTGGTGTCACACCACGGCAGATCATGGCGGGTTCGACGCCTGTGCCGATCCGACCAAATTCCCGGCCGGTTTCATGAACATCTGTACCGGGTCATATGACATCCCCACCGCTTATCTGGCCGTGGACGGAGTCTATACCAACAAGGCACCGGGTGGGGTGGCCTATCGTTGCTCGTTCCGGGTAACCGAAGCTGCCTATTTCATCGAACGGATGATCGAGGTTCTGGCCATCAAGCTGAACATGGACGCGGCCGAGCTGCGCCGGATCAACTTTATCCGCAAAGATCAGTTCCCGTATCAGTCGGCGCTGGGCTGGGAGTATGACTCGGGCGACTATCACACCGCTTGGGATAAGGCGCTGAAGGCTGTCGATTACGAAGGTCTGCGGGCGGAACAGGCGCAGCGGATCGAGGATTTCAAGGCTGGAAAAACTCGCAAACTGCTAGGCATCGGTCTGACGCATTTCACCGAAATCGTTGGCGCTGGCCCTGTGAAAAACTGCGATATCCTCGGGCTGGGCATGTTCGATAGCTGCGAAATCCGCATCCACCCGACCGGCTCCGCCATCGCGCGGCTGGGGACGATCAGTCAGGGTCAGGGCCATGCCACGACCTTTGCCCAGATCATTGCAAGCGAGATCGGCCTACCCGCCGATGATATCACGCTGGAGGAAGGAGACACCGACACTGCGCCCTACGGTCTGGGGACCTATGGGTCTCGGTCGACGCCCGTAGCGGGTGCAGCGACGGCAATGGCTGCACGCAAAATCCGTGCCAAAGCGCAGATGATCGCCGCCTACCTGCTGGAAGTCCATGACGACGACGTTGAATGGGACGTGGACAGGTTCGCCGTCAAAGGCGCGCCTGAACGGTTCAAGACCATGAAAGAAATCGCCTTCGCCGCCTATAATCAGGCGATCCCGGGGTTGGAACCGGGTCTGGAGGCTGTCAGCTACTATGATCCGCCGAACATGACCTATCCGTTCGGGGCTTATATCTGTGTCATGGAGATCGACGTGGATACCGGCGAATGGGACGTCCGGCAGTTCTATGCACTGGACGATTGCGGCACCCGGATCAACCCGATGATCATCGAAGGACAGGTCCATGGTGGCGTGACCGAGGCGCTGGCCATCGCGATGGGTCAGGAAATCGCCTATGATGAGATGGGTAACGTGAAGACCGGTACCTTGATGGACTTCTTCCTGCCCACAGCATGGGAGACCCCCAACTACACCACCGACCACACGGTGACGCCGTCCCCGCATCACCCGATCGGTGCCAAGGGCGTTGGTGAAAGCCCGAATGTCGGCGGTGTGCCTGCGTTCTCGAACGCGGTGCATGATGCCTTCCGCCCATTTGGTCTTGTCCAAAGCCACATGCCGCATGACCACTGGCGCATCTGGAAGATCGCCAACGGTCTGGGAATGCACGGTTAACAGGAAAGGCCGTCGCGCTGAAATACGGTGCGGCGGCAATCCGGGAGAATTGCATGAGTTTGCAGAAGATACAGCACGGCCTGGCCGAGGTGGGCTATGTTGCCGACGACCGTCTGGCGATGGCGCTGCATCTGGCGCAGACGCTTGGGCGTCCGCTGCTGTTGGAAGGCCCGGCTGGGGTTGGTAAAACCGAGGTTGCAAAGGCCTTGGCCGCCCAACGCGCTGCGCGGTTGATCCGGCTGCAATGCTACGAAGGGCTAGATGCCAGCCACGCGATTTATGAGTGGAACTACCAGCGCCAGTTGCTGGCCATCCGTGCAAGCGAGGCACAGGGCGGCACCAGCGAGGCGCAGCTGTTCACCGATGACTACTTGCTGAAGCGACCTTTGTTGGAAGCAATCAGCGAAGAAGAACCGCCTGTTCTGCTGATCGATGAAATCGACCGGGCTGACGAGGAGTTTGAAGCCTATCTTCTTGAGATTCTTTCTGACTTTCAGATTACCATCCCGGAACTCGGCACCATCAAGGCGCGTTCGCGGCCCATCGTGATCCTGACAGCGAATGGGACTCGGGACCTGTCGGACGCACTGCGGCGTCGGTGCCTTTACAGTTTCCTCGACTACCCCTCTCGTGAAACGGAAATGGCGATCCTGAAAGCCCGCATGCCCGCAGTCGAGAGGCTGTTGGCCCGCCAAATTGTTGGTGTCGTGCAGGCGCTACGCAAAGAGGAACTGGAAAAGACTCCCGGTATCGCCGAGATGCTGGACTGGGCGGCGGCCCTTTCAGGGCTGGGTGTCAACGACATGGCACAATCCCGCGAAGAGGTTCAGGCGACCCTTGTCTGCCTTCTGAAAACTGCAGCCGACTATGACGCGGCCCCACCCGAAGTTATGGATCGCCTGATCGGAAAGGTGGCGTGATGCAGGTCACCCGGTTCCCCTCTCGCGCGTCTGGTTTGTCGGACCGAATGTCCGGTTTCATCGCGCATTTGCGTATGAACGGACTGCGCGTCGGGCCGGCTGAGACGGGTGATGCGTTGGCTGCGCTGGCGGCGGTTGAGGCGACGGATGTCAGACAGGCCCATCAGGCGCTTTGTGTCTTGCTGGCAGGCGACGCTGACGATTGGCGACGGTTCGATGACCTGTTCGAGGCTTATTGGTTCAATACAGGGAAGCAACGCACGGGAACCGCTCAAACGTCGCATGTGCGGGTTCAATCCGCCAAGCCGATGATCTGGCAGCAGGAAAGCCAAGATACACAGGAAACAGAAACTGGAACGGATCAGGCCGCCGCACCTGATTCCGGCGATGGGGAGGCCTTGGGGAGAGACGGGAAGCTGATCGCAACCCGTACGGCCAACCTGTCGCGCCGGGATTTGCGCGAATTGATGGATGAAGACGTACTGAGGCAGGCCGAACAAGCCGCAACCACCATCGCGCGCGCTATTCGCGACCGCCGTTCGCGTCGAAGGAAACAATCTCTACGAGGATCGGCACTGGATATGCGCCGGATACAGCGCGCCAGTCTTGCCCGGGGCGGAGAGCCGATGGACCTTTATCGCCGCGCCCGTCCTCCTCGTCCAATGCGTATCGTGGCCCTATGTGACGTCAGCGGATCAATGACAGTTTATTCCCGCGTTTTTCTGGCCTTCCTAAAAGGTCTCGTTGGCAGTGGAACAGAAGCGGACGCTTATCTCTTCCACACCCGCCTGATGCGCGTCACCGATGCGCTGCGCGACCATGACTCGTTGCGCGCGGCAGGACGGCTGTCGCTGAT
This sequence comes from Ruegeria sp. SCP11, assembly GCF_040329455.1. NCBI lineage: Bacteria > Pseudomonadati > Pseudomonadota > Alphaproteobacteria > Rhodobacterales > Roseobacteraceae > Ruegeria > Ruegeria sp. SCP11. The sequence goes on along the minus strand of NZ_JBDZYG010000023.1, from coordinate 35,037 downwards.
GGCCGAAGGGTTTGGCGGCGGTACGGACATCTCGGGCAGTCTTGAGCACTTCCTGAACGGATACGGTGCGCGGGCTTTGAACGGACGAACCATCGTTCTGATCCTGTCCGACGGGTATTGCAGTTCCAATCCGCAGGCGCTGGGCGATGTGCTGGCGCGGATCCGGCGCAAGGCGCGGCGGATTGTGTGGCTGAACCCGCTGAAAGGCTGGCGCGACTACCAACCTATCGCGGCCGCGATGCAGGCGGCCGAACCTCATTTGGACGCGCACCTGCCCGCCAATACGCTTGAGGCGTTGGCGGCGCTTGAGCCGCAATTTCGTAAGCTGTGAAAGGAACTCTCATGGCCAGTTTCGACATATTCGACACAATTGAGCAGTTGCGCAAAACCGATGAAGCCTTTTGCGTTGCCACAGTATTGCGCACCGCAGATGCAACCTCGGCCAAGGCAGGGGGTAAGGCCGCGATCACAAAAGACGGACAGATCCTGGGCCACTTGGGCGGAGGCTGCGTTCAACGCGCGGTTCGATCCTCGGCCCAGCAGGCGCTGGTCAGTGGCGAACCGCAGATGATCCGGGTCAAACCTTCGGAAAAGGTGGTGAACATGACCGACCCTGACGGTGTTCAGACGTTCAAAAGCGGTTGCCCGTCTGGTGGTACGGTCGATCTGCTCGTGGAACCCTATCAGCATGCGCCGCGTCTGGTGATTTTTGGAGAATCACCGATCGCAACGGCTTTGGCGGCGCACGCGGCCTTGGCCGGGTTCCGTGTCTGTGTAAGCGAAGGTGCAGAGACAGACGGTAATCTCCAACGGTTCACATCTGAAACCATCGGAGATCTGGGGATCGAGGCCCGAGATTTCGTCGTTGTCGCTTCGCAGGGGCAGGGGGATGTCGCTGCTCTGGCTGCTGCTCTGCAAACGGACGCCGCCCGTGTGTCAATGGTTGCCAGTCGCCGCAAAGCGGAGACTCTGACCTCCAAACTGATAACGCAAGGCCTGGACCCGGTGCGGGCGGCACAGCTCAAATCGCCGGCGGGGTTGGATATCCATGCGATCGACCCGCATGAAATCGCTGTGTCGATCCTCGCCGAAGTTGTGCTTTGGCGAAACAGTGACAAATCGAAAAGGGAGTCCCATGATGAGAAACGTGCTTAACCGCCTGCGAGCCCTGTGGCCCGCGCGCCCCGAGCAAACTCCTGAAGAGGCGACAGAGACCGCGCTTCTTGTGTATCCAAGATGCTGTTGAACAAAGGGAAATTGAATGGAACTCAGTGACGAAATTCGCATCACCGCGCCGCGGGATGTGGTGTATCGAGCCCTGAACAACCCGGAAATTTTAAAGGAATGCATTCCGGGTTGCGAGGAGTTGACTCAGAACTCGCCGAATGAGCTCGAAGCTAAAGTGGTCCTGAAAATCGGCCCGGTCAAAGCGAAATTCGCCGGCGAGGTTACACTGGACAAGACCAATGCGCCTGGCGGGTTTTCCCTGTCTGGTGAGGGGAAAGGGGGGGCTGCCGGCTTCGCCAAGGGCGGCGCAGACGTGACGTTGGCCGAGGACGGAGATGAAACGGTTCTGACCTATACAGCCAAAGTCGATGTGGGTGGCAAGATCGCCCAACTCGGCAGCCGCTTGATCGCAGGCACGGCCAAGAAACTGTCTGGCAAGTTCTTCACCCGGTTCGGAGAGATCGTATCGGAACAGTCGGTGTCCTGACCCGGGCCTTTGCAAAGACCAAATGAACTGCGGTGCCTTGGAAGAGAAGCATCGCAGTTTTTTCATCCATGAGCACCGCTGAGTCTTTACGATAACCGGTTTGTGACAAGATACAGCGCAATGGTAATTATAGGTCTATGCGCGCATTTGAAATCCTCTGGATCGTACTTTTCCGGTTTCCGCCAGTGGCGCGGATTTGGGCGGTGTGTCTGATCCTTGTGAATCTTGGATCACTGTTCTTTTTCGACACGATCTACGCCCAGATGAATTTTGCTGCCATTGGTATCGGCGTCGCATTAATGATCTTCATCTATCAACGTCTGGGGTTCGTCAGGCTTCTGGGCATCGGGCATATTCTATGGGTGCCCATGATCGCCTATTTTCTAATGAATCTGCCCGACACTATGTCTCACCCGACGTTGTATACATGGGTTGTTGCGGTAATCGTCTTCAACACAGTTTCACTGGTTATCGATAGTATTGATGTTTTGCGATTTCTGAGAGGTGAGCGTGCTCCCCACTACACTTGGTGAGATCGCGGAAAGTTGGTCATTACGCGTTGAATGGATGGCCGAATTGGCTTGATCCGCCCCAAAGCGCCTGAAGTCATTGTCATATCGGGGGATATGGTGCCCAGGAGAGGACTCGAACCTCCACGTCCATACGGACACTAGCACCTGAAGCTAGCGCGTCTACCAATTCCGCCACCTGGGCAGGTGTCGTGGAGGGGCGTTTAAGCTTACTGGCGAGGGGCGTCAACCAGATTCGAAGAGTTTTTTGAAAGTTTTTTGACCCGCGTCTGAAACACTCTGGAAATTACTGGTTTTTTCCCGGATGCGCGGCGTTATTGCGCCTTGTTTGCGGGGGCTTTGGGCGGTAGATCGGATCAAGACCCATCAGCAGGAGCCCTCGCATGTCCAAACTGGTCACGATTTATGGCGGATCGGGATTTGTCGGTCGGTATATCGCCCGGCGTATGGCAAACGAAGGATGGCGCGTGCGGGTCGCAGTGCGGCGGCCGAATGAGGCTATGTTTGTCAAAACCTACGGTGTGGTTGGTCAGGTCGAACCAATTCTGTGCAACATCCGCGATGATGCCTCGGTCGCAGCCGTCATGCATGGCGCTGACGCTGTGGTAAACTGCGTGGGTGTTTTGAATGAATTGGGCAAAAACGCATTCGACAGTGTACAGGCTGAAGGGGCTGAGCGGGTTGCGCGTATCGCCGCTGAACAGGGCGTTGAGCGGATGGTGCATATCTCGGCCATCGGCGCTGATGTTGAATCGAACAGCGAGTATTCCTGCACCAAAGCCCAGGGTGAGGCCGGTGTGCTAAAGCACATGTCGAATGCGGTGATCCTGCGGCCGTCGGTCATATTCGGCACCGAGGACCAGTTCTTTAATCGTTTTGCCGGGATGACCCGCATGGGGCCGTTTCTGCCTCTGGTTGGTGCTGAAACGAAGTTCCAGCCGGTTTACGTGGATGACGTCGCTAAGGCTGCGGTTCAGGGTGTTCTCGGCCGGGCTGAGGCCGGTGTTTATGAGCTCGGCGGCCCCGAAGTGAAAACCTTCCGTGCACTGATGCAGCAAATGCTAGGAGTGATTCACCGCCGCCGGGTGATCATCGGTATGCCTTTCTGGGCAGCGCGGATCATGGCAGGCGTGCTGGACATTGTTAAGTTCGTCAGCTTTCAGCTATTCCCAAACCACATCCTGACCCGCGACCAGCTAAAGAATCTGCGCCGCGACAATGTTGTGTCCGAAGGGGCCAAGAGCTTTGATGATTTGGGCATCGAACCCGCCACGCTGGAATCCGTATTGCCGGACTATTTGTGGAAGTTCCGTCCCTCGGGTCAGTATGACGAGATTCAGAAGTCGGCCGACAATCTGCGCACCTGATCAGGTATAGGCGATCACCAAAAGGATCGCGCCCAAGATAACGCGATATATGACATAGGGTGTGAAGCTGACGCTGCGCAGCAGGCGCATCATCAAAGTCAGCGCCAGCAAGGCTGAGAGAAAGGCAAAGGCAGCGGCAATTGCGCCGTCTTTGGCCAGTTGCGCATCCGCCTCGCGGATCACTTCCGCGGACAGCAATACGCCCGAGGCCAGGATCGTCGGGATCGACATCAGCATTGCAATCCGTGCGCCGTCTTGCCGGTTGTAGCCCAACTGCCGTGCTCCGGTAATGGTGATGCCTGATCGCGAGGTGCCGGGGATCAGCGCCAGAGCTTGCCAAAGCCCCATGATGATCGCATCGCGCAAGCACCAGTCATCGGCCTTTTTGGTCTGCGGGCCCTTCTGGTCCATCCAATACAGCAGTAGTCCGAAGCCCAGCATCGTCCATCCAATCACCGCCATCGAGCGCACGGATTGGAAGAGACCGGTGTTGAACAGGATGGTACCGCCGATAACTGTGGGAATCGTCGCGATGATCAGACACATCGCTAAGCGCGCCTGTGGAGTGTCGATCCGTCCAGTCAGGGCGCGTGGTACGCCAGCGACGGCCTGCTTCACATCGGACCAGAAATACAAAATCACGGCACCCAACGTGCCGACATGCACGGCGACATCAATGGCCAGACCCTGATCATCCATGCCGGTCAGGCTAGGCAGAAGGATCAAGTGGCCTGAGGAAGAGATTGGCAAAAATTCGGTAATTCCCTGAATAATCGCCGCAAGAATCAACTGGAATAAACTCATCTGCCCCGCCGTTCTGCCGTCGCGTATTCATTGCTCGCAATGGGTATAAGTGTGGTGCCAAAAAGGAAAGCACGTAAATAGGTCCGATTCGGTACTAAAAAACTGAATTATTTTCGAAGAGTTGGCAGAAAGAGTCGAAATTTTTAAAATTAGGTCAGCAGTATTGCCTTTTCATCTGTGATCCTATCCCTTAAAGAGGCTCGACCAAGCCAATTCATGGAGTCTGACCCGTGGCCAAGCAACCGATGCTGAAATTTGTGCAGATCGATCGCGTCATGCCGGAAAAGCGTGCCGCTGATGACCGCAAAGAAGACTTTGACGAAATCTATGCCGAATTCGCGTCGGCCAAGGCGGAAGAGCAAGCCAGCCGCTGCAGTCAGTGCGGTGTGCCATATTGTCAGTCCCACTGCCCGTTGCACAATAATATTCCAGATTGGCTGCGTCTGACCGCGACCGGTCGTCTCGCAGAGGCCTACCAGACCAGCCAAGCCACCAACACTTTCCCGGAAATCTGTGGTCGCATCTGCCCGCAGGACCGCCTGTGCGAAGGTAATTGCGTGATCGAGCAGTCGGGCCACGGCACCGTTACTATTGGCACGATCGAGAAATACATCACGGACACCGCCTGGGACAAAGGCTGGGTGAAGCCGGTCGCGCCTGCAGCCGAGCGCAGTGAAAGCGTTGGCATCATTGGTGGCGGGCCCGGTGGCCTGGCAGCGGCGGACATGCTGCGCCGTGCCGGTATTCAGGTCACCGTCTATGACCGCTATGACCGCGCGGGTGGTCTGCTGATGTACGGTATTCCGGGTTTCAAACTGGAAAAAGATATTGTTCAGCGCCGCAATGACCTGTTGGCCGATGGCGGTGTCGAATTCGTCCTGAACTGTGATGTGGACGCTGCGAAATTCGAAGAGATTCGCGCCAAACATGACGCCGTGATTATCGCGACGGGCGTTTACAAGTCGCGTGACCTGTCCATGCCCGGCAGCGGGCTGAATGGCATCGAAAAAGCCATCGACTTCCTGACCGCTTCCAACCGCAAGAGCTTTGGCGATGCCGTTGAAGATTTCGATAATGGCCGCCTGAACGCCGACGGCAAGAAAGTCGTCGTGATCGGTGGAGGTGACACCGCTATGGACTGCGTGCGGACCTCGATCCGTCAGGGTGCAACCTCAGTTAAATGCCTGTACCGCCGCGACCGCGCCAACATGCCCGGTTCGCAGCGTGAAACCCAGAATGCCGAGGAGGAAGGCGTGGTGTTCGAATGGCTCAGCGCGCCCAAAGGTTTCACCGGCGACGACAAAGTGTCCGGCGTGATGGTGCAAAAGATGCGCCTGGGTCAGCCCGACGCCTCGGGCCGTCAGGCACCCGAAGTGATTGAAGGTGCTGATTACGTGGAAGAGGCCGATCTGGTAATCAAGGCGCTGGGTTTTGAGCCCGAAGACCTGCCCACCCTGTTCGGCCAGCCCGACCTGCCCGTGACCCGCTGGGGCACCGTCAAGGCAGCGTTCCAGACCGGTGAAACAGAGATGGACGGTGTTTACGCCATTGGCGACATCGTGCGCGGTGCCTCGCTGGTGGTTTGGGCAATCCGAGACGGCCGCGACTGCGCCGATGCGATCATCGACCGGTTCAACACCAAGGCTGCCATTGCAGCCGAGTAACCCCAGCCCAGCGACAGGAGGGTTCGAATGCCCGAATTGCAAGGCCAATGCATGTGCGGCGCGGTTACAGTGACCGCCACCCCCGCGAAAGACTCGCTGGGCGCCTGCCATTGCGACCAATGCCGTCGCTGGACCAGTTCGATGCTGGTGACCTTTCAGGCCGAGCCTGGCTATGCGGCACTGGGTCCGGTCAAGACCTTTACCTCGTCCGATTGGGCGGAGCGCGCGTTTTGTTCGGAATGTGGATCGGCACTTTGGTATCGGGTCACCGCACCGGGCGAGATGCACGGACACACCGAGATGGCAGCGGGCCTGTTCGAAGACACAGGCCACGAACTGCAACTAGAACTTTTCATCGACAAAAAGCCCGAAGGGTATGCGTTCGCAGGCGAACGCAAGCAAATGACCAAAGCCGAGGTCGAAGCGATGTTCGCCCCCTCGGAAGAAGGAGACAACCAATGACCAAATATGATGCCGATTGGGTGCGGGCCGAAGAAGCCAAGCGCAAGTGGATGGCGAAAAACGGTCTTTATTCCGAGGAAGAAGAGCATTCTTCCTGTGGTGTGGGTCTTGTTGTTTCCGTTGACGGGAAGCCATCGCGTAAGGTGGTGGATGCCGGGATCGACGCGCTCAAGGCGATCTGGCACCGCGGCGCGGTGGACGCAGACGGCAAGACCGGCGACGGCGCAGGCATCCATGTACAGATCCCGGTGCCCTTCTTCTATGACCAGATCCGCCGCACCGGTCACGAGCCCAACATGGATGAACTGATCGCGGTTGGTCAGGTCTTTCTGCCCCGTACCGACTTCGGTGCGCAGGAAAGCTGCCGGACCATTGTGGAATCCGAAGTTCTGCGCATGGGTTATTACATCTATGGCTGGCGTCATGTGCCGGTCGATGTGACATGCTTGGGTGACAAGGCCAACGCGACCCGGCCAGAGATTGAGCAGATCCTGATCTCGAATTCGAAAGGCGTGGACGAAGAGACCTTTGAGCGTGAGCTGTACGTCATTCGTCGCCGCATTGAAAAGGCTGCTGCCGCTGCTGGTATCTCGGGCCTGTATCTGGCGTCGCTGTCGTGTCGGTCGATCATCTACAAAGGGATGATGCTGGCTGAACAGGTCGCCGTGTTCTACCCCGACCTGATGGATGAGCGTTTTGAGTCTGCCTTCGCGATTTATCACCAGCGTTACTCGACCAACACCTTCCCGCAATGGTGGCTGGCGCAACCGTTCCGCATGCTGGCGCATAACGGTGAGATCAACACGCTGAAGGGCAACATCAACTGGATGAAGAGCCATGAGATCCGCATGGCGTCCTCGACTTTTGGTGACTATGCCGAAGATATCAAGCCGATCATCGCAGGCGGATCGTCGGATTCGGCAGCATTAGACTCTGTTTTTGAGGTTCTGGTCCGCGCGGGTCGTTCGGCTCCGATGGCGAAAACCATGCTGGTGCCGGAAAGCTGGTCCAAGCAGGCGGTGGAGCTGCCGCAGGCTTGGCGTGACATGTATTCCTACTGCAACTCGGTGATGGAGCCGTGGGACGGTCCCGCTGCGCTGGCAATGACCGATGGCCGTTGGGTTTGCGCCGGTCTGGACCGGAACGGGCTGCGCCCGATGCGTTATGTCGTTACTGGTGACGGCTTGGTTATCGCAGGCTCTGAAGCAGGCATGGTGCCGATTGATGAGGCCAGCGTGACCGAGAAAGGCGCGTTGGGGCCGGGTCAGATGCTGGCCGTCGACATGAAGAAGGGCAAGCTGTTCCGCGACAAGCAGATCAAGGACAAACTGGCACGTGCGCTGCCCTTCGGAGAATGGGTCGGGAAGATCAACGATCTGGACGTGACGCTGGCAGGTGTGAACGAAGCCCCGATTTTCGCTGGAGAAGAGCTGCGCAAGCGTCAGATTGCAGCTGGCTACTCGGTGGAAGAACTGGAACAAATCCTCGCGCCGATGGCCGAAGATGGCAAGGAATCGATTGCCTCGATGGGCGACGATACCCCGTCGGCAGTTTTGTCCAAGCAATACCGGCCGCTGAGCCATTTCTTCCGTCAGAACTTCAGCCAGGTGACCAACCCGCCGATCGACTCGCTGCGTGAGTACCGGGTGATGTCGCTGAAAACACGGTTTGGTAACCTTAAGAACGTGCTGGACGAAGACAGCAGCCAGACCGAAATCATCGTGCTGGAGAGCCCCTTCGTCGGCAACGCGCAGTGGGACATCCTGGTTGAGAACTTCAATGCACCACAGGCTGAGATCGACTGTAGCTTTGAACCTGGACGGGGGGCGCTGAGCGCCGCTTTGGCCCGTGTTAGAGCCGAAGCAGAAGAGGCCGTGCGCTCGGGCGCAGGTCATCTGGTGCTGTCCGACATGAACTCGGGCGCAGGTCGTGTGGCGATGCCGATGATTCTGGCGACCAGCGCGGTGCATTCGCACCTGACCCGTCAGGGGCTGCGGACGTTCTGCTCGTTGAACGTGCGTTCTGCGGAATGTGTTGATCCGCATTACTTTGCGGTGCTGATCGGCTGTGGTGCCACCGTCGTGAACGCCTATCTGGCGGAGGATTCGCTGGCAGACCGCATTGATCGCGGTCTGCTGGACGGCACCCTGACTGAAAACGTCGCGCGCTATCGCGAAGCCATCGACCAGGGCCTGCTGAAGATCATGGCTAAGATGGGCATCTCGGTGATTTCTTCGTATCGTGGCGGCCTGAACTTTGAGGCTGTTGGCCTTAGCCGCGCCATGGTGGCTGAGTATTTCCCGGGCATGACCAGCCGAATTTCGGGCATCGGCGTGACCGGTATCCAGACCAAGGTCGAAGAAATCCATGCCAAGGGTTGGGACAGTGGTTTGGACGTGCTGCCCATCGGTGGTTTCTACAAAGCGCGGAAATCGGGTGAGACCCACGCCTGGGAAGCGACCTCGATGCATATGATGCAGATGGCCTGTAACCGCGCCTCGTATGAGCTGTGGAAGCAGTATTCGGCCAAAATGCAGTCGAATCCGCCGATCCATCTGCGCGACCTGATGGACTTCAAGCCCTTGGGCAAGCCGATCCCGATTGAAGAGGTCGAGTCGATCACCTCTATCCGCAAGCGGTTCGTCACCCCGGGCATGTCGCTGGGCGCGCTGTCGCCTGAGGCGCACAAGACGCTGAACGTAGCGATGAACCGGATTGGTGCCAAGTCCGACTCGGGCGAGGGTGGTGAAGACCCGGCACACTTCGTGCCGGAACCCAATGGCGACAACCCGTCGGCCAAGATCAAACAGGTTGCCTCGGGTCGGTTCGGTGTAACCGCCGAGTATCTGAACCAGTGTGAAGAGCTGGAAATCAAGGTGGCCCAGGGTGCAAAGCCAGGTGAGGGCGGTCAGTTGCCGGGCATGAAGGTCACCGACTTGATTGCACGTTTGCGGCACTCGACCAAGGGTGTGACGCTGATCTCGCCACCTCCGCACCACGACATCTACTCGATCGAGGATCTGGCGCAGCTGATCTATGACCTGAAGCAGATCAACCCGCGCTGCAAAGTGACGGTGAAACTGGTGGCGTCGTCCGGTGTTGGCACAATTGCTGCCGGTGTGGCCAAGGCAAAAGCGGATATTATCCTTATTTCGGGTCACAATGGTGGCACGGGCGCATCGCCCGCGACCTCAATCAAATATGCCGGACTGCCGTGGGAGATGGGCCTGACCGAGGCGCATCAGGTTCTTGCGATGAACAACCTGCGCGACCGCGTGACCCTGCGGACCGATGGTGGCTTGCGGACCGGTCGTGACATCGTCATGGCCGCGATGATGGGGGCCGAGGAATACGGCATCGGCACCGCTGCGCTGATTGCGATGGGCTGTATCATGGTGCGTCAGTGCCAGTCGAACACTTGCCCGGTTGGCGTGTGTACGCAGGACGAAAGCCTGCGCGCTAAGTTCACCGGCAACGCGGACAAGGTGGTGAACCTGATTACCTTCTACGCACAGGAAGTGCGTGAGCTTCTGGCCAGCCTTGGTGCGCGTTCGATTGACGAGATCATCGGACGCGCCGATCTGCTGGCTCAGGTCAGCCGTGGGTCTGCACATCTGGATGATCTGGACCTGAACCCGCTGCTGATCACCGTCGATGGTGCGCATGACATCGTCTACAACCGTGACAAGGATCGCAATGCGGTTCCGGACACCCTGGACGCAGAGATTGTCCGCGACGCGGCACGGTTCCTGAAAGACGGCGAAAAGATGCAGCTGTCTTACGCGATCCAGAACACGCACCGGACCGTGGGAACGCGCGTCTCCAGCCATATCGTGCAGAATTTCGGGATGCGGAACACGTTCCAGTCCGACCACCTGCATGTAAAACTGCAGGGTTCGGCTGGTCAGTCGCTGGGGGCATTTGCCGCTCCAGGTCTGAAGCTGGAAGTATCCGGTGATGCCAACGACTATGTTGGCAAGGGTCTGTCGGGCGGCATGATCGTTGTGCGCCCGCCGCAGGTCAGCCCGCTGAAGGCGGATGACAACACCATCATCGGCAACACCGTCCTGTACGGTGCCACCGATGGCTACCTGTTCGCGGCTGGTCGCGCGGGTGAGCGCTTTGCGGTGCGGAACTCGGGCGCCAAGGTGGTGATCGAGGGCTGTGGTTCGAATGGTTGCGAATACATGACCGGCGGCATTGCGGTGATCCTTGGCGACATCGGTGCCAATTTCGGCGCCGGTATGACAGGTGGAATGGCCTATCTGTACGACCCGGAAGGCAAAGCCGAGGCGCTGATGAACAAGGAAACGCTTGTGACCTGCCCGTTGACTGTCGACCATTGGGAAGAGCAGCTGAAATCGCTGATCGAAACCCATCAGGCCGAGACTTTCAGCCGCAAGGCCGCAGACATTCTGCAGCATTGGGATGTTGAAAAAGCCAACTTCCTGCAGGTCTGCCCGAAAGAGATGCTGAACAAGCTCAGCCACCCTCTGACCAACGAAGTCGAGGCGGTTCCCGCCGAATAAACAGCCTTACACAGGCTCAAAGCAAAAGGACCCGCGTGTCACCAGTGACACGCGGGTTTTTCTATTTTTTGGCGAATTCTCCGACTTTATTGCGTATTTGCGCAGATCGCGCCCGGCTATGGCTACAGATTATTCGGGATTTGTAGCCAAACTGAGGCCCAATGAAATGAGTTCAAATATATCCGTCTGCTATTCGCCCGGCATGAAATTATCATTGCCAGCGGTGCAAAGAGCGAAAGCTAGTTTTCGGGCCATGCTGTAACGCGGGCGGATCAGGGCACGCAGGCCTAAGTACTGTGCCTTTTCCCGGAACTGCGTGTACGTAACCCGGTGATGCCGGAAACTGCGCGGCTGGTGGTTCGGCCGGATGAGGCGCGCATCGGCGATTTAAACCGTTCCCAACCCTCGCGCTGCGTCGTATAGCAAGAGCATGGCAAAAAAAGCAGCGCGCAAGTCGAGCAGTAAGAAAAGCAAGGCGTCGAAGGCAAAAAAGCAAACATCCTCGCGGATTCGCCGATGGGTGACACGCGCCGCATTGGGTGTGGTTGCTTTTGTCGTGGGTCTGGTGATTTTGTATTCGGTGGTCAATCCGCCGGTGACCCATACGATCTGGTCTGAATGGCGACGGTTGGGCAAGGTCGAGCGCGATTGGGTGCCGATCGAAGAAATTTCACCGATCATGGCGCGCTCGGTCGTGGCGGCCGAGGACGCCAATTTCTGCTTGCATTGGGGGTTTGACGTCGAAGCCATAAGGGACGCGCTGGAGGATGGCGGTTCGCGTGGAGCATCAACCATAACGCAGCAGGTGGTGAAGAACGTATTCCTGTGGCAGGGCCGCAGTTGGGTGCGCAAGGCACTGGAAACCTCGATCACGCCGGTTGTCGAGATTTTCTGGAGTAAACAGCGCATTCTCGAGGTCTATTTGAACGTGGCTGAAACCGGACAGGGTGTTTTCGGGGTTGAGGCCGCTGCTCAAAGCAATTTCAACGTGCCAGCTGCCCGATTGAGCCCGGTCCAAGCAGCGAGGATCGCGGCGATACTGCCCGCGCCGCGCAACCGGTCAGTTACCGATCCGTCGGTTTATACGCGCAGGCGGGCAGCCGCGATCCTGGACGGGGCGGCCACCATCCGCGCAGATGGTCGCGCGGATTGTTTCGAGGATTGAAACTCATTGCTCCTCAAGGCTAAAGCTGGGGGGTATTCACTGGTCCGATTGGAAGCCCATGGCGCGTCTGTTTCATGTTCCCCTATCCCCTTATTGCCGCAAGGTCCGCCTGTCTCTGGCGGAAAAGAAGATCGAGGTTGAGCTGGTCGAGGAGAAATACTGGGAGAAAGACCCGGATTTCCTGCGCCGAAACCCCGCGGGGAAAGTGCCGGTCTTGCGTCTGGACGGGCAGATCATGTCGGAAAGTGCCGCCATTTGCGAGTATATCGAGGAAACCCGGCCGGAACCCCCGCTGATGCCGAAAAAGGCTGACGCGCGGTACGAGGTGCGGCGCTTGGTGGGCTGGTTTGATGATAAATTCCATCACGAGGTGACGTCGAAGCTGCTGTATGAGCGAGTGAACAAAAAGGTGACCGGTGAGGGTTATCCAGACAGCAAAAACGTCAAGGAAGGTGCCCGCGCGATCAAGTACCATCTGGACTACATGGCTTGGCTACTTGATCATCGCCGCTGGCTGGCTGGGGACCAGATGACGCTGGCGGACTTTGCGGCGGCGGCGCATTTGTCGGCGCTGGACTATATCTCGGACGTGGATTGGAACCGCTCGCAGGCGGTCAAGGATTGGTACGCCAAGATCAAATCCCGGCCGGCGTTCCGGTCGATCCTGGCGGATCAGGTACCTGGGTTTCGGCCACCGCCCCATTACGCCGATTTGGATTTCTGATAGGGTAGTTCAGGGTTCGCCAGCCCCCAGTGGCCCTTTGGGCCAACTCACCCCTTAGGATATTTTTAGCCAGATGAAGAGTGAATCGGGTTTAAAGGAAAGACTGATAGAGCAGGCTTTGAGCGAAGGCTTTGTGTCCTGTCGTGTGTGTCGGCCTTGGGACGTGCCCGAAGTTCCCGCCCGGTTAGAGTCGTTTTTGCAGGCCGGGTATCATGGGCAGATGGGGTGGATGGCCGAGCGAACTCATTGGCGCGGCGACCCAGCGGCGCTTTGGCCCGAGGCGCAGTCGGTGATCATGCTGGCTGAGAGTTACACGCCCGACCATAATCCAATTGAGGTGTTGGATCACCCGGATCGGGCGGCGATTTCCGTTTATGCCCAGAACAAGGACTATCATGATCTGGTCAAGAAGCGGCTCAAGCGGCTGGCGCGCTGGTTGATTGCCGAGGGCGGAGGAGAGGTGAAGGTCTTCGTCGACACAGCGCCGGTGCCAGAGAAGGCTTTGGGTCATGCCGCGGGATTGGGGTGGCAGGGGAAGCACACCAATCTTGTGAGCCGTGATTGGGGAAATTGGGCCTTTATAGGGTCTGTTTTCACAACCCTGGACCTGCCATCGGATATGGCCGAGGTGGATCATTGCGGTTCGTGTCGTGCCTGTCTGGATGCCTGTCCGACGGACGCCTTTCCAGCCCCCTACCAGTTGGATGCGCGGCGGTGCATCTCTTATCTGACCATCGAACATAAAGGGCCTGTGGACGAAGAATTGCGCGCCAAGTTGGGTAACCGGATTTACGGTTGTGACGATTGTCTGGCGGCCTGCCCTTGGAATAAGTTCGCCGTTGCGGCGAGCGATATTCGTTATGCGGCGCGCGAAGAGTTGAAGGCGCCGCCCTTGGCGGATCTCGCCATGCTGGATGACGCGGCTTTTCGAGCCAAATTTTCCGGGTCACCGATCAAGCGGATCGGACGCGACCGCTTCGTGCGCAACGTGCTTTATGCCATCGGAAACTCGGGCATGGCTGAATTGCGACCTGTAGCTCAGGGATTGACCGATGATCCGGACTCAACAGTGGCTGATGCCGCACGCTGGGCGGTGCAACGACTGCAATAAGTGCCGCAAACAGGCTGGACGCGTCGGTCTAAACCGCTACACCCATCTGCAGCGAACAGGAAGGAGAACCCGATGGCGTTGGCTTTGGGGGTGGATACGGGTGGAACATACACGGATGCGGTGCTGATCCGGGATGAGAAAGAGGTGATCGCCTCGGCCAAGTCCCTGACCACACGGGCTGATTTGGCGATTGGTGTGGGCAAGGCGATTCAGGCGGTTCTGGATCAGGCACAGGTGGCGCCGGAACAGATCTCGATGGCCTCTCTGTCGACGACACTGGCGACGAATGCACTGGTTGAGGGGCAGGGTGGTCGTGTGGCGCTGGTCTATATCGGGTTCAAGGAAAGTGATCTGGACAGGCATGGGTTGCGGGACGCTCTGAAAGGAGATCCTGCCCTGGTAATTTCCGGCGGTCACACCCATGCCGGAGGCGAAGCCGCACCATTGGATGTGGCGACGCTCGAGGCATTCTTAGATTCTCATAAAGGCATTTCCGGCTTTGCCGTGGCAGGTCAGTTTGCCACGCGGAACCCGGCTCATGAGCTTGAGGCGGCACGGATTATTGCCGACAGGACTGGCGCACCGGTGACGTGTTCGCATCACTTGTCGGCCAAGCTGAACGGCCCGAAGCGAGCGGTGACTGCGGTGTTGAACGCCCGGCTGATCGGAATGATCGACAGACTTATTGGGCGGGCGCAGGACCGATTGCTGGAACTCGGCATCACCGCGCCGATGATGGTGGTCCGAGGCGATGGCGCGTTGATGAGCGCGGAACAGGCGCGGGAACGACCGATCGAGACGATCCTCAGCGGCCCCGCGGCCTCGATTGTCGGGGCCAGCTGGCTGACTGGGACTGAAAACGCTCTGGTGTCGGATATCGGTGGGACAACCACGGACGTGGCGCTGATCCGAGATGGCAAACCCGCCATTGATCCAGCAGGTGCTCAGGTCGGTGGATTTCGCACCATGGTCGAGGCGGTCGCGATGCGAACCCACGGGCTGGGCGGAGACAGCCAGGTGCATGTAGTGACCGAAGGTTTGGGCGGGGGTGTCTTCCTCGGCCCTCGACGGGTTTTGCCGGTGTCTCTGATCGCGTCGGAAGCCCCGGAGGCTGTGCATGCGGTTCTGGATTCTCAACTGCGGGCCACGACGGTTGGTGAACACGATACTCGGTTTGCCCGTTGTGTCCCCGGTATTCACGCTGAGGGGTTGGGCGCTCGGGAAGACTCGTTGCTGGAGAGGTTGGGTGATAAAGTTCTGCCTCTGAGCGACCTGCTACGCACGCGAATGGAAAACGGTGCGCTGACACGGCTGGTGGATCGCGGGATCGTTCAGGTCTCGGGCGTGACGCCGTCGGATGCCAGCCATGTACTGGGCCGGCTGGACGCCTGGGATGCAGACGCCGCGCGCAAAGCGCTGGAATTGGTGGCGCGCAAACGGGTCGGAACAGGGGACAGATTGGCCTCAGGGCCAGACGAACTGGCGCAGGTCATTGTTGATCAGCTGACAGAACAAACAGCTTTGACCTTGTTAGAGACTGCTTTTGCGGAAGAGGCTGAAGATTTCGGTGTTTCTCCTGCTGACTTGGCCCGGCATGTGTTGACGCAAAAAGGGTTGTCTCGCCATCGCGGATTGCTGGCTTTGGATACGGCTTTGAATGTGGACGTTGTTGGCTTGGGAGCGTCTGCCCCCAGCTATTACCCGGCTGTCGGAGAACGGCTGCACGCCCGTATGGTTCTTCCCGAACATGCGGGTGTGGCCAATGCCATCGGCGCAGTGGTCGGGCGTCTAACCCTGCGCCGTTCGGGTACGGTGACATCTCCGTCCGAAGGGCGTTTTCGTGTGCATCTCGAGGACGGCCCGCAGGATTTCAATGAATCGGACAAAGCCCTGGCGCTGTTGGAGTCTGTTCTGCGAACCGAGGCGGAAGGGGCCGTGCGTCAAGCCGGGGTTGCGGACATCCGGGTCGTGGTTGACCGGGATATCCGCACGGCCCGTATCGAGGCACAGGAAGTGTTTGTCGAGGCGCTGATTACAGTCGAAGCCAGCGGTCGGCCTCGAGTGGCGTTGGAATAGCCCCGAAAGGGGGCTATCCCGTTATTCCGCCGCGTCGCGTTTGGGCAGAACCCAATCGGGGCGCGGGAAGTGGCAGGTATAGCCGTTGGGAATCCGCTCCAGATAATCTTGATGCTCGGGTTCCGCCTGCCAGAAATCACCGACAGGTTCGAGCTCGGTCACGACTTTGCCGGGCCAGAGGCCACTGGCGTTCACGTCTGCGATCGTATCCAGCGCTACCTGCTTCTGTTCGTCATCCACATAGTAGATAGCCGACCGGTAGCTCATCCCGCGATCATTGCCCTGCCGGTTCAGCGTGGTAGGATCGTGGATCTGGAAGAAGAACTCCAACAGGTCGCGATAGGTTATTTTGGCGGGTTCGAAAAAGATCTCGATCCCTTCGGCATGGGTGCCGTGATTGCGATAGGTGGCGTTGGGAACGTCACCGCCAGTGTAACCGACACTGGTGCGGGACACCCCCGGCAGCTTGCGGATCAGATCCTGCATGCCCCAGAAACAACCTCCGGCCAGAACAGCGCGTTGTTCAGTCATTGGATTTCCTCCACATGGATCAGGTATTCGCCATAGCCTTCGGCCTCCATCTCATCGCGATGAATGAACCGCAAGGCGGCAGAGTTGATGCAATAGCGCAGCCCGCCATGTTCGCGCGGACCGTCGGGGAAGACATGCCCCAGATGGCTGTCGCCGTGTTTCGAGCGGACCTCGGTCCGGATCATACCATGAGTGGTATCGTGGAACTCTTCCACATGTTCATGGATAATTGGCTTGGTGAAGCTGGGCCAGCCACAACCGGATTCGTATTTGTGAGTCGAGGCAAACAAAGGCTCGCCCGAAACGATGTCCACATAGATGCCTGGTTCTTTGTTGCTCAGGTACTTTCCGGTGCCAGGACGCTCGGTTCCGCTGCGTTGGGTGACGTGGAACTCTTCGGGGGAAAGGGCGGCGATGGCCTCGGGGGATTTGGTGTATCGGGTCATGGCTCCTCCGGTCGTTTTACTTTTGTGGCATAATCTGGGGGTAAGGACGCAGAAAGCAAACCCCTGTTTCAAAGTGCTCGCGCAGTCGTGCGGAGTGATCTGAGAGCAGTTTTCGTGCGTAATGGAAGCAACAAGGGAGGCTGTACGATGATCAGAATGCTAGTGCTTACGACGCTCATATTGTTGGGCCGCACCGTGCAGGCGGCTCCTGTGAGTGGTGAATTTGCCTCGATCGACGGTGGTACATTGTCGATCGACGATTGGAGGGGTCAGCCTGTTTTGGTGGTGAATACCGCCTCGCATTGTGGTTTCACCGGGCAATATGCGGCTCTACAAAAGGTATATGAGATTTACTCAGATCGCGGGCTGGTTGTCTTGGCGGTGCCATCGGATTCCTTCAATCAGGAACTGGGCTCGGCCGAAGAGGTGAAAGAGTTTTGTGAATTAAACTATGATCTGACCCTTCCGATGACCGATATTACTCCGGTCAAAGGTGCGGAAGCACACCCGTTCTACAAAGCGGTCGAGACGCAGACCGGGTTTGTGCCCCGCTGGAATTTCAACAAGATCCTGCTGGATACCGAAGGGGCGGTTGTTGCCACCTATGGCGCGAACGTAAAACCGGATTCGCCCAAGTTGCTGCGTCAGGTAGAGAGTTTGCTTCGTTGAGCAGGCTGCCGCGATAGCTGCACAGCCAGAATACCCAGTGTTGTGATTCCCACTCCGACCACATCCAGTGGGCCGAGTTTTTCTCCCAGAAGGATCGCGGCGATGGTGACGCCGAAGACCGGGTTCAAGAAATGGAAGGTTGCCGCGCGGGTGGCACCGATCCGGTCCAGTAAAAGAACCCAGATCAGCGTTGCCAGCAGACCGGGGAACAGAGTCGTGTAAGTGAATGCCAATACCAGAGGCGCAGTCAGGTGGATATAAATCGTCTCGAACAGTGGTGCGGTCACGAATAGTACGGCGGAACCTACCAGCATCTGCAATCCCACCACCATCATGAAATTCCCGCCCGAGGTGGCACCGCGTATCGTCAGCGTGGCAAAGGTCAGCGCCAACGCCCCGATACAGCACAAGGTCACACCAAACAGATCGACCCCGCCGGCTAAGCGGGTACTCATGATCAGGGCAACTCCAGCAAATCCCGCAAGCAAGCCCAACACCGCAATCGGGTGTAGTCTCTCGCCCAAAAACAGCCATCCAGCCAAAGCGACCAACAGCGGCATGGTCGAGGCTATGATCGCTGCCAAAGAAGCCTCTACCGTCTGCATCGCATAGAAATTCAGACCCAAATAAAGGGCATTCTGGCAAATTCCGAACAGGATTGTTGCACGCCACTGGGGGCGGGTCAGGTGCCAGCTTTGCCCCATGGCACGCGCGATGGCGACGCCCAGACATCCCGAGATCAGAAACCGCAACGCCAAGGAAAATAGAGGAGACGCATCCGCGACGATGATCCGTGCCGATGTGAAGGCCGAGGACCAGATGAAGGCAAAAACCAGCCCCATGGCAATCGCGCGAAAATCCATTGGGCCTCCCGTCAGATTGTCGGGACTGTTCCCGATTTTCGTCTAGGCCGCAAGCATTCCTAGCCAAAAAAGCCACACCTTCGGGTCAAGAGCGACTCTTGAAATGTTTTTATTGATTGACCAGCCAATTAAAGATAACTGCCGGGAAATCTGAGCAACAAAAATATGGGAGGTGTTAAGTGTTGCTGGAGTACATCCTGTCTTTTGGCGTCCTGCTGGCCCTGGGCCTGGTCGCATTCTTCGTAGTGAAATGGTGGAACTTGCGCTGTGTCGGCGTGACGCCCGTCCATCTGTTTACGTTCATCGCGATCCTGTTCACATCCGGTCTGGATGTTGGCCTGATCATGTTCCCGCTGACCGAGTTTGGCGGCTACGCTGAAGACCCGGCCTATGCCTTCGCCAATCCGCTGGCGATTGAGTTCGGATTCTGGGGTTTCCTGATCTGGGCGTTCTACTTCCTGACAGCCTTCTATTTCTGCGTGATCGAACCGCGGGTGAAATTCTTTGAGATCCCTCTGGTCAAACTGATCAACAACGTGGTCATCATCGGCACCTGCGCCTTCACCGCCAGCCTGTTCCTGATCTACCTGCCCGGCTACCTGCCCGAGATCGGAGACGGCGAGTCCGTTGTTACGACCTTCTACATCATCGTGTTTGTAGCCATTCTGGCAGCGGCCTATTCCTCGACCGATCTGAAATATGTGCGCGTCCTGTCGGTGGGTTCGACCTTCCTATTCCTGGCGCTGATTTTCGGCATGTGGGCCGCGGCGGGGATGGGCCTGACCGATTTCGCTGAAACCGGCAGCAATATCGGTGCCTATTTCGCCAATCTGCACAAATTTGTCCTGCCGCTGACCGACTACCACGCCTTCTACCTGTTCTGGTGGTTCGCATGGTCGATCATGATTGGCCAGTTCACCTCGCGCTTTGTTGGTGGTTTGACTACCTGGCAGCTGCTGGCCGCGCTGTTGATCTTCCCATCGATCCCTCTGGCGATCTGGTTCACCGTTCTCTACTACTACCACCTGAACGGCATCAGCACCGCAGGTATCACCAACATCGCGATGGTGATCGTGGGTGTGACCTTCGTGATCAACTCGCTGGACTCGCTGATCCGTCTGTACACCGACAACCTGAACATGACCGTCGAGCGTTTTGGCAAGGCACCCTACGTTGCGGGTAACGTCGCGTTGCTGTTCGTCCTGACGCTGCTGTTCCAGAGCCAATGGCTGCAGATCCAGTGGATCGGTGCCGTGGTCGTCGGCCTCTATCTGGCTTGCGTGGTCTATATCCTGATCGCCAAGCGAAAAGAGGTTCTGAGCATCGACTCGATGCCTAAAGATCGCGATCTGGACTTCCATAAGGTTGAGACGGTTCACTGACCAACTTTGGTAACGAAACAGAAACGGGCGCTTCTGGCGCCCGTTTTTATTTGACGGGGTTCTTGCCTCGGCGTTGTTCGCTATGCGAAAAAGTTCTTTCCGTGCCGCGATGCACACCGTGTATTCACTTGCACAAGCGCCAACTCAGCCTCAAATAGTCACGACGATACTGTAAGTGTGGTTGGCCTTGGGTTTATTGCACCAACGCCAACGGGCCAAGGCCATTCGGTATAATTGGAAGTTCGAAATACGAATCCAGACCACCACTGCAAGAGGTCCATGTATCCGCACTGCCGTAATCAATCAGATCCGTAACCTCGGCAAAAACCCCCTCAATGCCAGCAACGTCTGACCCTAGTTTTAACTTGCCTTGCCCGCCGATCTGGATGCCTCGAAGGTTGTTGTTGGAGCCGAACTCAATGTCACTCAAAGAGAAAAGGTAAACGTTAAAAAAGCCGCTAGAGCAAAACCCTGGAGCTCCGACATTATTGTTGGACCCGAGCAAGACCTTGTCTGGGCTGGCAAAAACGACGTTTGACAAGTTCACATTGGACCCGACCTTGACTTCCTTTCCAGCAACAATCGCAATATCGGAAATGGTACGGTTCGACCCCAAATCTGCAACCTCGTCGACCACATAGAGTGTGTTCGGGGTCAAAGGCGTTGTATCTGTTATTTCGGATAATTCTACCGACCCATTGGTGATGAATGGCGGCAAGTCCGCGATAGAAGATTCCATGCCATTGATGATCGCTGGTACGAGTAGCGGAAGAGCCAACGTGTAGTCCGCCTCGGTCAGCGCATCAGACACGCCACTATTCGCACCGCCTTGCTCGAAGTCAACTGTGTCGTTCATCGCAATTGTAGAGCCCTCGTCAAATGCATTGTCCGATGAGATTTTCACGCCGTCCGCTCCGTAGAGGCAAAAACCGTTGACATAAGTGTTGTTCGATCCGGACTCGACATTGGCATCTGTGAACAGGCCGCCTCCGGGGCATCCTTCGCCAACACCACGATGCGCCACTGCAGAGCGTGAAAAGTTGAATTCAGTAATACCAGCAACGCGAGCGAAGAAGGCAGCTAGTGGACTAGAATTCGAGCCATCTTTTCGGGTCGTGGTGCGAACTGCATTCCTGGGCGTTCCATTCGGTGTGAACGTGCCAAAATTCCAGTTGCCAATCTCAACGTCGGACGCAACGAGAATCTGGTAGGCGCCTCCGTCTGGGTGGTTTTTCTGTGCGTAAAGAACAGCTTCTGTAACTGCATCACCCTCATCGGGCAGCAGGGCTGTTCCTGCCAACGCAGACGCATCGGCAGCAATCTGCAGGCGGCTTGCCACTAGGCGTGCCAATCCGATGTCGATCACAAGCGCCGTCAGGGCCAAAAAGAACGGTAACGCCAATGCAACAAATATGACGACTCCACCGCATACGTCGCGACGCATGAGCGACCGGAGCCGTGGCATATATCGCATCATGGCTGCTGCTCCTTGCGCATCACGACTTCCGCGCTCAGCGTCGGGACCATTGGAATAAGCGTGTAAATACCAGCAAGCGCATTCGGCGCCGTTATCGTCACGACAACATCGTCTGTTCCGGTCGTCGTATTGTCTTCCGCCACGACGATGAAAGTTTCCGGCCAGACTCCTAGGGCCGCACGCGCATTGTTGGCCGCTTGGGTCTCTTTAGAGGAGTTAACTGCCATTTCCCGCGCCGCCTGTCTGGCTGCGTCAAACTTATGGTTTGTTAGGGATAATGTGTATCCCCAGCCAATAATGCCGAAAAAGACTAACAAAAGAAACGGAAGTACAAGTCCAAATTCAACCAGAATTGCGCCGTTTTCTTCCTTAGCGAAGCGTTCAAGCATTCGCCGACGAACTAGAGCTATTCCCGATACCATTGACTCAACCATTGTACTCACCACAGAAAGCACTGGTATGGTAGCAGGTAAGGTGACGGGTATCCTCCGTCATTCGTGATAAAAAAAACAATCTATAGCTGCAATCACAAAATAGATGCAACCGATGGCCGCAATGCAGGTGATTTCAAAGTCTTTGTGGGTCGGCCTGTGTTCTGCAGTTTGATTAATTTAGAACACGAAAACCAAGACTACCTCTTTTTCCTTCTAATACACAGAGACGGAGACCAATTCCGCTTTGGTTTCAAGGCCTGCATAGATGAAGCCCGGAAACCTAGAAGCACAAAAGAAAAAGGGCCCCCGAATGGCGGCCCTCAATCGCTTGTCCGTAAGGGCTGGGATCAGCCGTTCACGCTGTCCTTCAGCGCCTTCGCGATGGTCATCTTGACCACTTTGTCGGCCTCTTTCTTGAACTGCTCGCCGGTGGCGGGGTTGCGCACCATACGCTCGGGGCGCTCGCGGCAGTAGATTTTGCCAACGCCGGGCAGGGTCACTGCGCCGCCGGCCGAAACTTCGCGGGTGATCAGGCCGGTCATGGCCTCCAGCGCGGCGTTTGCGGCTTTCTTGTCGGTTCCCATTTCCTCAGCGAGAGCAGCAACCAGCTGAGTCTTTGTCATAGGCTTTGCCATTTCTTGGTCTCCTTAACGTGCCCGATAAATAGGGCCTCACCGCGTAACTGTAACGGGATATTGTGGCCGAACACAACGAATAGTAGCGCGGAAAACCCTAAAAATAGGGGGATTTCGTTGCTTTTTTGCTTCAGAGGAAGGCCGTTTCGTCAAACGAACGCAATTTCCGGCTGTGCAGGCGCTCTAACGGCATGCCGCGCAGATGTTCCATCGCGCGTATTCCGATCGCCAGATGGCGGCTGACTTGAGTGGTATAGAACGCCGAAGCCATACCGGGAAGCTTTAATTCGCCATGCAGCGGCTTGTCAGACACGCATAGCAAAGTGCCATAGGGAACCCGGAATCGATAGCCATTGGCGGCGATGGTGGCGCTTTCCATATCCAGCGCAATCGCGCGAGATTGGCTGAGGCGCTGGACCGGGCCGGACTGGTCGCGCAGTTCCCAATTGCGGTTGTCGACCGATGCGACTGTGCCGGTGCGCATGATCCGCTTCAGCTCATAGCCCTCAAGTTCAGTGACCTCGGCCACGGCTTGTTCCAAAGCGACCTGTATCTCGGCCAGAGGCGGGATTGGCACCCAGACGGGCAGGTCATCGTCCAGCACTTTGTCCTCGCGCAGATAGGCATGAGCGAGCACGAAATCCCCCAACGCCTGCGTATTCCGCAACCCGGCGCAATGGCCGACCATCAACCAGGCATGGGGGCGTAGAACCGCGATATGATCCGTTGCGGTTTTGGCGTTCGACGGGCCCACCCCGATATTGACCAGAGTGATCCCCGACCCGTCCGCGCGTTTCAGATGATAGGTCGGCATCTGCGGCAACTTCAGAGGCTCCTGCAATTCACCATCCGGGCTCGTGATCTTGACATTTCCGGTTGAGACAAAGCTGGTATAGCCGCTTTTTGGATTAGCCAGCTGGGCGCGGGCGTAGTTTTCGAATTCCGAAACATAGAACTGGTAGTTGGTGAACAGGACGTGGTTTTGGAAATGGCTGGGATCGGTCGCGGTGTAATGCGACAGCCGCGCCAGCGAGTAATCCACCCGCTGCGCGGTGAACAGGGCCAGCGGGCCGACCTCATCCTCGGGATCGTGTACGCCATTGACGATATCGTCATTTGTGGTGGTCAGGTCCGGCACATCAAATACATCGCGCAGCGTGAACCCGGCGGCCCCCTGATGCGGTACCACCAGATCGGGATTGTTGGACACCGCGAAATGCACAGGGATCGGCGTATTCGATGGACCAATCGTTACCGGCTGATCGTGGTTCTTGATCAGCAGCGCAATCTGCTGCGTTAGGTAGGACCGGAACAGATCGGGTCGCGTAACGGTGGTGACATGGGTGCCGGGTTCGGACACGTGGCCAAAACTCAGGCGGCTATCGACCTGCGCATAGGACGAGGTTTTGATGCGAATTTCCGGGTAATAGGCTCTGAAGCGCTCTGTTGGGGTGCCTTGCTCCATCGCTTTGGCAAAGCTGTCGCACAGGAACTTGGTTGCCTGATCGTAAAGCTGTTCAAGCCGCACGACTGCAGCGGCGGGGTCGGTGAATTTCTCGGGCGCCGGAACGTCGGGTGTTCTTATAATCGTCATGCAAGGGGTTCCAGAAGGTCAATTTTTTCGAAGGTCCGCACGTCCACTAGCCCGAGGTCAGAAATCCGTAGCTCGGGGATCACCACAAGGGCCAGCAAGGAGTGTTGCATATACGCGTTGTTCAACTGACAGCCGCAGGCCTGCATTGCCGCGACCATCTGCTCGGCCTTGGCGGCCACGTCGGTCGCCGGGCTGTCGGACATCAGCCCTGCTATGGGCAATTCGACCAGAGCCAGTTCCTCACCATCGCGGAAAATGGTGATGCCGCCGCCAACTTCCGCCAACCGGTTCGCGGCCAGCGCCATCTGGTCACGGTCGGTGCCCACCACGATCATATGGTGGCTGTCATGAGCCACGGTCGAGGCCATCGCCATTTTGCCGTGATATCCAAAGCCCGAGACAAAGGCGTTTGTCACCCCTCCGGTAGCGCGGTGGCGTTCGACCAGCGCGATCTGGCATACCTCGCCCTCGCCTTCGACCAGCCCGCCGATGATCGGCAGTTCGGCTTTCAGCGCTTTGGTCGGGGCTTGGTTCTCGACCACGCCGATCACATTGGCCTGCACGCGGTTTGCGCCGGCGGGGGCTTTGACCTCGAAATCCGCGCCATTCAGTGCGTGGCCCAGATGCACGGTGTTGCGCGCGCTATCGGGCCAGTTCAGATGAGGGCAATCCACGGTGATCGCACCCTTCTCGGCCACGATCTTCCCGCGTGCAATGACCGTCTCGATAGGCAATTTGGTCAGATCTGAACTGAGGATGACATCCGCTCGCCGCCCAGGAGTGATCGAGCCGATCTCACGCTCCAGCCCGAAATGCGTCGCGGTGTTGATCGTCGCCATTTGCAGTGCGATCAGAGGATCACACCCGCAGGCAATTGCATGACGCACCACGCGGTTCATGTGGCCGTCATTGACCAATGTGCCCGAGTGGCAATCATCCGTGCAAAGGATGAAGTTGCGCGGGTCCAACCCCTTGTCGGTGACGGCGGTAATTTGGCTCTCTACGTCATACCAGGCCGAGCCCAGGCGCATCATTGACCGCATCCCCTGCCGTACGCGGGCGATCGCGTCAGCCTCGCAGGTGCCCTCGTGGTCATCCGCCGGTCCCCCAGCCACATATGCCGCGAAATCCGGCCCTAAGTCAGGCGAAGCATAGTGCCCACCAACGGTTTTACCCGCACGTTGAGTCGCCGCGATTTCAGCTAACATCTTTGGATCGCCGTGGATCACGCCAGGGAAATTCATCATCTCGCCCAGGCCGATGATCCCGGGCCAGTTCATCGCTTCGGTCACATCTTCTGGCGTGATCTCGTACCCCGTGGTCTCGAGCCCCGGTGCCGATGGAGCGCAAGACGGCATCTGGGTGAAGATGTTCACCGGCTGCATCAGCGCCTCGTCATGCATCATGCGCACACCGTCCAGCCCAAGCACATTGGCAATCTCATGCGGGTCGGTGAACATCGAGGTGGTGCCATGTGGGATCACTGCGCGGGCGAACTCGGCTGGGGTCAGCATGCCCGATTCGATGTGCATATGGGCATCGCACAGACCGGGCAGCATGAAACGTCCCTGCGCCTCGATGATCTGTGTTTTCGGGCCAATGCAATGCGATGCATCCGGCCCCACAAATGCGATGCGACCGGCCGCGATGGCAATATCATGGTCAGGCAGGGTCTCGCGGCTGTGCACGTTTATCCAGATGCCGCCCCGGATGACCATATCTGCGGCCTCCCGCCCTGCGGCAACGGCAATCAAACGAGGGGCGACATCGGGCCAGCTTGGGAAGGGTGTGTATTCCATGATTCAACTTTCCCGAATGCTGAGAAAGGTTCAACCCCTGCCGAACAGCTATCATCAAACCGTCATGCAGCGCGCCAGTGCTGCCCGACCTAATCAGAGGAGATGCCGCGCAAGCTGCCTTGACGATGGGCGGGAGCGCGCCGACTCAGCGCAGCCGATCCACCTCCATCTCCTTCCGCAGCCAGTCTGCAAAAGCCAGCGCGCCCGGTGTTTCCTCGGCCTGCGGCGACAGCAGCAGGTAATAGGCCTCAGGCATCACTGCGCGGTGGGCGAAGGGCGCCACCAGTCTGCCCTGTTCGATAAGATCCCGAGCGATGGTGTCATGGGTTAGGCATAGGCCGCCTCCGACCATCGCAACCGACAGGCTGACCAGATAAGTGGTGGAATAGGTGATCGAAGGATTTACCCAGTTTAGAGCCTGATCTTCGGCCCAGTTTGCCCAATTCGATAAAAGATTCGAGCAATCAAACAGCGGCTGTTGCTGCAGCGTCTCTAGCGTTACATCATAGCCCGGTGCGCAGACCGGGTAATAGAGATCGGTCCGCAGCAATTCTGTGCGCACCGTATCCGACGGCCGCAGGGAATACCGGATTTCTACCGCGGCCCCTTCGGCCATTTCACGTGGTTCCCATAGCTCGGTAAAGATGTTCAGTTGCACCTCGGGATGCGCAGCCCGGAACTGCGGCAGGCGTGGGGCCAGCCAGTTCACTGCAAAGGTTATGTTGCTCTGTACCTGCACTGCATTTTGCTGCGCCCCCGTGACCGCCTGCGTGCCGCGTACCAGCGTTCGAAATGCCTCGCGCACTACAGGCAAATAGGTGATCCCCGCCTCGGTCAGCTCCAAAGCGCGGGGGCGGCGCAGGAACAGAGGTTGGCCCAGATAACCCTCAAGCGACTTGATCTGCTGACTCACCGCGCTTTGGGTCATGTTCAGGTCGCGGGCCGCTCCGGTAAAGGACAGATGGCGGGCGGCGGCCTCAAACGTGCGCAGCCAGCCCAGCGGAGGAAGCGGTTTCTGCATGTGCATAACTTTGCCATTAGTTCAACTAATGGAATAGTTGCGTTTTTTTCGTTGGTCAAATTTTCACAGCGCGGGCACGCTTTCGAAAGCTTCAAAAACGCGAATGAGAGCCCGCCATGACCGTCACAAACCTGCGCCTCAATATTGACCACTGGGAGGACCGCGTCGACCTCGCTGCCACCTTCCGCTGGACCGAGCGGCTGAACATGCATGAAGCCGTCGCCAATCACTTCAGCCTGGCTGTGAATGAGGATGGCACGCAGTTTCTGATGAACGCCAACCAGATGCATTTTGCGCGGATCAAGGCGTCAAACCTGTTGCTGTTGGATGCCAATGACCCGAACGTAATGTCTCAGCTCGGTGCGCCTGATCCGACGGCTTGGGGCCTGCACGGCTCGATTCACCGTCACTGCCCGCACGCGCGTTGTGTGATGCATGTGCATTCGATTTTCGCCACCGTTCTGGCGTCGCTGGCCGACAGTTCATTACCGCCGATCGACCAGAATACGGCAACATTCTACAACCGGTACGTGGTGGACAACGAGTTTGGCGGGCTGGCCTTTGAAAACGAAGGCGAACGCTGCGCCTCAATGCTGTCTGACCCGAAAAAGAAGGTGATGATCATGGGCAACCACGGCGTGCTGGTGATTGGCAGTGATCCGGCAGATACCTTCAATCGGCTCTACTATTTCGAGCGCGCGGCTGAGACCTACATCCGCGCCCTGCAAACCGGCCAGCCACTGCGTGTGCTGTCGGATGAGATTGCCGAAAAGACAGCACAAGAACTCGACGACTATCCCAATCAGGCCGAGGCACATCTGCGCGAGATCAAAGCTTTGTTGGATGCCGAAGGCTCCGACTACGCCACATAAAGGGTATTGCCATGACTGACGCCTCTCAGGACCCCGAAGCTGCCCGTTGGCACTATCACCCCGAAGGGCCGGTGGGATTGAACCCCCTTTTCAACTGGCCCCCGCGCCCCGCAGCGGTGCTGAAATGGTATAGCGGCGCGTGGTTGCAGATCACCGCGCTGACCTTGTGCATGGTGCTGGCAGTAACGGCCTATGTGTTCTTTTTCCCTGAGTTAGAGACAATGCAGAGCTTTGCGCCGGGCTGGATGTTCCGTATCTGGTTGCTGAACATGGTGCCTCAAATCCTTATCGCGGGCGGTCTGCATTGGTGGCTGTACATGCGCAAGGGACAGGGCATGTACAAGAAATTCGACCGCCGCGACCTGACCCGTAACAACGGCAACTTTACCTTCCGCGATCAGGTCTGGGACAACATCTGGTGGACGCTCGGCAGCGCCATGACCGTCGCGACCGTGTACCAGTGGATTATCTATTGGGCGATGACCAATGGCTATTTGCCCGCCGTCACCTGGGCCAGCGCGCCTGTCTGGTGCGTGGTGTGGATGGCGCTCATTCCGATGTGGTCCGGTCTGCATTTCTATTGGGTGCACCGGCTGGAGCATCACCCCAAGCTCTATAAACACGTCCATGCCGTGCATCATCGCAACGTCAATATCGGGCCGTGGTCGGGGATTTCGAACCATTGGTATGAGAACCTGCTGTACTTCAGCACCTACTTCATCCACCTGATCGTGCCGTCGCATCCGCTGCATCTGTTGTTCCACACCTATTTCCAGCAGATCAGCCCAGTCCTGTCGCATTCCGGATTCGAAAAGCTGCGCGCCGGGGAAACCGACGCCGCCCGGGCCGGAGATTTCTTCCACCAGCTGCATCACCGGTATTTCGAGTGCAACTACGGCACCTCCGAGATTCCCTTCGACAAGTGGTTCGGAACTTATCATGACGGCTCAGCCGAGGCGACAACCCGGACAAGGGCGTTTAAGAAACAGATGTATACTTAAAGGTCAGGTCCGTTCGAACAACGCAATCAGCGCAGTGTCATTTTTATTAGGACCAATTGCGAGATCGCCGTAGATTCGCACTTCGGGCAGGGTGAGGTTCCGAATCTTACCCTGCGCCAGCTTGTGCAGGGTTTCCGCAAAGCCCAGCTTTTCATAGTGCTGCGCGTTGATAGACAGGGCGAATTGCGCGCCGGGGCGGGCAATGCGCAACAGCGAGGGCAGGGCTTCGGGACCCAGATGACCATGAGTGAAAGTGCCCGAGGACACGATGCCGGCATAGCTGTCGGGCGGGACCGGAATGCCTTGGTTCAAGTCAGCCTCAATCGCGTCGCGGTAGATATCCTTGCGCATGGCCTGGTCCAGCATCTCGGGGCTGATATCGGTGGCGTCGATTGGACCGACGCCCAGCCCGGCCAGAACCGCGCCGCATAATCCGGTGCCCGCGCCCACATCCAGAACCGGGCCTTGCCCACCCGCGGCGACAAAGGCGCGCGCGGTGTGAATGTGCAACTGATAATCCTCGCGCGCGGCGAAGCTGTCATCATAATCTCCGGCCCATTCGGCATAGAGCTGTTTGTGCTCTTCCGGTGATTCCAGCTTATAGGCGGTGTGCAGATTGGGTGTTTTGTTACTCATGCTTAAAAGAAAGGCGCATTGAGGGATTCGAATCAAGTATTCTGGCGCAGATGCTTGCATCCGCCGGGATTGCGGATCATCAAAGGCGACATGACAGGATCTCTTTTTTCGTTTGGCCACGGATATTCGGCGCAAGCCTTGTCCCAGCTGCTGAAACCACAAGGGTGGCGCATTTGCGGCACCACTCGCGACCCGGCCCAATCCCAAACTATTCGCGCATCCGGTGCTGACCCGTTGATCTGGCCGGGGCACACACCCGATCTTGAAGGGGTGACGCATTTGCTGATCTCGACAGCACCCAATAGGGAGGGTGATCCGGTCCTGGCGGCGTTGCAGGACGAAATCGCAGCGCGGGCCGGGCAGTTCAAATGGGTTGGATATTTGTCGACCACTGCGGTCTATGGTGACCATCAGGGCGGTTGGGTCGATGAAACCACCCCGCCCGCGCCGACAGCTGAACGCGGCCGGTGGCGGGTACGGGCCGAGCAGCAATGGCTGAACATTCCCGCGTTGCCTGTGCATATTTTCCGTTTGGCCGGTATCTATGGCCCCGGACGAGGTCCGTTTTCCAAGCTCAAACGGGCGGGGATGCGGCGTATCATCAAGCCCGATCAGGTGTTTTCACGCATTCACGTCGCGGATATCGCGCAGGTTCTGGCTGCGTCGATGGCCGCGCCCAATCCCGGTGCCATCTATAACGTCTGCGATGATGAACCGGTGCCACCGCAGGATGTCATCTCTTATGCTGCCGAGCTTCAGGGCCTGCCCCTGCCGCCCGCAGTCCCATTTGACGAGGCTGACCTGACGCCAATGGCCCGTAGTTTCTATAGTGAGAACAAACGGGTCAGAAATGACCGGATCAAGGATGAGTTGGGCGTGCGTCTGCTGTATCCCGAATATCGCTCTGGGCTAGAAGCCTTAATGAAGGACACCTGAGACTTATCCGGCGGCTTTGATCAAATCGGCGGCCTTCTCGGCAATCATAATGGTTGGTGCATTCGTGTTGCCCGACACCAGTGTCGGCATGACCGAAGCATCGACCACCCTCAGCCCCTCGATTCCACGGACGCGCAGTTGGGGGTCGACCACGGCCATGTCATCCACTCCCATCTTGCAGGTCCCGACCGGGTGATAAATCGTGTCGGCGCGGGCGCGAATGTGGTGTTCCCAATCAGCATCCGTCCGGGCGGTATCGGTTCCGAACATTTCCTTGTGCCGGTATTCCTTTAGCGCTGGGGCCTGCACGATGTCGCGCGTCATTCGTGCGCCTTTGATCAATGTGTCCAGATCCCGGTCATCTGACAAAAAGCCCGGATCAATGGCAGGCACGGCGAAAGGATCGGTGCTGTGCAGCCCGACCGTGCCCCTGCTTTCCGGGCGCAGCTTGCAGACGTGGCAGGTGAATCCATGGCCATAGTGCAGCTTGCGGGCATGATCGTCGACCAGAGCGATAGTGAAATGCAGTTGAATGTCGGGTCGACCCAGATCGGGCGAGGTTTTCAGGAATGCAGCCCCCTCGGCAAACGGTGTGGCCGCCATCGACACGCCATTTTTGCGCCAGCGCTGAAGGTGGCGCAGCAGGTTGACCGAGGCCGCCGCATTGATCCCGAAGTTGTCCCTGTCTTTAGTTTTATAAGACAGAATGAAATCCAGGTGGTCTTGTAGGTTCCTGCCGACCCCGCGCAAGTCATGACGCACGGCAACGCCGTGACGCTTCAACTCATCCGCTGCCCCGATCCCGGACAGTTGCAACAGCTGCGGTGACTTCAGTGCTCCAGCGCAGAGCAACACCTCGCGCCTTGCTGTGACCTTTGTGTCCGGTCCTTTTGCTTTCTTCTTATAGGTGACGCCGGTCGCGCGTTTGCCGTCAAATGTCAGTTCTTTGACGTGGGCGTGCGTGAGGACTGTCAGGTTGGGGCGCCCCAGGACCGGAAGGACATAGGCCGCAGCAGCCGAGCACCGTTCGCCATTGCGGGCCGGGTCATGAAACTGAGTCACCTGATAGAGGCCGACGCCTTCGTTGTCGCCGCGATTGAAATCATGCGTGCGGCGGTGTTGCATCTGCTCTGCCGCCTCGATGAAGGCACGCGTGATCGGCCGAGGCTCCTTCTGGTGCGAGACCTGTAGCGGTCCGCTGTCGCCATGCAGGTCATCGGCGCCGTCTTCGTTGTTTTCGGACAGTTTGAAGTAGGGCAGGACGCTGTCCCATCCCCAGCCCGTACAACCCAGATCGGCCCAACCGTCATAGTCCTGACGCTGCCCGCGTATATAGAGCATTGCGTTGATCGCGCTGGATCCCCCCAACGCCTTGCCGCGCGGCTGATATCCTCGACGTCCGTTCAGCCCCGGTTGGGGCACCGTTTCAAAAGCCCAATTGTTAATCCTGGGTTGCCCGGGCAAGGCGGCCACCACTGCCGCCGGCATTCGGACTAGAATGCTGTCGCCCCGCCCTCCGGCCTCGAGCAGGCAGACATGTGTGTCGGGGTCTTCGCTCAGGCGGTTGGCGAGGACCGAGCCCGCGGACCCTCCGCCAACAATGACGTAGTCGAATTCCATTCTGCTCTCCTCGGCGTTAGGCCGGGCGTAGTGTTGCCGGCCTTCTCCTACAACTCAGAGAGTGGCGGAGCCGAGGAAAAAAACAATCTGTGCTACCGGGTTGTGACCCAAGGTTATTTAGGAACACGGCAGACAAATGAACCGACGTGCTGGCAAGTATGAAGCAATCATAATTTTTCCCTATCACAATCATCATTAAACAAAACTTTTTTGCATGGCTCTGATTTGCTACTTCTTGCTGTGACAAGACAGAAGAGTCGCCGTTACCCCTCAGCGAGAAAGGCGCGCCCCGTGGCGCGCTTTTCGGGCGGGTAAAAGTGTCATCTATAATTGTTCTTGATCGACCAAGTTTGAACCGCGCGAACCTGCCGAAAGTTAGCCAGGATTGGAGATCGATATGGACGGAAGTGATAACCCCAAAACGGGCGGATGCCCTGTAATGCATGGCGCCGGAACGCGGTCGAACCGCGATTGGTGGCCGAACCAGCTGAACCTGTCGATCCTGCACCAGAACACTCCGGTGTCGAACCCGTTGGGAGCGGATTTTGACTACGCCGAAGAATTCAAGAAGCTGGACATGAAAGCGCTGAAAGAAGACCTCCATGCGCTGATGACGGATTCGCAGGACTGGTGGCCTGCGGACTATGGTCACTATGGCGGCTTGTTCATCCGTATGGCGTGGCACAGCGCTGGGACTTATCGGACTGCGGATGGCCGTGGCGGTGCCTCGACCGGTAACCAGCGCTTTGCGCCGCTGAACAGCTGGCCGGACAACGGCAACCTTGATAAAGCGCGCCGCCTGCTGTGGCCGATCAAGCAGAAATACGGCAACCAGATCTCGTGGGCTGACCTGATGATCCTGGCTGGTAACTGCGCCATCGAGTCGATGGGCGGCAAGACCTTCGGCTTCGCCGGTGGCCGCGAAGACATTTGGGCGCCCGAGGAAGACATCTATTGGGGGTCCGAGACCGAATGGCTCGCCCCGACCGACAACCCGCACAGCCGCTATTCGGGCGAGCGCGATCTGGAAAACCCGCTGGCCGCCGTTCAGATGGGCCTGATCTATGTGAACCCGGAAGGCCCGGATGGGGAACCGAACGTTCTGGCCTCGGGCCGTGACATTCGCGACACCTTTGGCCGGATGGCGATGAATGACGAAGAAACCGTCGCCCTCGTTGCCGGTGGTCACACCTTTGGTAAGGCGCATGGTGCAGGCGATCCCGATCTGGTCGGTCCAGATCCCGAAGCCGCGCCGATCGAAGAGATGGGCTTTGGCTGGATCAACAAGTTCGGCTCGGGCAAGGGTGGCGACACCACCACCTCGGGCATCGAGGGCGCTTGGACGGCGAACCCGATCAAATGGGACAACGGCTATTTCGACCTGCTGTTCCGTTATGAGTGGAACCTGACCAAAAGCCCCTCAGGCGCATATATCTGGGAGCCGATCGGCGTTAAGGAAGAAGACATGGCCCCGGCGGCGCATGATCCGACGAAGAAGGTCAAAACCATGATGACCACCGCCGACATGGCGATGCGAATGGATCCGATCTATGGCCCGATCTCGAAACGCTTCCATGAGAACCCGGAAGAGTTCGCCGATGCTTTCGCCCGTGCGTGGTTCAAGCTGACGCACCGCGACATGGGTCCGCGCTCGGCCTATATTGGTCCAGAGGCTCCGACCGAAGAGCTGATCTGGCAGGATAACGTCCCGGCCGTAGATCATGAACTGATCGACAACGCAGATGTGGCCGACCTGAAAGCCAAGATCGCGGCAACCGGTCTGTCGGTGTCCGAACTGGTCTCGACCGCATGGGCCTCGGCCTCGACCTTCCGGGGTTCGGACAAGCGCGGCGGTGCCAACGGTGCTCGTATCCGTCTAGCGCCGCAGAAAGACTGGGACGTCAACGAGCCGATGAAATTGTCCAAAGCGCTGGGCGCGCTTGAAGGCGTTCAGAAAGCGTTCAATGACGCTCAGTCAGGTGGTAAGAAAGTGTCTCTGGCGGACGTGATCGTTTTGGCCGGTGTCGTTGGTATCGAACAGGCCGCCAAGGCTGGCGGTCAGGATGTCGAGGTGCCGTTCACTCCGGGCCGTACTGATGCAACGCAGGAGCAGACCGATGTGGACAGCTTCTCGGTCATGGAGCCCATCGCCGACGGCTTCAGAAACTACCAGAAGGCTGACTACACCGTCTCGCCCGAAGAGTTGCTGGTCGACCGCGCTCAGCTGCTGAACCTGTCCGCACCCGAGATGACCGCGCTTGTCGGTGGTCTGCGTGTGCTCGGCGCGAACTTCGGCGACAGCAAGCATGGTGTGTTCACGGATCGCGTCGGAACGCTCAGCAATGACTTCTTCACCAACATTCTGGACATGAGCATCGAATGGAAACCATCCGGCAAAGGCGTCTACGAAGGCCGCGACCGTGCCAGCGGTGCGGCGAAGTGGACCGGCACGCGCGTCGACCTGGTCTTCGGGTCGAACTCGCAACTGCGGGCGCTGGCTGAGGTCTATGGTCAGGACGGTGCCGAGGGCAAATTCGTCTGTGACTTTGTCTCTGCGTGGAACAAGGTGATGAACGCGGATCGCTTCGACCTGAAGTAATCCCGCGACCTTAGCCGTGATTTACGCCGCCCGAGGAGACTTGGGCGGCGTTTTCTATAGCCCGACTCTTAGGTGGATACCAAGCATTGGGTACGATTCCGCTGAAAGGTCATCCAATCCCTGTCTGTGATCGGTGAGTAAGCGGTCTAGCGACGGGAATCCTAAAGCTAACCTGTTGTTTTCATTAACATGAGAAAGAATCCGCAGAGAAATGTGAAGTTTTTTCAAAATGGGGGTTGCAGGTCCCAGACCTAATCCGTAAATACCCCTTCACCGGCGCTGCTGAGGCGGTGCTGACGGGTCGGAGAGACGGCCAGACGGACTGGAAAGACGGTTGAGACGCTCAGGAGAGACTGGGGGCATCTTAGGGACTGAG
>NZ_JBDZYG010000022.1:0-55058 GCF_040329455.1 Ruegeria sp. SCP11 | reverse complement strand
TTCCATGACTGATCCTCCGATCCGCCATGCCCTCCCAAAGCGACAACCCGACGTTGACGAGGCACCATATCAGAGGATTGCCGCGCTGCCTCCGAGGTCCGCAGAGAGCCCCAAAGCGGAAGAAAAAGCGAGTTTCCTGTGTCATTGAGCAATGGTTCATTCGCGTCATTGCCAAAAAGGAAAAAGGGCCGTGCTTGGGAAAATCCGACAAACAGAGGCCCTTCAAAGATCATTACAAGCCCACTAAGGGCAAAAAAGACGACCCCAGAAATCATTCCTGACTTTATCTTCAAAGGACAAGTGTCATACTTCGCTGAGCTCAAGGAGCTTATCTCCAGAGTCTGACGCATGGCCGAAAAGCGTAAGCTCCACTTCCACACCATCGTCGATATATTGAAAATGCTGCGTTGGCCCGAACACCTGAACCGGGTCGGAGCTGATGAACACATACTCACCCGACATGGAAATCAAGACACTCTCGATATAGAGGTCCGCCTCTGCGGAAATATCCAGAATCTCTCCGTTCTCTCTGTGACCATCCCACTGGACCTCGCAGAGCACCGTATTGGCGTCGATCTTCAGAACATGAGGTTCGCGATCTCGAACGAGAGGCTCCGGAGGCCACACCCCTTCAGCCTGGGCGGAAACACCCAATGAGTAGACGAGGGCACACAACTTAACAATATTATTCATCTTTTTTCCTCAGCAATGCTCAAAGAAGCCCATGATGCATTCTTGGGCCATATGTTCGGCCTGCTTGACGTCTTCATAAGGAAGTGCGGCGGCAATTTTATTGAGGACATCCACTTGTCTCTCATCGTCGTGACCAAACCGAAGAGAGACGAGCAACCACATCATCCCTCTCTTGAGGTCTCTTTCGAAACCCCTTCCATTCGCATACATCAAACCCAATTGCGCTTGAGAGTTCACATCGCCCCTGCGCGACCCAATAGAGAGCCATTCACTAGCAAGTGCATCGTCTTGCCCAAAGCTTCCCCCTTGGTAATAGCCGGCCCCCAGGTGGTAGATTGAGTTCGCATATCCCTCATTTGCCGCTTCAGTGTACCAGTGGAGTGCCTCATCAATATCCCGAGCGATCTCATCACTCTCTGGGGTTTCCAGCATGCGCGCGAGAGCATATTGCGCCGGCAAATACCCATCTTTTGCTAGAGATCTGAAATGATGAACAGCCTGCTCAAAAAACTCGTTCTGATAAAGCTCGACGGCAAAGAGATATGCCTTTCGCCTTTCACCCTCATCGTTGATGAGGTCGTAAACTTCATCAGTAATAATGACGCTGCCCTTAAAGTCGAGAAAGGCGCATAATCCATCTTATGTTAATAACAAGGGCCAGTTGGCTTGATGGTTTAACAGTCAGAAACCCTGCAGGAGCATATCGATAGCTATTGTGATCTGGTCGAACTCGTCGCCCAAATTTCCCACTTGGGGCTTCAAGACCCCAAGGGGTATGGCCGCCAGAAACTGAGTTACCATGACAACTCGTTCACCTTGGACTTCGAAAATCGGATTGAGACGAGTCGCAGGCTTCGGGGCTTCCGATATTGGCAGTAGCGGCACCACAACACGCGTATTCAGATCACTCAGGAGGTCCGTCTGGACGTCCAACAGAAAACCATCACCGGATGGATTGGGGAATACATCGTATTTCGGCATCAGAACTGTCGAAAGTTATCCAAAGGCAACCCATTCTTCTCAACATAGGAATTGGAACTTTTAAGAGCCGAAGCATTTTCCGCTTTCCACTGTTCAGCTTTTGCTGCTGCTACTGCTGCACGCACCCCCTCTTCCGCTGCGCGAGAAAGGTTCACTTTCAGTGATTTGGCCTCGGCCAGCAAAACACTGTCAAGCGACAGATTGGTCGGTTTTCTGGAATGTGTGTTCATGCGATGGACCTCAATTTGTGGTAAAAATACCCGCACAAAACATGCGCGTCAAATGTGGGCACACATGCAACGCAACATTTAAGATCCAATGACCCAAAGTTCTGGCTTTGATGCCCGAAAAAAAGATTTTCTCCATTGAACCGGCTACCAGTTTTTAGTTGGGTCAAAGCCAATCATGGATGCTGTCTTTTCCATGGTCGTCAGGGTCTTTTTGACGGCATCTGGGTTGACCGAAGATCCCGGCCAGAACCTATCCGGAGCGTCCGATTGCTTGGAGCGCATGTTCGGCGCAGACATTATGGCATTATGACATTAGGATCTTCAAACTCCCACTATAATGTTGCCACACCCACCTTTTTGTAGCTGCGTTTGACTTGGCTAAGGAAAACGACCTTGCATTTGTCGGACGCTTTGCGGATTTTGAGCATTCGGGAAACCCGTGTGCGACCGACACTGAATTGTTGACCTTCGACATGATCGCATCTGGTCTACACAACACTGGTCAGAGCCAGTTTCTTGCTGCTTTACCAGATCGCGATCTCGGCTTCTGGGCACCGCCCGTCAAGTTTGTCTGAAGTGCAACTGTAACGCCTACCACGAGAAACACGCCGGGCCATGTTGTCAGAGGAGGCTGTATGTCTCCGAAAGTAAGGCCAATGAGCAGCACCAACGCCGGATTCAGAAAGGTGTAGGCCGCAACGCGGGTCGGCCCGATCCTTGTGGTGCTCCACTGAAACACAAAAAACGTTACGATCGTGGTGAAAATCGAAAGATAGGTGATCCCAACCCAGACGCTGCCGGGGACGGTGGCCCATTGAATGTCGTTCAATTTGGAGAACGTCAACAGGAACAACCAAATCGTGCCCGTTGCAAGAATCCAGAATGTCATTTGGGCCATCGGCTCACCCCGATGCAAGACTTTTACCAATGTCGTGTACGTGGCCAACGCGATCGTACCGGCTAAAAAAAAGATATCCCCGGCACCGATCCGAAGCGACAAGAACGCCGAAAGATCACCCCGGAAGACGATCCAAGTCGCTCCAACAGCTCCGATAGGCAGCAAAACACGCGCTGATAACGACATCTTCTCGTGCAGCAACACTGCGGCAACGGCTGCCGTGATGAATGGGTTCAAGGCAAATATCGCCGCCGTGTTCAACGGGGTCGTCAGGCGGAGAGATGTAAACATGCACCAAAAAAACGTAACCAAAAGAAAACTCAGAAGGCTATAGCGCAGCAGATCGCGAAGGTTTGGTCGACTCAACCCGTATCGACAGGCAACGACGGGGCCAAACAGCGCTGTTGCCAGGGCAAAGCGAATAAAGGTGAGGACTCCACTGTCGAGGTGGCCTGTGATTGCCGCCACGACCGGGAATGACGTTGCCACCAGAAAGGCCGCCCCCAACATTAGGCCATGAACCTGCCAAGCTGAACCAGAGGATTGATGTGCCGACATGATGCCCCCTATTCCGCCGCGATCACATTGAAACGTTCTGGAAAGGGGCCTGCGAAGGCCATCTGCTCCAACGATCGCCGGCCACTCGGTACTTCTCGTGCTTTCAAATCGTCCGCCAGATTTGCAGCTTCGGCACGGCGTCCAATCGTAATCCCGACTTCCAGATTAAAGCGTTTAGACAAACCCAGCACTTTCGACGCATTCTCGAAATCCAGACCTGCCATTGCATGTGCCGCATATCCTAAGGAGGTTGCTTGCAATGCAATTTGCATCCAGGCCGCACCGGCATCAAAACTATGGTATTTCGAACGCGTCATAGGGCGGGTTTCATCACCCGGCATGACCGTATCCGATAGTAAGAAAATCAAGGCCGAAGCCTCGCCCGCCCATCGCTGATTAAACGGATCGAGCAGAGAGAGGAAACTCTGCCAATACGTGTCGCCTCGCAAGGCGTAGAGGAACCTCCAAGGTTGGACGTTGTAGGCAGATGGTGCCCAACGGCCTGCTTCAAGGATGGTAAGCAAATCCGCTACCGGCAAATCCGAGGCATCGTATGCGCGTGGTGACCAGCGCGACAGAAACAATGGAGCGATTGGGTGATCTGGAGTTCTTGCGGGGGTCATGTCAGGCTCTCCTGTCTGACTGAATTTCAGGCTCGCCTAGAGATTTACGCCCTTTCCGCATGGTAGATAATACGACAATTGATAGCTAAAGAATTCACTGATAGTGAATAATCATGGACCGTATGACCGCCCTCACCGTGTTTAGAACTGTTGCCGACCTCGGTAGCTTTGCCGCCGCCGCCCGCCATCTAGGCCTGTCCCCCGCCGCGGTCAGCAAAAATATCAACGAGCTAGAGGCGCACCTGTACACGCGTCTGATCCATCGAACGACGCGCCGGATGAGCTTGACCGAGGCCGGAACGCTGTATTTTGAACGTGTGTCCCGCGTGCTTGATGATCTGGAAGAAGCTGAAGGCACACTGTTGGCCGGTCAGGACCATCCCAGTGGAACACTGCGCGTCAGCGCTCCGATGACCGTCACGCTTGTAAGCCTTTCGGACGCCATTCCAAGATTTCTGCATCAATATCCTGATCTGACGCTGGATCTGAATCTAGATGACCGCCGTGTAAATCTGATCGAGGAAGGCTTCGACATCGCCCTGCGCGGCAGCGATAATCTGGAAGATTCCAGCCTTATCGCGCGCAAATTGAAAACCATGGATCATGTCCTGTGCGGCGCTCCATCCTATTTCGAAAAGTATGGATGGCCCGAACACCCACAGGACTTGACCCGCCATAACTGCATTCAGTTCAGCTTGTCGGGTCATGCCACGAAGTGGTCCTTCCGCCGAGACAACAAAACCGAAAACGTGGCGATCAGAGGCCGCTACCGGGTGTCTTCAAGCATCGCTGTTCGCGATGCTCTGCGGGCTGGATTCGGCCTTAGCCTGATCCCCCACATGTATGTTGCAGATGATCTGGCCAAGGGCCGTCTGTGCGCTGCGCTGGAAAGCTGGAAACCAAACGAAACCGCGCTTTATGCTGTATATCCGTCCCGACGCTACGTAGATTCAAAAGTGCGTGTTTTCCTCGACTTTCTGGTCGAAGAACTGTCACGAAAATCAGACGCGAAGCCCGAAGTCTCTGGACCATGATGCCCTGATAACTCGCCCCGACCAAACGGGAGTGACGGTTCCAAATAGATCTGGCGCGGCTTCTTGGATTGGAAGCGGTAAAAGGCCTACGTCTCTGCCCGCTTTTTCTACCGGTGTTCGTCCTTGAACTGCCCGATGCCAATCGAGATGGTGAGGCGTAACCTCGACCATCAACAGAAGTATTGCTCTAAACGTTCAAGCAGCAGTATTTCAGCTCAAGGTAGTCGTCGATCCCATACTTTGAGCCCTCACGTCCCAGGCCGCTTTCCTTGATCCCGCCAAACGGGGCCACTTCGGTGGAAATTAGGCCAGTGTTGATGCCAACCATTCCGTATTCGAGCTCTTCCATGAACCGCCAGACCTGCGACAGATTCTGCGTATAGACGTAGGACGCCAGACCAAACTCGGTGTCATTGGCTGCTGCGATCGCCTCGGCTATGTCCGTAAACCGGAATACCGGGGCCAGAGGGCCAAATGTCTCTTCCCGCGCGACGGCCATATCGGACGTGACACCGGTGATCACCGTCGGTTGGAAAAACGTCCCGCCCAGTTCATGTGCAGCGCCGCCGGTTATGACAGCCCCCCCCTTGGCGACTGCGTCGTCGATGTGTTCGGACACCTTCGTAACTGCGGCTGGGGTGATAAGCGGCCCGATGACGGACCCGTCTACGAAGCCATCGCCCACTGTCAAGGACGCAACAGCAGCGCTCAGCCGTTCGACAAAGGCGTCGTGTATGCTGTCCTGCACATAGATGCGATTGGTGCAGACGCAAGTTTGCCCAGCGTTGCGGAATTTCGAGATCATCGCTCCTTCGACCGCCTTGTCCAGATCGGCATCGTCGCACACGATGAAGGGCGCGTTACCACCAAGCTCCAATGAGAGCTTTTTGATCTGCGCCGCCCCCTGCTCCATCAGGATTTTGCCGACGCGGGTCGATCCGGTGAAGCTGATCTTGCGCATGATCGGGTTCTCGCAAAAGGCTTTGCCGACCCCAACTCCGTCCGTGGACGTAACCACAGAAAACACGCCCGGCGGGATACCGGCCTCTTCCCCTAGCCGCGCCATGGCAAGCGCCGACAGAGGCGTTTCCGCAGCAGGTTTCACAACCATCGCACAGCCTGCCGCCAATGCCGGGGCAACTTTGCGGGCAATCATCGCATTAGGGAAAT
This sequence comes from Ruegeria sp. SCP11, assembly GCF_040329455.1. Lineage (NCBI taxonomy): Bacteria > Pseudomonadati > Pseudomonadota > Alphaproteobacteria > Rhodobacterales > Roseobacteraceae > Ruegeria > Ruegeria sp. SCP11. The sequence continues at coordinate 48,871 of NZ_JBDZYG010000022.1, read as the reverse complement.
TCCACGGAGTAATGGCCCCGACAACGCCGACGGGTTGTTTGATGACCATGATACGCTTGTCGCGCTGATGGCCCGGAATGGTATCACCATAGACGCGCTTTGCTTCTTCGCCGAACCATTCAACAAAGCTGGCCCCATAGAGGATTTCACCTTTGGCCTCGGCCAGCGGTTTGCCCATCTCTGCCGTCAGGATCGCACCCAGATCGTCAACATGGGCAACCATAAGGTCGAACCACTTGCGCAGGATTGCCGCACGCTCCTTCCCGGTACGCCGCGCCCAGTCTTTCTGCGCCTGCTCGGCCGCTTGGATTGCCGCGTGCGCATCGTCGGAGGAGCAATCGGCAACCCGCTCCAAAAGCGCGCCAGTCGAAGGGTTCGTCACATCAAAACGGGTCTCGCGCTGAACCCATTCTCCGTTCAGGTATGCGGTGTCGATCAAAAGGTCGGATCGGTTCAAAGGCAGCATGGGTGTCTCCGGTCAGAGTAAAACGGGCGAGACTGATCCCGCCCGTTTGTTGTGGTGTGAGTGGTGTCTTAGGCGTGCAGGTCGCCGTCTATTGCGGTGCCATCCGGTGCTATAGCAGGGCTCGACGCAGCAGAGCTGTCCTCGACCAGCGATTTGATCACGCCCCAGGCCATCAGAACAACGAGGATCGAGATCGGCAGCGCCGCCGCAATTGCCGCTGTTTGCAGGGCGGACAGACCACCTGCGATCAACAGAACAGCCGCTACGAGACCCTGCGCTGTGCCCCAGACGATCCGGTGCAGCTTGGGCGGGTGGGCATTGCCCATGGATAGGATCGTGGTCACGACCAGCGTGCCCGAGTCCGAACTGGTGATGAACCACGTGGCCAGCAGGAACGTGGCCAGCGCCGAGACGATCCAGGACAGTGTGCCATTGGCCGCCAGCAGCTCGATGGTTCCATACAGCGTACCGCCGAGGTTCCAGCTGTTGACCATGTCGATCAGACCGGCAGAGCCAATGCCATCGGCTGCGTTGAGTTCGATGAACAGCGCGTTGCCGCCAAAGATCGAAATCCAGATGAAGGCCATCGTGGTGGGAACGAACATGGCGCCCAGCATGAACTCGCGGATGGTGCGACCTTTCGAGATACGTGCCACGAACATGCCGACAAACGGTGCCCAGCTCAGCCACCAGCCCCAGTAGAAGATGGTCCATCCACCCTGCCAGGCAACATCACCCGGCTCGGACGCGGTCCAGAAACCCATCGACCACAGGCCGGTTGCATAGTCTCCCACTGCGTTCATAAAGAAACCGATCAGCCACTGCGTCGGACCTGCGAACAGAAAAAACAGCACCAGCAGGATCGACAGAATGATGTTCCATTCGGACAGGATCCGGATGCCTTTGCCGATACCCGACACGGCGGACAGCGTGGCAACGATCGAGATTCCGACGACCAATACTACCTTCAGTGTGGTGCCCGTGCCGGTGTTGAACAGCACGTTCAGACCTTCGGCCATCTGGGTCACGCCCAGACCCATCGAGGTCGCGATACCGAACACCGTGCCGAACACGGCCAGCAGGTCAACCGCGTGACCCGCCGGGCCATAAATACGATCACCCAAGATTGGGTACAACGCCGACCGGAAGGTCAAAGGTAGCTTCTTGCGGAACGCGAAATACCCCAATGCCAGACCAGTCATGGTGTAGATCGCCCAGCCGTGAAGGCCCCAGTGAAAGTTCGTGACTACAACTGCGTCAACCGCGCGCTGTACGTTCATTTCCGTGTGTCCGGCGGCATCCGCGAACGGGTTGTTCGGATAGCCCCAGCCTGCCGCATTGTCGAAATAGAACAGCGGCTCGGCAATGCCGAAGAACAGGATGCCGATCGAGACACCTGCCGAGAACAACATGGCGAACCACGAGAAGTTGCTGAATTCCGGGCGGCTGTCATCGTCGCCTAGACGGATCGAACCGAACCGGCTGAACATCAGGAACAGGCAGACGAAGAACAGGATAACGACCGAACTGATGTAGTACCAGCTCAGCGCCCCTTCGACCCACGAACGTACGCCTTTGTAGACACTGCTGGCGAAGTCGACATTGAGAATAGTGAAGAGAACAAAGGCTGCAACCATCGCTTTGGATGCGATGCTCATCCCATTGTGCAGCCCTTTGAATACCCCCTTATCCGAGACCAGGTGGTCACCATTTTTGGGGGCTGGAGTTCCAGCCATGTTCGTATTCCTCCCATTGATTGACGAACGTGCTGCGTGTCCCTTCACGCAGCGGGAAAGTTTGCGTCAGCGCATGACGAACGGATCCGGAATCGGATCGTCGCTGGTGCGCAACCAGACTGACTTGATCTTGGTGTAATCCAGCGCTGCCTGCAGGCCGCCCTCGCGCCCGTGGCCGGACAGGCCGTGGCCCCCAAACGGTGCGATGGGGCTGACGGCGCGATAGGTGTTGACCCAGACGATCCCGGCTCGAATGGCGCGGATCATGCGATGGGCTCGGGTCAGGTTCTGGGTGAACAGGCCCGAGGCAAGCCCGAATTGGGTGTTGTTCGCGATGGCGACGGCCTCGGCTTCGGTCTCGAAAGACACGACCGACAGAACCGGACCGAAGAATTCGTTTGTCAGGCTGTCCGCGTCAGGCACGTCGGAACAATCCAGAATGGTCGGCGGAAAGTAAAATCCGTCGCGGTCGATGGGATGGCCGCCGGTAATCAGCTTGGCCCCCTGCGCCACGGAACGCTTGATCAGGTCCAAAGCATTGTCACGCTGGCGCAGGGTACAGAGCGGGCCGACCTCGGTCGCCATATCATCAGGGGTGCCGATCACCGCCGCCTCGGCCTTCTCTTTAAGGCGCGCGAGGAAATTATCCTTGATCGAAGCTTGCACCACAAGCCGCGAACCAGCGACGCAGCTTTGGCCGGTCGCTGCAAAAATCCCCGAGACCTGCGCGTTTACAGCGCTTTCGATATCGGCATCCTCGAACACAATGAACGGTGACTTGCCGCCCAACTCCAACGAGGTCGAGGCCAGGTTCTCAGCCGAATTCCGCACGATGTGACGCGCGGTATCCGGCCCTCCGGTAAAGGCGACATGAGCGACTTTGGGATGGCTGGTCAGGGTCGCGCCCGCAACCGGCCCGCCGGTTATGACGTTCAACACGCCTTTGGGGAACCCGGCCTGATCAAAGATGCGGGCAAATTCCAACATCGGTGCTGGCCCCTCTTCCGAGGCTTTCAACACTACGGTACAACCTGCTGCCAGTGCCGGGCCGATCTTCACTGCCGATAGGAACAATTGAGAGTTCCACGGCACCACAGCGGCCACGACACCGATGGGTTCGCGACGTAACCAGACCTCCATGTCCGGCTTGTCGATGGGCAGATGCGCCCCTTCGATCTTGTCGGCCAGCCCGGCGTAATATCGGTAGTAATCGGCGACATAAGCAATCTGCGCCGACGTCTCACGAATGATCTTGCCGGTGTCGCGAGTTTCCAGCTCAGCCAGAAGCGGAGCATTCTCCGAAATCAAGTCCGCCAACTGGGACAGCAGCTTGCCACGCGCTGTCGGCGTCATCCCCGCCCATTCCGGCGAGAAAAACGCGCGCTCAGCAGCCTCAACAGCCTGATTGACATCTTCCGCGCTGGCTTCAGGCATCTTTGCCCAGACTGCGCCGGTAGCCGGGTCCAGACTGTCGAACTGGGTCACACCATCCGAGAAGGTGCCGTCAATATACTGTTGAAACTGCTGCATTTTAGGACACCCCTTTACTGAAACGCTGGCATGACATCTTTGATGAAGCGCTCAAGCGAGGCTTTCTTCCGCTCGAACGGCATGCTGGAGTCGATCCAGAACGAATACTCGTCATAACCCAACGCTTCATAGCTGCGTAGGCGGTCGATGACGGTATCGACGGTGCCGATGACCAGATCGCGTTCCATATTCTCGGGGGTGTAGAATGGATGCGCGGCGATATCTTCGTCGCTCAGCGGTTCGATCAGACCCTGCGAGATGTCGCGCTTGTTCATGAACCAGGCGCCGAAGTAGTTGTAGAACCGGTTCAGCTCGACCGCGGCCTGTTTCACATCCGCGTCGTCAGATGCCACATAGGTGTGCATCAGCAGCATTATCTTGGGCCGCTGTACATCCGGAAACTTGGTGCAAGCATCGTTGAACTTGGTCATGAGGCTAGAGACTTCTTCATCGCCGTTCCACAGGGGGGTCACCTGCACGTTGCAGCCATTCGAAACAGCAAATTCGTGGCTGTTGGGATCACGCGCTGCCACCCACATCGGCGGGCCATCTTCCTGCACCGGTTGCGGGGCCGAAGTGGTTTTGGGGAATTTGTGGAATTCACCATCATGCTCATAGTCGCCTTCCCACAGTCCTTTCACTGCGGGAATCAGTTCGCGCATACGCTGACCAGCTTCCCAGGCGTCCATGCCGGGCATCAGGCGCTCGTACTCAAAGCTATACGCACCGCGCGCGATGCCCAGGTCCAGACGGCCCTCGGTGATGATGTCGGTCATCGCCGCTTCACCCGCCAGACGGATCGGATGCCAGAACGGCGCGATTACAGTGCCGGTGCCCAGACGCACGTTCTTGGTGTGGCGTGCCACGTCGATCAGGTTCAGGAACGGGTTCGGCGCGATAGTAAAGTTCATCCCGTGGTGTTCACCAGTCCAAACCGCGTGCATACCGCCGTCATCAGCGATTTTGCACAATTGGATGAACTCGTCATACAACTGCTTCTGGTCCTGATCGTCCGAGATCCGTTCCATATGCGCAAAGAGTGAGAATTTCATGTCAACTTAACTCCCAGCGGTGAGCGGTTTGACCTCGCCACTCACCTCGTTGCCGTAATACACCCCGAAATTCCCCATGTGGCTTTCGGCCGCGAACCGTTCCAGCATCGTACAGATGGCCGGATCGGCAACATCCATCAAAGTGGACTCGGTGATTTCAGTAAAAACACCGTTTGCCGGTTCGCCTTCGTCAGCCTGACACAGGAATGAGATGTGTTGATGTTTGCGCGCTTCATCCTGAAAAACAGAGTAGATAAATCCCGGTTCTGCCGTCACACCGCTCTCGCTGATCAGATTTGCCAGCGCGGCGTTCGCGCCTTCTGAGACGTTGTCGGTTTTCGGAATTGTCAGGTGGCCACCGCCATCGTCCTGCAGCAGAACCTTGCCGTCCCGTGCGATAAGAGCCGAGACAACCGTATCCGAGCGTTTGCTGAGCGCCTTAGCCTCAGCCGCCGGGGTAACATAGGCGCCGCGGGCATAGCCCAGACCCGGCGCGATGTCCTGATTGAAAGCTTTGACTTCACCAATCAGGATCAGGTGATCGCCTGCATCCACGGTCTTGTGCACGGCGCAATCGAACCACGCAGACACGTCATCCAGAATGGGTGAGCCATGCGGGCCGGGTTGCCACTCGACAGTTGCGAAACGGTCTTCGACCGGGCGGGCGAAGGTGTTCGACACCTCGATCTGTGCCTCGGACAGGATGTTGATGGCATACTTCGAGGTTTTTGCGAAGGTCTCGTAATTGCTGGAGGTATTCGCTAGGCAAACCAGAACCAAAGGTGGATCCAGCGACACCGAGGTGAAAGAGTTTGCGGTAAATCCCAGCGGGTTGCCCGCGTCGTCATGTGACGTCACAACCGTTACCCCGGTCATGAATGAGCCAAAGGCACTGCGCAGGGCGCGTGGGTTTTGCAGTGTTGTTGGGTCGAATTCGATCATGTCAGTTCACCCTGTTCAGATGGCGTGTGCAACCAGTCCGTCAGCGCGGCATTGACCACGTTCGGAGCCGTCATGTTCACCATATGCCTGTGGTCTTCGATAATAATAGCGCGTCCGTAGGGGGCGGCGTCGGCCATCGCTTGCGACATGGCTGGGGTCGAGTTCGGATCGTCATCTCCGGTCAACGCCAGCAGCGGGCATCTGATCTTGCTGAACCCGTCTGAATATAGCGCATCGCCGCGTGCGAAGGCCCCGTAGGCAGTAGCATAGCCGTCAATGTTCACCTCGGACAGCCAGTTAGCGACCTCATCGCGTGCGGCTTGTTCGATCGGCGTATCGCCAAACCAGCGACGCAGAGGCGTTTCCAGATCGAAAGACCCGGTTCCGATCAGTTCGGCCCGTGCGACGACGGATCTGCTTGCGGCCTCGTCCCGACAGAACACGCCGTTCAACAGGGCCACGCGAGCAACCCGCTCCGGATGGCACACGGCAAACCCGCCTGCGATCAGCGCGCCCATGGAATGTCCGGCCAGACTGACCCGCTCAAGCTTGAGGGCATCCAGAACGGCCAGTAGCCAATCCAGAAACACCGGCAGGTCAGAGCCAGATGGAATCCGGTCACTTCCCCCATGCCCCGGCATGTCCAGCGCAATGACGTGGTGCGTCTTCGAAAACGCCTCGATCTGAGGGCCCCACGCCGCGGATTGCATGCCAACGCCGTGGATCAGAACCACCGGCGCGGCCTTCCCTGAATGGGAAAGCCCGGCCTCGCGGTATGCGATCTGACCGAATGGCTCAGACAGCTGCAGGGTTGTCGACGTCATGACCCAGTTCCTTGAGATCCTGATACCGGTCACCAATGCGGTGATGCGGACGGCCACCGATGGATGCACCCAGAGCAATCATGATCTCATCCGGTGCGGGTGCATCTGCCACTTGCAGCTGAATGGTCAGATAGTGGCTGCGACGACCGCCATCGTTCTTATCCATCAGCGGGATTTGCATCGAGGCATTTGCCGGGCCACGGGTATTGGTGAAGGCCAGATACGATTTTGCACCCACTGCTTCGCGGTAGAAATTTCCAAAGCGCAGAGTGTGGATCAGGGCCGAGCCATGCTCTACTTCACCGTTCACACCCACGATGGCGGCTTTGCCGTAACCTTCGACCTTGCCTCCACCGCCAGCGGCCTCAAGCACCATGTCGGTCAGCATCGAACCCAGGCCGGGTGCGCAATCGTGGATCGCGGGTTTCAGATCTTCAACAAAACCCTGCCCTGCCCACGGGTTCCGGATCACCGCAACCGCAGCAATCATCTTCAGCGGTGTCTCAGCGATCTTACCCCCTTCGATCAGGGTGTTTTCGACATGCAGCAGTGTTTTGCGGATTTCAGCGGGCATGATTCTTTCCTTGCGATTCGATAGGTCGGAATATGGTATACCATCATATCACCTGTCAATCATACCTTGTAGGAAATTGAACGGTCCGATAACTTGCCCAACATGAGTGCACCAAAACTGACAAAAATAGATCACCCGCCTGCGACCCTGCGCGACATGGTGCAGGAACGTATGCGAGAGGCGATCATCGAAGGTATTTTCCAGCCAGGACAACGGCTTGTCGAACGTCCGTTGTGCGATCAACTGGGCGTCAGCAGAACCGTGATCCGCGAGACTATCCGGTATCTTGAGGCCGAAGGGTTGGTCGAAATTCTTCCCGGCCGTGGCCCGATCGTGGCGGTCATGAGTTGGGAGGATGCGCGCCAAATCTACGATATCCGTCGCATGTTAGAGACGGCGGCGGCGGAGAACTGCGCCCGCAATATCACTCCGGATCGGGCGCGTGGTCTACGCAAAGCGTTGGAAAACCTCAGACGCGGATTTTCCGACAAAACTCCCGGCGCCTTGTTTCGTGCGACATCCGACTTCTATTCAGAGATTTTCGATGGCGCGGGCCACTACATCGCTTGGGACGTTGTTCAGCGACTGAATGGCCGGATCAGCCGCCTGAGAATGATGACACTGTCGTCAGCTGACCGCGAACGCCCCGGTATTACCTATATGGAAGACATCTGTGACGCGATCACCTCCGGCGACCCTGCCGCCGCCCGCGCCGCGGTTGAACGCCACCTGAGTGACACCACAGCAATTGCCGAACGCCTGTTCGCCTCAGAAGAAAGCGCAAAAGATGACTGAGCCACGTAAAGGGTACTGGATAGCAAACGTCACAGTTACCGACCCTGACGCATACCAGGGGTATCAGGCTCTTGCGCCCGAGGCGTTCAGCAAATTCGGAGCCCGGTTTCTGGCGCGCGGCGAAGCGGAAACCCTCGAAGGCCAAGTCTGGCAGCGACGTGTCATTATTGAGTTTGATAGCATTGAGGTTGCCCGTGCCTGCTACGCCTCAGATGAATATCGCGCCGCCCGCGCGAAACGCGAAGCCGCGTGTATGGCAGATATCGCATTGATCGAAGGCCTTTGAGTGGAGCCCTTTCATGTACGGTGTAGTCGTTTTGGAAATCGCTCTCACTGCAACCGGTATCTACTGGACGCCTTTCTCTGCGAATGCGGAGGACCATTCCACGTACGTCTTGTCGCTTGCGAAGTGCGGATTTTTCAAATCTTCCTGAATAGAGCTGTTGCATTTTTGCGGGTGGTTCATGCTCTTAGCCCGGACCATATTTAGGGCAAGTAGTATATCTTCAGGAGCATACATGAGCACCAAGTATTTTGCACCGCACGGAGGGCATCCCGGACAGGAACAACTGTTAACTGATCGGGCTGCTTTTACTGACGCTTATGCCGTGATTCCTAAGGGCACAATGCGGGATATTGTGACCAGTTTTCTGCCATTTTGGGAAGGCACACGCCTGTGGGTCATTTCACGTCCGCTGAGTGGGTTCGCCGAAACATTTTCGCAGTATATTATGGAAGTTCAACCCGGCGGTGGTTCCGATCGACCCGAAACCGACCCCGAAGCCGAGGGGGTTCTGTTCGTCGTCGGAGGCACAGCGACCCTGAGTGTTCAGGGCGAGACCCATGAACTGACCCCGGGCGGCTATGCTTATCTGCCTCCTGCAAGTGAATGGACCTTACACAACCGTGCCGAGGAAACACTGAGGTTCCACTGGATTCGGAAAGCTTACGAAGCGGTCGAAGGGCTGGATAAGCCTGATGTTCTGATCCTCAACGAAAACGACATCGAACCAACGCCCATGGCGGGGACAGATGGCAAATGGGCCACGACACGGTTTGTGGACCCAAGCGATTTGCGTCACGACATGCATGTAACCATAGTGACGTTCGAGCCAGGCGCCGTCATCCCATTTCTGGAAACCCATGTGATGGAACACGGTCTGTATGTTCTGGAAGGAAAAGCAGTTTACAGGTTGAACAATGACTGGGTCGAAGTGGAGGCCGGCGATTACATGTGGCTACGCGCATTCTGCCCGCAGGCATGCTACGCGGGTGGACCGGGCAAGTTTCGCTATCTGCTCTACAAGGATGTAAACCGGCACATGGCACTGCGACCGGGACCTGCCGCATATCCGCAAAATCAACGCCTTAGGACCGCGGCAGAGTAACTGTCCCGCCGATGGCCAGAGTCAACTGATGAGCCGCCTCGATAACGGGGCGGCTTAGCCGTTCAATCTCGGCCTCGCTCACCCGGCTGGTGGGTCCGGACACCGAGATACCGGCAATCGCCTCGCGATTGATGTCAAAGACCGGAGCTGCAATGCATCGCATACCCGTGTTCTTTTCCTCGTTGTCCACCGAGAAGCCTTGCGCTCTGATAGATGCGAGGTCCTTTTTCAGCGTCTCAGCGCTGGTAATCGACCGGTCCGTGAAGGCCTGTAAATCCACCGCGGCCAAAAGTCGGTCCAACCTGTCTTCATCCATATGAGCCAGCAACGCTTTCCCGATCCCCGATGCGTGCATCGGCGACAGCGTGCCGGGCGGAAAGAATGCGCGAATGCTGGCATGCGTTTCCACTTGGCTCAGGAAAAGCACAGAGCCTTCTTTTTCAACACCCAGATTGGCGGTCTCGCCCGTGGCTTCCATCAGCTTGCGCATAACCGGCCTGGCCCGATCTACGAGGCTGGTGCGTCGTAAGAAGCGTGAACCAATGACAAACGCTTTGGGGCCAATATGCCAGACCTGCTCGTCGTGATCGAATTCAACCAATCCCCTGCCTTCAAGCGTCACGAGAATACGATAAACGGTAGCCGGAGACTGACTCATTTCCTCGGACAGCGTAGATAAAGCTTTGCCTTGTTCCTCGCTCAGATACTCAAAAACCTCCATCGCCCGATCCAAGGATTTGATCGTATTCTGCGCTGTCTTGTCATCCCATCCCCGCGGCCTTCCCCTGGCTTTTCGACGGGGTCCGGAACCATTATCTTGAGAATCCATAAAAACCATCTGATCATTTGTGAAAGACTAATTCACCATATGAAAAATACAACATACTGACAACTATAAATTAAATTGCGCCTTATGTGTTTTGAAAGGTTTTTTCAAAAATATATCGGGTCGAACGCCGGGGTCTTATTGTGTCGTTAACGACGGAAGGAGACCATCCATGAGCTTTCAAAACCCCGTTTTCATCCCGGGTCCGACCAATATCCCTGAAAGCCTGCGCAAGGCGTGCGATATGCCCACGATCGACCACCGCTCGCCGCTGTTCGGGCAGATCCTGCACCCTGCACGCGAAGGTGTACGTAAAGTTCTGAAAAGCGACAGCGCCGAGGTCTTCATCTTCCCGTCTACTGGGACTGGCGGCTGGGAAACGGCCTTGACCAATACCCTGTCCGCTGGTGACAAGGTTCTGGCGGCGCGCAACGGTATGTTCAGCCACCGCTGGATCGACATGTGCCAGCGTCACGAGCTGAATGTCGAAATCGTTGAAACACCTTGGGGCGAAGGTCTGCCGGCCGACCGTTACGAAGAAATTCTGACCGCAGACACGAACCACGAAATCAAAGTTGTTCTTGCCACGCATAACGAAACGGCAACTGGTGTGAAATCGGATATTGCCGCCGTGCGCAAGGCGCTGAATGCGGCCCGGCACCCGGCCCTCCTGTTTGTTGACGGCGTGTCCTCTATCGCTTCCATGGATTTCCGTTTTGACGAATGGGGTGTCGATGTTGCCGTCACGGGTTCGCAAAAAGGGTTCATGCTGACCGCGGGTCTGGCCATTGTTGGCTTTAGCCAGAAGGCAATGGAGGCGACCAAGACTGGCACCCTGCCCCGCACGTTCTTTGATGTGCACGACATGGCAAAGGGCTATGCCAACAACGCCTATCCTTACACGCCCGCAGTTGGTTTGATGAACGGCCTCAACCAGGCCTGCGACATGCTGCTGAGTGAAGGTCTGGAAAACGTCTTTGCCCGCCATCACCGCATTGCCGAAGGTGTTCGCGCCGCCGTGGGCGCCTGGGGACTGGAGCTTTGCGCAGCGAACCCGTCGGTGTATTCTGACACTGTAAGCGCGATCCGTACGCCGAACGGTTTCAACGCCACGGATATCGTCACCCATGCTGCCGACAAATACGGCGTTGCTTTTGGTGTGGGGCTTGGGGAAGTCGCCGGCAAGGTATTCCGCATCGGGCATTTGGGAAGCCTGACGGATGTCATGGCCCTGTCCGGCATCGCCACTGCTGAAATGTGCATGGCCGATCTGGGCCTGAACATCGAACTGGGCTCCGGCGTAGCGGCTGCACAGGAATATTACCGTGGTCATCCAGCTGCCGCTCAGAAGGACGCTGCATGATGAAGGATTGTAACATGTACATCCCGACCTATGAGGACATGCTCGTCGCGCATGAACGGATCAAACCCTATATCCGCCGCACTCCGGTCCGGACTTCGGACTACCTGAACGAACTGACCGGGGCGCAATTGTTCTTCAAGTGCGAGAACTTTCAGGAGCCCGGCGCCTTCAAGGTACGAGGCGCCACGAATGCGGTGTTCGGACTGGACGAGGAACAGGCGCGAAAAGGCGTCGCAACCCATTCATCGGGCAACCACGCCTCGTGCCTGTCCTATGCGGCTATGAAGCGGGGCATCCCCTGCAACGTGGTTATGCCACGCACCGCGCCGCAGGCAAAGAAAGACACAGTTCGTCGCTATGGTGGAAAGATCACTGAGTGCGAACCCTCCACCTCGTCTCGCGAGGCGACGTTTGCCGAGGTTCAGGCGGCCACGGGAGGGGATTTTGTCCATCCCTACAACGATCCGCGAGTGATTGCCGGACAGGGCACCTGTTCGCGCGAGTTCATCGAGCAGACCGATGGTCTGGATGCAGTGGTCGCGCCCATCGGAGGCGGCGGCATGGTGTCAGGTACTTGCCTGACCCTGTCTACCCTTGCTCCTGAAACTGCAATCATCGCGGCAGAGCCCGAACAAGCCGACGATGCCTATCGCAGCTTCAAGGCCGGTCACATCATCGCCGATGATGCCCCAAAAACGATTGCCGACGGACTGCTGGTTCCGCTGAAGGACCTCACCTGGCACTTCGTGTCTAACCATGTCTCTGAAATCTACACGGCTTCAGAGCAAGAGATCATCGATGCGATGAAACTGACGTGGAAGCACCTGCGGATCGTGATGGAGCCATCCTCGGCCGTTCCGCTGGCCACGATCCTTAAGAACCCGGACGCTTTCAAAGGCAAGCGTGTCGGCCTGATCATAACCGGGGGCAATGTCGATCTGGACAAGCTGCCTTGGCTCAATGCCTGACCGCAACCCAACAGACATCAGCCCCGACATAGGAATACGGAAATGAAAGATATGACCAATCTCGACCAATTCGAAGTAGGCTATGACATTCCGGCCAAGCCTGGAATGGATGAAGCAGATATCCAGACCCCCAGCCTCGTACTGGATCTCGACGCGCTTGAAGGCAACATCAAGAAGATGGGCGACTATGCCAAAGCCCACGGCATGCGCCATCGCGTGCACGGCAAAATGCACAAGTCGGTGGACGTGGCGAAGCTGCAGGAAAAAATCGGTGGAGCCGTTGGCGTCTGCTGTCAGAAGGTTTCTGAAGCGGAAGTTTTCGTTCGCGGCGGTATCAAGGACGTACTGGTGTCGAACCAGGTGCGCGACCCTGCCAAAATCGACCGCCTTGCCAGCCTGCCAAAGCTGGGTAGCCGTATCATCGTTTGCGTCGATGATTTGGACAATGTCGCGGATCTTTCGGGCGCGGCGGTCGATCATGGAACACAACTGGAGGTATTCGTCGAAATCGACTGTGGCGCCGGACGTTGCGGTGTGACAACGACACCGGAAGTGATCGAAATTGCCAAAGCGGTAGAAGCCGCCGACAACCTTAAGTTCACCGGCATTCAAGCCTATCAGGGCGCGATGCAGCACCTCGACAGCTATGAGGCGCGCAAGGAGAAGCTCGACACCGCAATCGCGATGGTGAAAGACGCTGTCGAAGGCCTCAAAGCCGAAGGCATCGAGTGCGAGCTGGTCTCGGGCGGCGGCACCGGTTCATACTACTTCGAGTCCAACTCGGGCGTGTACAATGAACTACAATGCGGGTCTTACGCATTCATGGACGCCGATTACGGCCGCATCCTGGACAAAGAGGGTAACCGCATTGATCAGGGCGAGTGGGAAAATGCCTTCTTCATCTTGACCAGCGTCATGAGCCACGCCAAAGCGGACAAAGCAATCGTCGATGCAGGTCTTAAGGCCCAATCGGTTGACAGCGGTCTGCCGGTCGTCTTCGGGCGCAACGATGTCGAGTACATCAAGTGCTCGGACGAACATGGCGTTGTCATGGACCCGAATGGGGTGCTGAAAGTCAACGACAAGCTCAAGCTGGTGCCCGGGCACTGTGACCCGACCGCAAACGTGCACGATTGGTACGTTGGCGTTCGGAACGGCAAAGTGGAATGCGTTTGGCCTGTATCCGCCCGCGGTCGCGCTTATTGAACCGGACTTTTTAAGGCCGGAAGGTCTGGCTCGGATGTAGCCAGATAGCCGCCCGTGTGCATTCCCCCTTCGGAAAAAGCACGCGGGCGCACGAATTCTGAACGGAGAAAGACATGTTGATCATACCCGAGTGTGAAATTGCTGACCTCATGACCCGCGAAGTGGCCTTTGATGCCGTGGAAAAGGTCTTTGCAGCAATGGCGTCTGGCGACGCCTATAACTTCCCGGTCGTGCGCGAAGCCATCGGGCACGAAGATGCACTTTATGGCTTCAAGGGTGGGTTTGATCGAGCGGGGCTGACGCTTGGCTTGAAAGCGGGCGGATACTGGCCAAACAACTTGGAAAAACGCGGGCTGATCAACCACCAGTCTACTGTTTTCCTCTTTGACCCTGACACCGGAAAACCGTCGGCTATGGTGGGCGGCAACCTTCTGACAGCCTTGCGTACCGCGGCGGCGTCTTCGGTGTCGATCAAACACCTCGCTCGCAAGGACGCCAAGGTTATCGGCATGATCGGCGCTGGCCACCAAGCAGCATTCCAGTTGCGAGCGGCATTGGAACAGCGCGTCTTTGAAAAGGTCATTGGCTGGAATTACCACCCCGAGATGCTTCCAAATATCGAGAAAGTCGCCAATGATGCCGGTGTAGCGTTTGGAGCCGTCGAGCTGAATGGCATGGCGGAGGCGGATGTGATCATCTCGATCACCTCGGCGTTTGCACCGTCGCTGATGGCGGATCATGTCGCTCCCGGAACGCATGTCGCTTGTATGGGCACTGATACTAAGGGCAAGCAAGAAGTGGAAGCGGCTCTGCTGGCCAAGGCGAGTGTTTTCACCGACGAAGTTGCTCAATCCATCACCATCGGTGAAGCGCAACATGCCGTCGCCCAAGGGCTGATCGCAGAAAGCGACGTGGCACAGCTTGGCGCGGTCATCAACGGCACAAACCCGGGCCGGATATCGGATGATCAGATCACGCTGTTCGATGGCACAGGGGTGGGCCTTCAGGATCTCGCAGTCGCTGCGTCCGTGGTGGATCTGGCCGTTCAGAAAGGGATCGCAATCAAGGTCGATTTCTGAAGGCAAACGAGTGTAACCTGCCTCGGCGATTTGTCGGTTATTGCCTTTCCAATTTGACGCTCATCGCGACGGATGGAAGCGATTTCTCCTTTTCGCCGCTGACAGGTTGCCCCTTTGTTTACGCCATTCCGTGCACCAGCCCTGCGGGCAGCCCGGAAATTCGGGGGTAAGTGTAACCCCGGGTGCCAAGGGAATTACACCTTGTTCTCAAGGTATCGTTACCATTACCAGGAGCCCTACGAGACGAGTGCTGATCGAATGCTTGGACTATCAACTCAGGTCACACTGTATCATCGTGAAGTCAGAGAGACTGTCGCCAACTAGTTGCGTAACCGGGAGCGCAAGTTTTCTGATCTATGCCGATACGGATGCGGAAGAGGACAGCCGGAATACACCTAACGTGTGCCGCGGAAGGTCGTCAGGTTGACCCGGCATTGATCGGTATGGGCAAGTTCACCCATAGCATGCCCTGGGAGTGACGCCATATGGTCTGGTCAATTTCGCGGCGTTAGCGGGCGCGGATGTTTCGACCTTCGGCCAACAGAAAATTCTATTCGAAACCAAACCATTCGGTCGGGCTGAAATCGCGCCCACGCCGGAGGTAACCTTAAAAAAAGCAAAAGCGGTGCGCGATAGCGCTCCGCTTTCTTTCTTTGGGTGGGGACACTCGGCGTATCGACTACACCCATCTGACGTGATTGTCATGTCTAATGGATCCAAGGCCATGACCGGCCATTCCACCAGAAACTTCTTCTGTGGCTTCGTCAGACAGCTCCGTTACGACGATCCCGATTTGGGTGCCGACTGATTTAGCCGGCATTATGCTTATGGACCATAATATTGCTTATGTAGGTCTTTGTTTGTAGCCGGTTGGATTCACAACCGAAGTGCAAACTCTTTATCAAAACAAACGTTTGTTGATGTACGTCACACGAGCCTGACCCAACCGTCATAGTGTAACCTGGAGTGAGCTGATCGCTCCACATCAGATGGTGTACCTGGCCGAACACTCCCTTTGCAATGAAACTGGCATTGAGCCGCAGATTCGCACGATGACGCGCTGCAGAAAATGTCGGCTATGAGCCCAAAGTGACCGATTGTGCTGTCGCAGAAACTCACATAGGAATTGTTCCAATGGGTGCCTAGACCCGGACCCGAGACGCGACCGCCGACGATGCCGAAGACTTTTTGGACCTTCACGATATACCTTTCTTCGGACATTGTATGATGTCCGCCAGAAACGACCAAAATAAGTATCAAGAGGTTCGGCCAAATTCAAGGCATCGCTGTCATGCTTGGCGAGGTCGACGGTGAGTTGCTGACTACTTGACCGAAAAGCAGACATAGGATGCCAACATAATCTTGCCTTCGCAGAAGGTCCCGCGTGCTCAAATGGTTTGAGTTCATCTTAAGTCGTCTTCGCCGCGGGTAGGAGAGCTAGAGATTTTCGTACTCACTTTGAAACCAATGGCTCCAACGTGATCGAGCGAAAGAAAATAAGGCAGGAGTTGAGATGAACAAACCAAAGGCAAAAATTAGGATGCTGGTGGCCGCAAAGGACACTAGGATATCGGAAGACGGGAGAACGTTAAACACCGAAACGTTTTGGGTGAAACCAGGAGGCGGGCATCCCGATGCATGCATCATGAAAATAACATCTGCGAAAACGCTAGAGATAAACCCGAAAAATATAGTAAAAACAAAGTTTAACGATTATTAGGAGTTCGCTATGTCTTGAGGCAAAGCGCCGGTCAGTGGCGATAAATCCTGCCTGTAAAGCTATGCAGACGTTGGCACAGTTTTATGGAGACAGGACAGGGCATCAAACTCAACAAACGCATTTCCGATGTATTATATGCATGTGATGCATTACCAAATTCTTGGAGACTACAAGACATGCGCTCTCCGACACAACAGCATTGGACTTCGACGGTAGGCTTGGGAAACTATGAACGATCATCAATCAAAGTGCGCACCCACGCTATTCGTGACACGCAAATGGTTACCAGCGATCGGCGGAATGGAAACCTATTCCGTAAAGCTCTCTGCCGCGCTTGCGAGGTACGCACCGGTGGAGATCGTAGCGCTGCCGGGGCGAGACAACGGGGATCCGCCGACAGCTACGGCTTTGCTTAAATTTGGCATTTTAACATTCTTAAGAATTCTGTTCACAAGAAAACCGACGGGCGTAGTCCATGTCGCTGACATTGCATCATGGCCTTTAGCTTTCGCTGCACGCATCCGCTCGCGGCGCTGGCGCATCGTGCTGTCGGCGCATGGCACTGATGTCAGCTATTCTCTGCGCGGTGGGGTCCAGGGCAGGCTCTATGGAGCTTATCTCTGGCTTGGCGCGCGATGTCTTAAATCTGCGCGCGTGATTTCCAACTCTGTGGCCACTTCGAAATGTGCGTCCGGACACGGGTTTAAGGATCTTGTCGTCGTGCCGCTTGCGACCGATTCCCGGCCGGTCCATAGCGTTCGCAAGCCCGAGAACTTCATACTTTTCGCCGGCCGACTGGTCGAAAGGAAAGGCTGCTCATGGTTCATTTTGAACGTGCTTCCACTCTTACCCGAAGATATCACCTTAAAGGTTGCAGGCACAATTTGGTCTGAGAGCGAAGCCGATGCCCTCAACCTTCCGCGGGTCGACTATCTCGGGCCGCAGGATCCCGGCGATATGGCCGATCTCTACGCTCGCGCGCTTTGCGTGGTTACGCCAAACATTGTCCTTGCAAATGGCGAATTCGAAGGATTCGGGCTTGTTGCGACAGAAGCCGCCGCGTCCGGTGGTGTGTCGCTTGCGGCGAAGTGCCAGGGACTTCATGAAGCGATCGTCGATGGAGTTACAGGATTTCACTTGCCACCAGGTGAGCCCGGTCCATGGGCGCAAAAAATCAGTGAGATCAGCGGGTGGCAGCCAAATAGGCGTGCAGCTTTCATTGAACGCTCGATTGCAGAATGCAGGACGAAATATTCGTGGTCGCGTGTCGCCGAGGAGACATTTGCGGCATACGGCGACGCGCCTCGATCTAAAGCGTCTTAGTAGCGGGCGATATTTTTAAGCGATTTCAATGCCATCATTGGGTCTGAAGTTACCGCTCCGAAAAGACCGGGCAAATACCGACGGGCATAAAAGAGGAACATCAACGTCTTTGAAATGCTTCTGAGCCCACCGGCCCGGGACAGAATTGTCTCTGCCAACAATCCGGCCGTCATCCGACGCACCCATCTGCGGTGACGTGCTGTCGGGGCTGAGCCGAGGTCATGAGCAAGCATCGCGTCGCAGCCGGTAACGGCCGCGATAATCGTCGATCGGTCGGCTTCGGATTGATAGGAAAACAAGGAGATAAGCGGTTCAAGTTGGGATACGATATCGGCTGGCAGCCGCCGCCCAAGGTTGGAACGGCCAATAATAGCGCAACTGGTGGCTTGCTCCCGCCGCTTTAGCACTGTGATTGCATTGGCATGGCGCCGATATTTGACGAGGACATCAGGCAGGACTTGCGTCTTCCCCTGCAGTGCAAGGCGGGACCAAAGTTCGAAATCCTGCGCGGTCCGAAACGCTTCATCATAGAGGTTTGTTGAGCCGTCATAACAGCTGCGCCGAAAGAAATAGGTCGGATGAGGCGCGGGCGGATTGAAACCGCCGAGCCACCTTATCTGCCAATCATCAAGCCCGCCGCTAACTGTGCGCATTGTTAGGCCGGACGCATCGATGACGTGATGGCCGCATGCGACCGCGGAGTGATCCGGATTCGCCTCCATGAACGCTAACTGCTGCGCCAGGCGATCCGGAAGGCAGACATCATCGGCATCAATCCGTGCAATGTACTTCCCAGAGGCGGCGCGCAAGCCAACATTCAATGAGACCGTGAGACCCAGATTGCGTTCATTTCGGATCAACCGAATTCGGCCATCCGTTGCGGCTGCCTGTGCCAAGAGATCGGGTGTCATATCATCTGACGCATCGTCGACAATCAGGAACTCGAAGCCCGCGTGGCTTTGTTTCAAAACGCTTTGAAGCGTCTCAGGCAAAAAATGTTCGCCATTGTATACGGCCATGACAACTGAGATGTCCGGAGCATCGGTCACTCCGTCAGATCCACAACGTAGAGCGCGCGCGGGCCATTGTGAGTCGAGTCGATAACAACCGATCGACCATCCCGCGACCATCGGGGGTGCAGGTCACAACGCCATTCATCGCGGTACGAAGGATTCGCAGGAAAGCGATCGACGATCTTTGAAGATCCGTCGGGCTCTAGAGCACGCAGGACTTGTTCTCCGAACAGATCGGGATATGTGTCGGTGATCCAGCGGCCTGTTTTGGGATGCAGACTGGGGTGGCCATCCACACCCGGCGCTTCAGGGTGAAGCGCCTTAATGCTGCCATCGCGGAGATCGAAAAGGCAGTAAGAACCGCGCCAGCCCGATATCGCCGTGTAGACGATGTGATCGTCATCTAGCCACCAATAGTGCGAGGCGCGCCCAGGAAGCGGAACACGCCGTATCCCTGACCCATTTGATTCACCTATGACGGCATCGACTTGCCAGTTATGTATGTCGCTCTCGGACGGGATACGCTTGTAAAGAACGCTGAAACGCTTGCCCGTCGGGCTGAAAGACGCTGCGTTAAGATAGTGAAACGCGTCTCGGTCGCCGTCGGTCAGAAGCCGCGCAAAATCGACCATCGGGTAAACCAGTTCCGCAAGTCCGCTCTGCATATCTACAATTGTAACGCCGTCGCGTTGGGGCAGCGCCTCGTCTGCGAAAGGATCCTTTAGCGCCGGATATCCGTAGCCTGGGCGGGCCCAGGCCAGCCGGCCAAAGTTCAGCGCGATACCCATCTGGCCATCGGCTGTTACATCGAATAGCGGACGGTCGCACAGCCTAACGGGCTCTGCCCCCTCGCGCACAACACAGAATGATGGAACACCCCCGACAATCGCGTTGAAAGCAAGCGCGCGCCGTTCCGACGGCCACCAGCGCAACCGCGCACCAAGCTGCCAGCACCATAGTGTCGTGGTCGCAAGATTGACGAAATCTCCGCCGTCGCGCCGAAAGTACCCCACGGACACGGTATCGTCGGATTGTGCCGTTCGCAGGGAAACGCCTGTTACGTGCGCAAGGATCGCTTCGCCGTCGGATGATACGGGTTGCACATCGTAATAGCCTACGAAACATTCCTTGCCTGCAACGCCAAGCCTGACGATTGGCGGTCGACTTACTTTCGAATCGGTCAATTGACGAATACTGCGGAACAAAGGAGGCAGCACGCGCGCCTTTATAAAACGTCGCACTGGCCTAGGCAGCAATCTTGCGATATTCACGATCACGTTGTTCAACTCTACCGATGGCTCACAATCGCAATGCCACTCTCTTCGAATTCTTCCGCAAGGTCATACGGAACCGCGTTTCATGCAGAGCGCGACTCGCAAACTCGGCCGACTGCCCGCATCATTCTCTCGCATCTATTCAACATATGCCAGATCAAAAGTGTCTGCGACGTTGGTTGCGGCGTTGGAACGTGGCTTTCTGCGGCCCAGGAGCTTGGAGCGGAGTCAGTACTAGGCTTCGAGGGGCCATGGGTTGCTGCGTCACAGATGGAGGTTGATCCTTTGATCGTGAAGCAACAGGATCTAGAGCAGCCGATCCAGGTGGATATGCGTTTTGATCTCGTTATGTCCCTGGAAGTTGCCGAACATCTCACACCAACTCGCGGACCTAGCCTAGTCGCGGAGCTGTGCAACTTGAGTGATCTCGTACTTTTCTCTGCTGCGATCCTTCATCAGGGCGGGACCGGACACAAGAACGAGCGCTGGCAGAGCTACTGGGCTGGCCTGTTCGACGAGCAAGGGTTCGATGCCATCGATGCAATCCGGCCGTTGATCTGGAACGATAAAAGCATTCCATGGTGGTACCGGCAGAACATGTTACTCTATGTGCGGAGGGAAACCTCGGTCGCCGCAAAGCTTTTCTCGACCGGTTTGAGCACGGCCAGCTATGTCGATGTGGTTCATCCAGATTTGTTCATGCACGCTGAAAAGCGACAACCCGCCCGCGCATTAAAACGACTTGCAGGCCAGTTTTTAGGTGGCAGTCGATAGCTGCTTCGCATTCAAATCAGAAACGCGGCGATAAGTCCAAAGCCACCCTGTGGCCGACCACACCGCTTCGAATGCGACGTGAGCGATGACGATGCCAAGCAGTCCTAACGGCCCAATGGCTACCGCCATTACGAAGAAGAACGCTGCGGTTCCAACCACGACGCTATACAAAAACTCTTTGCCCATATTTATAGCAAGCATTGTTGGCATCATCGTTACACCAGTGAGATAGATAGTACGTGCCAAAACCAGAATCACCGTAATCGTGTCGGCCCCAACGTAAGATCGCCCGAAAAACAGCTGCAGCACCCAGTCGGCAAAGAAGGCCATTAAAAGCGTCAACAGTAGCCCTGCCATCCCGGCCAACACGGAGGTTCGGGCACTGTAGCGCAACATGCGTGAGAATTCCCCCTGTGCCGACAGCCGGGATACTGGTGCGCTTACAACCTGTTGCAGTGGTCGGCCAAGCTGGCTAACTAGCCCCGCTACCGACTTTGCGGCACGGAGCAAACTGGCAGCAGTCGGTCCCAGAACGGCTCCCGCTACGACGACATCGGCATCCTGACTCAGAATTCTTATCCCGAACGTTACGTTCGTCTGCCAAAGCATCCCCCAGAATCCATTGGATTGGTTGATTGCCTCCCATGCTTTAGCGCCCCAGATGTCGTTGACGCCCTGACGCCGCAGCGCAATGAAAGTCCAAATCAGGAAGGCAATGTTCGCTATAGCCTCCGCCAACAACCATATTGCCAGAAACGTCGCTGCTCCCGCTTCCACCCACCAAGCACCAAGGGAGCAAAGCACTACCAAAAGTGCGCTCAATGTGCCCCGCAAACCGATCGTCCAAAAAAGATTGAAGCAGCGAAGTACCGCCTCTGAAACGCCGAATATTCGGGTAAGGATCACAAGGCTGTATAGCATTGCAACCGAAGTCCATTCTGACGGAATGCCCAAATACGTTCCGATCAGCGGCAGGATCAAGACGGCGACGAGCGTGGCAACCACCGCGGTTAGTCCGTCCACCAATATACCCGCCTTTACCAGTCCTCTAAATCGCGCCGTCTCTTCACCATGTTCGGCTTCGGCGAGAAAACGGGTAAGGACGTTGACGGATTGAAAGTTAAACAACCCATCGATGACACGTACGTAGGCCTGAAGGATCACGATGATCCCGAATTCTTCGACGTCCAGCGCTCGTGCGGCGATGGCGATACCGACCAGGGTCAATGCGCCTGCGGCTGCATTGCTTGTTACGAGCTTCGCCCAGCCGGAAAGCAGATTACGATTCATGACAAACGTCTTAGCCAATTCTAATTTGTCTGTCATGTCCGGATCGGAAAGACTCTGCTGAACTCCAGCATCGGATGACGAAAGAGCCGACCCTCAACGTATGCTAAATATTCAGATACGCACCTCGCGACACTTGGATTTCGAGCTTCGGCTAGGTTTGCCAGTCGATGGCCGCTTCGTATAAATTTCTGCGCTACAGAAGCAGGCGTATTTGGCACCTCAACTGTTCTCAGCACACATTTCTCCAACAATTGCTTACGTCGGCTTTGTCCGCAACCTGTGAGTTCACCAATCAAACCGCCAAGTTCTGCAATCGACCGAAACCCGACGAATGCAATCGCAGCGGACAAATTAATCGGTGACGGCGGTAAGGACTTATGGCTGTACGCTTTGGAGGTAGAGTTTCCTATCTCTCAGTTAACTTCCGTCGCCTTTCATGACTGAATTGACATAAGTCTTTCCGACACCCAAGTTGTCGGGTGAGGCGTAGAGCGAGAGCTTTACCCTCTTTCCGAGGCCCTCGCTTTATTGCGCGGGCTTTCGTGTTCAGTAACTGAGAGGACCCTTTTCCGACGCAAGCACTTGCAAAGTGCCTTAGTCACTAGAGAAGTGAACAAGAACAATGCCAATTTCACGGTAGTGAGAAACACCCAGACCAGTATTTGAAGTTACCGCTTGGGCCGCTTAGAGGTAGCCAATCCTTTCCCTTTTTGGGAGTCTCGTTATTTTAGACAACCGCCCATTGGTTTTATACAGATTTGAATCTCAAAATTTACGAGTTTTCACAGCTGTCAGACAAATTCGAACCAGTCTCAGTTAGGCCATTAGGGCTGTCCTTTATGCCGCACCAAGTTCGCACCACTCGGCGAGAGCGGCGGTGCCTGCCAGCTTGAAGGTATCTCTGCTGGCCAGCGATCTTTTCTGGTTGAAGTGGTTGTTGACGGAGGAATGGACGGAGGCGAATTTCTGTAAACTTCGCATGTGACTGAAACGTTGCATCGCGCGTTCGCGTCGTCGAAACGGGAGGTGCGAATTCTCGACGCGGTTGTTGAGCCACCTGCCCGTCCTTTGTTTTTCGAGAGCACCCAAATCTCTGAGTGCCGCCCTGTAAGAAGCGAAGCGATCGGTGACTACTTCTTCAGCTTTGCCGTGCCGCTTCATCAATTTCTTAAGAAATTTCAATGCCGCCTGCTTGTTTCGGCGTTTGGTGACGACTGCTTCCAGCACTTCGCCCTCATGATCTACGGCCCGCCAGAGGTAGTGCCTCTTACCATTCACATTCACAAAAACCTCATCCACGTGCCACTTCCATTTCGAGAATGCGCGCAGTTGCTGGACTCGCTTTCGTCTGATCTCGGAGGCAAACATCGGGCCGAACCTGTTCCACCAATATCGGACGGTTTCGTGGCTCACCTCAATTCCGCGTTCGTGCAATAGGTCTTCCACGTTTCGAAGCGACAATGGGAACCGAACGTACAACATCACTGCCAGACGAATGACCTCGGGACTGGTCTTGAAGAACTTGAATGGCGATTGTGTAATCTTACGCGAAGGCTACGAGAGCACCCTGCCCGTCTCAATCCAAGTTCTTCTGACAAAACCCTTCAGTTCTGCCGAGGTCACAAAAAGCCCCAGCCGATTTAAACCGGCTGGGGCGTCTGATTGTATATGCAGATCAGAGACCCCAGCCTTGCGATTGCTGAGGTGTCAACTCCCTGATTTGCTGCATGATGTCGTGGGTTTCATCCACGCCCTGTATCGCAATGACCTTGTGGCCATTCGCCGTAATCCAGTGAGTGCTTCCCATCCATTCGAACCGTAGTTCGTCCGACGAGGAAATCCCGAACCCTTCCAGATCAATGATGATCGAGTCATCAGCGTCGAAATCGCGGATAGCTTGACCGGCGCCTTTACTGCCCGGACCGGTGATGACAAAAGTATCGCTGCCTTCACCGCCATAGAGGTTTGCAAAACCGGCTTCCGTTGACTGGTCAGCATTCAGGATGATCACGTCATCGCCGTCACCACCATGGGCATTGGTGATCCACGCGCCTTTCCGGATCAGGATGGTGTCATTGCCATCCCCGCCATCAATCGTGGTGAACGACGGACCGCCACCAATGATGAAATCATCTCCGGCCCCACCATAAAGGTTGGTCGTGTCACTGCCTTCGCCGCCGATCATGTAGTCCGAACCGTCGGTGCCATGACCGGTTTCTCCGGCCTCAACATCTATCCGGTTGGTGTACTTCTCGAACCAGCCAAGCGTGTTTGTGCCTGTATCGGCGTTTATCATATCGGACAGTGTTCCTTCGTTGCCTTCGGCCTGGGATGTAGGCGCGAAAAAGGGCTCCAACTTCATAAGGTAGCCAGTGCGTAGTGCTTTTTATCATCGCGTTAGCAAATAAGGTCTGTACCGCTTTAGACGTAAAGCTTACCTGTCTTTCAGTGAACCTCGGTAGCCTTTCTTGATTGAATTGACATAAGGTTCTCCATTGCTCATGTTGCCGGTGAGGCGTAGAGCGAAAGCTTTCCCCCCTTTCCGAGGCCCGCGCTTTATAGTGCAGGCTTTCGTGCTCAATAACTGAGACGACTTTTTTCCGACGCAAGAAGCTCGCAAAGACCTTAGTCTCTTGAGAAGTGAACAAGAACAATGCCAGTTTCGCGGTGGTGAGAAACACCCAGACCAGTATTTGAAGCCACCGCTTGGGCCGCTTAGAGGTAGCCAACCCAACCCCGTTTTTTGGGGAGTCTCAAAATTTTGGATTACCGCCCATTGATTTAAAACAGATTTGAATCTCAAGATTTACGAGTTTGCACAGCTCTGTCTGCACTCCATAGGCGGAAAAGTCCTACTAAGTTTCGCTGGGTCCGCAGGATGCCACAATATCTTGGACCAGAAGCCCTACCGCTCTTCTGTGCGCAAGCGAGGGCCGTGTCGCCAGATAGAACGTCGATTTCCAATTCAGCTTCTCTGGGGCAAGTTCTCTGAGCTGGTATCGGCGCGCCCAGTTCTCGATGAAGTGAACCGGCAGCGGGCCCAAATAGTGTCCAGTTTCAATCATCATCGCCATCGCCTCCATGTTCGCGACAACGGCTTTCGGTTGTGTCGTCTGAAGTACGGGTGACACCAGCATGTTGTAGGAACGCTGACAAATTTGATGCTTCGAAATCAAATCCAGATCGATCTCATCATCAGGCAGATCAAATAAGGGATGGTCTTGTCCGCAGTACAGCCGATGCTCTTCCTGGCACAGCTCAGTATACGTCAGGTCTGAGACATGGTTGCGGAACGGTGCAATTGCCACATGCAGATCCCCGGTGATCAGTTTCTGCGTCAGTTCCGTAGGCGACGCGACAACGACCTCAAGCTGAACTTCGTTGGGCCGGTCCAGAAACCGCTTGAAGGCCTGATTCAGGTTCAGTTCTGAAAGCGTGTTGACGGCATCCACGATCCCGATCCGCAGGTCGCCGGTAACCGTACCACGCAATTCCAGCAATTCCGCGTCGAAATCGCGGGCGCTGCGCAGAATATCCCCAGCCCTCTGATATACGATTTCACCCCGTTCAGTCAGGCGAAACCCGCCGCGCCCGCGTTCGCAAACTCGGTATCCGAGTGCCGTCTCCAGATCACGGATTCGGATGCTGATCGCAGATTGCGTTATACCCAACGCATATTGCGCGTCGGTGAATCCACCACATTCCACGACGGTCACAAAAGTCTCGAGCAGGGTATTTCTGAGCAGTTTCAATGCCTGACCACCTTTCCAAGTTCGCCATACGTATAACATAAAAGTAATTCATGCAAACATAAACAAGATGATATTTTTTTGTGTAAACTTCTGTGGTGTCCTTTCCCTTGAAATCCAAACCCAAAAAGAAAACAGGGAAAACCGACATGACACTGACCCTACGACACCTAAAGACCACAGCCGCTGCTGCATTGCTCGGGCTGGCGCCGGTTGCCGCTCTGGCAGAAGACTGGAAATTCGCCATCGAAGAGATTCCGGGCTCGATCATGGACGCGTATGCACAGGAGTTCAAATCCCGGATCGAAGCCGCCACCGACGGCGAAGTGACCGTAACCGTATACCCAATGGGAACGCTGGGCACGCCAACCGAAACGGTTGAGCAGGCTGCAGACGGTGTCATCCAGTTCACCAATGTTTCGATCGGCAACCTCGGCACCGTTGTACCCGAAAGTCAGGTATTCCTCCTGCCCTACCTGCTGCCATCTGACCCCGCAGCGATCTCGGATGTGCTGAGCACTTCAGAAACTATTTACGGTCCGCTGAACGATGATTTCCGCAAGCGCGGTCTGGAAGTACTGACCATGTATTCCGAAGGCCCGCAGGTCTGGACGACAAATCGCGAAATCCGCACGCCCGAAGACTTCGACAACTTCAAGATGCGGGTCATGGTGTCGCCAATCCTGCTTGAGACCTACAAGAACATGGGTGCCAGCCCCACCCCGCTGCCGTTCGGCGAAGTATTCGGCGCGCTGCAACTGGGCGCCGTTGATGGTCAAGTCAACCCGATCCCAACCATCGAAGAGATGAAGTTCTACGAAGTGACCAGCCACCTGGTCTGGGCCGGTGAGCAGGAACTAGTGACAACTGTGGTCGCTGGCTCTGATTGGTTCGAAACCCTCAGCCCTGACCGTCAGCAATTGGTGCGTGATACCATGGCCGACATGACCGGTTTCATTGATGGGGTCGTCACCGACTTTAACCAGAAGCGTCTGGACATCATCAAAGAAGCCAAGCCCGATATCGGTCTGGTCGTTCTGACCGAAGAAGAACGTGACGCCTTCCGCGCCCGCAGCACCGAAACCTCAAGTGCTTATGTCGACACCGTCGGCGCGCGCGGTCAGGAACTATTGGACGCGCTGCAAGCGGAACTCGCGGGCAACTGATCCCTCCCCACCACTCACTCAAAACTTCCCCACGCGCATTGCGCGTGGGGCTTTCAAAAAAGGGGGGACATCATGCAGACTACGACTTCCACTCCTTTCGGCTTTTTGGGAAAGATCGACGCCGTCATCGGACGGATCGAAATCTGGATCCTGGGCTGGGGGATCATCCTGATGGCCGTGAACACCATTGCCAATGTCTTTGGCCGTTATGTGTTCGACCAGTCCATCTATTTTTCCGAGGAACTAAACGAGTTCCTGATCGTCATTGTCACCTTCATGGGTCTGGGCTACGCCACCCGCAAGGGCATCCATATCCGCATGTCCGCAATCTATGACGCGCTGCCGATCAAACTGCGCAAGGGCCTGATGGTCGTGATCGCAGCAACTACTGCCTTAGTGATGGCGGTTCTGGCTTGGTACGCGCTGGAATATGTCCAGAAAGTCGCGTCACGGGGCCGGATCACCCCAGCGCTGCAATTACCGCTTTACCTGACTTACGTCTGGGTGGTGATTGGCCTGACCCTTGCGTCCTTTCAGTATCTGCTGACAGCGATCCGCAATCTGAACTTCTCTGAGGAAGACGTCTACGTCTCCTACCTCGAAGTCGATAGCTACGAAGACCCCGAAACCGCTGCAGCGATCCAACGCTACGAAGAATCCACGGAGGCAAACAAATGACCGAGTTGATGTTAGTCGTCATGATTGTTCTGCTTCTTGCAGGCTTTCCGATGAAAATGCCACTGATTTCGGCGGCGGTGCTGGGGTTCCTCGTTTATTTCCCCGACATGAATATGCAGATCCTGATCCAGCAGATGATCGGGGGTGTGAAACCTGCCGCACTGATTGCAGTGCCGATGTTTATTCTCGCCGCTGACATCATCACGCGCGGCCACTCAGCCAATCGCCTGATCGATCTGGTGATGAGCTTCATGGGCCATATCAAAGGCGGCCTCGCTATTTCCGTCACATCGGCCTGTGCACTGTTCGGTGCAGTCTGCGGCTCGACACAGGCCACCGTGGTCGCCATTGGCGGCGCGATGCGGCCTCGGATGCTGAAATCAGGTTACAGTGACAGCTTCTCGATCGGTCTGATCGTGAACGCCGCCGATCTGGCCTATCTGATCCCTCCCTCGATCGGCATGATCATCTACGGGGTGGTCTCGGGCACGTCGATTTCGCAACTTTTCATCGCAGGCATCTTGCCGGGATTGCTGATCGTGGTGCTGTTTTCGGCCTACTGCATGGTCTACGCCTATCGCCACGATATCCCCGTGTTGCCGCGCGAAGGTTGGGGACAACGCTTCACTGCCCTGCGCAAGGCACTTTGGCCGATGGGTTTCCCTGCGATTATTGTCGGCGGCATCTATGGCGGTGTGTTTTCCCCGACCGAAGCAGCCGCAATCTGCGTGCTCTACGCTGTCATTCTTGAGGTAGTGATTTTCCGCTCGATCAAGGTGAACGATCTGTACGATATCGCATTGTCCACCGGAGCGATCACCTCGGTTGTCTTCATCCTGATCGCAGCAGGAGCAGCATTCAGCTGGACACTGAGTTTTGCGCAGGTCCCGCAAACAATCATCGCTGCATTGGGTTTGGAACAGGCCAGCCCTCTGATGGTGCTGCTTGCGATCAACGTCGCCTTTTTTGTCGGCTGCATGTTCGTGGACTCAATCGTAGTCATCCTGATCCTCGTCCCGATCTTCGCCCCCATGATCAAGGCCAGCGGCCTTGATCCGGTGCTGGTCGGCGTGCTGATCACCCTACAGGTCGCCATTGGCGCGGCCACGCCACCCTTTGGCTGCAACCTGTTCACAGCCATCGCCGTCTTCCGCCGTCCCTTTGTCGAGGTGGTGCGCGGCGTACCCCCGTTCCTAATCATCCTTTTGATTGTGACAGGCCTGCTGGTAGCCTTCCCTCAAATCGCGCTGTTCCTTCCGGAACTGGCTTATCGTTAAACCACAAGAAACGGAGAAATCATGTCGGGACATGGTTATGAATCTGGTCGTCTGAACCTGCCTTTTGTGGGCATCGCGACCTTTGGCAAGAAACCTTATGTCGAGAACTGGGACAAGATCGACGCCGATGTTGCCGTCCTCGGCGCACCGTTCGATTTCGGCTGCCAGTTCCGGTCCGGTGCCCGGTTTGGCCCACGGGCTGTGCGCGAGGCCTCGACCCTTTTTAGCTTTGGACACGCCGGTGCGTATGATCACGAGGACGACGCGACCTATTTGGGAAGTGACGTGCGCATCGTTGATTTGGGCGATGCGGACATTATCCACACCAAGACCGAGGAAAGTCACGCCAACATCGAATACGGCGTGAAAAAGATTCTGGACGCGGGCGCTCTGCCCGTGACCATCGGCGGAGACCACTCGGTCAACATTCCCTGCATCCGCGCCTTTGAAGAAGATTGCGCAAAGAATGGCCCAATTCACGTGGTCCAGATCGACGCGCATCTGGATTTTGTCGATGAACGCAAAGGTGTCACCGAAGGTCACGGCAACCCAATGCGCCGGGCGATCGAAAAAGATTACGTCTCGGGCATGACCCAATTGGGCATTCGCAATGTGTCTTCGACAGCCAAAGAAGGCTATGAAGATGCACGCGCTCGAGGATCGGATATCCTATCGGTCCGGCAGGTGCGCAAACTGGGAACCGAGGGCGTATTGGACCGCATTCCGGAAGGTGCGCGCTACTACGTGACTATCGACATCGACGCGTTCTGCCCCTCGATTGCACCCGGGACGGGCACACCCAGCCACGGCGGTTTCCAGTACTACGACGTTCTGGAAATCGTTCAAGGTCTGAGCAAACGCGGCGACGTCGTTGGCATTGATCTTGTCGAGGTTGCCCCGGCTTATGACCAGACTGAAAGCACTCAGATTTTGGCAGCCCAATTGCTGCTGAACTTCATCGGTTTCATATTCCACAACCGGAAATAAGTCCCCTCCCCGTCAGTCCGGCGCGCCAAACCCAAAGGGTGTGCGCCGGGCTGAATGCGCAGATCACATCACAGTTCTTTGTTCGACATGTGCCGGGACGAGCGCGCGGACGAGCTCTTTCATGTTGAGAATGCCGACCTGTTTTCCGTCGCTCATTACCCGGTAGACCTTGTAGGTGTCGCCACCGGATAGTGAGATCAGGTGCTCAAGGTTGTCATTGGCGTCCACATCGCCGTCGAATTCACCCTCATGCGTGCCATCTGCATTCATCACCGAACGTACGCGCAGCACGCGGGCGCGGTTGATGTCGCTGACAAAGTCCTCGATGTAGGGGTCGTTCGGGTTCAGCAGGATATGCTGCGGCTCGCCCTGTTGTACCACGTAGCCATCCTTCAGGATCACCAGATGGTCGGCCAGTTTCAGCGCCTCGTCCAGGTCGTGGGTGATGAAGATGATCGTCTTGTGCAGGTCTTTCTGAAGCTCCAGCAGCAGATCCTGCATGTCGGTGCGGATCAGCGGGTCCAGTGCCGAGAACGCTTCGTCCATCAGCATGATCTCGGAATCCGAGGCCAGCGCCCGCGCGATGCCCACCCGCTGCTGCATGCCGCCCGACAGCTGGTGCGGATAGTGATTCTCGTAGCCCGCAAGACCCACACGGGCGAGCCACTTCTTGCCCGCAGCGACGATCTCATCCTTGCTGTTGCCGCGCACCGCCAGCGCCATACCGGCATTCTCGGCGACCGTCTTGTGCGGCAGCAGGGCGAACTTCTGGAACACCATCGACATCGTGTTCAGCCGCATGTCGCGCAGCTTCAGCGTGTCATAGTCCAGCACATTTTTGCCGTTGACCCAGACCTCGCCCGCGGTGGGTTCGATCAGACGATTCAGATGTCGGATCAGGGTCGATTTGCCCGAGCCCGACAGGCCCATGATCACCGTAATCTCGCCGGCCTGCATGTCGACATTGATGTCCTGCAGGCCCAACACATGGGCCTCTTTCTCCAGCAGATCGGTCTTGCCCATCCCCTGGCGCACATGCTCCATCGCGCGGTTGGGGTGCGCGCCGAAGATTTTATAGAGGTTGCGGATCGAGATTTTTGGTTCAGCACTCATGTCCAGTCCCTCCTTAGTGTTTCTGCGCGGCCGAGACGCGCGCCAGCGCCGCCTTGGACACCCGGTCCAGCACGATGGCCAGCAGCACGATGCCCAGACCGGCGATAAGGCCTACGCCCAGTTCCAGGTTTCGGATGCCGCGCAGCACCAGCACGCCCAGACCCGGCGCCGAGACCAGCGAGGCAATCACCACCATCGCAAGGCTCATCATGATGGTCTGGTTCACGCCCGCCATGATGTTGGGCAGCGCCAGCGGCAGCTCTACCCCCCACAGTTTCTGCCGCGGCGACATGCCAAAGGCGTTGGCGGCCTCGACCACATCCTTATCAACCAGACGGATGCCCAGATCGGTCAGACGGATCACCGGTACGATGGCATAGACGATGATGGCGATGCCGTAGAGCTTTGGCTCGGTGACGCTGAACAGGAAGATCAGCGGGATCAGATAGACGAAGGTCGGCAGCGTTTGCAGCAGATCAAGCACTGGCAGGATCATACGCTGGAAACTGTCGGACTTGGCCATGGCGATGCCTATGGGCACCCCGAGCAGAATACAGAGCCCGGTACATACCAGCACGATCGACAGCGTCTGCATTGCCGGTTCCAGATGGTCGATAAGGCCCAGAAACAAGAAGACGAAGATCACGAACCCGGTCACGATGGCCGAGCGCGACACATACCACGTCAGCACGAACAGCGCCGGCAGCATGATCCACCATGGCACCGCATCCACCGCAATGAGCGCCCATTCCAGCATCCATGACAGCGGCTGCGTCAGCGGGTCCAGCACGAATTTCAAAGCGTCCTTGATGGCCAGAAACCCATCCTCGACCGCCGAGACAAAATCCCGCGATTGCGGGATCGCCGGGCAGGCCTCATTCAGCGCATCAAGAGATGGAAACGGAAAAGCCGGACCGTTGTCGCCATTCTTTGCGTTGGCCTGTGCCAACAGGTCCGCCATTGATAAATTGGCACCGCTGCCCGATGCGTCACACCATTCCCGAAGTCCCAACGCATCGAACATGCGGTCGTAAAAAGCCATGTCATCCTCTTCCCTGCCAACCCGGGCGCCCGATTGGGACGCCCGGGCCATTTTGCGAGTTTATTGTTATTTCAGCAGTGCCGACAGTTTCGCGCGCGCGTCGTCATTCAGCCATTCGCCCCAAGTGTCCTGGAAGTTGGTCAGAAAATACACCGCAGCCTCTTCGCCCGAGGCGTTGTTCTCTTCCTGCCAGGCCAACAGACCGTTCATCATCTCATTGGTGAACTGGACGTTTTCCATCAGCGCCGTCTCTTCGGGATGAGAGTCCGCAAAGGTGTTGGTCACAACCGTGGTCACATCGCTGGCCGGGAAGGCCCCAAGCACCGGTTCGGCGCACTCTTCCTGGCTGTTGCACTCATGCGCTTCCGGGACATGCGGGCCCACATCGACCTGCACCATCGGATAGCGGCCCAGAATCGAAGTCGGTGCCCAGTAATAGCCGAACCATGGCTCTTTCGCGTCATAGGCCGAAGCGATGGACGCGGCCAGTGTCTCGCCCGAGCCATGGACAAAGTCCTCGATCCCCGCATCGGTAAATCCAGCCGCCTTTGCCATGTTCGAGCTGACCCGCTGACAGGTCCAGCCCACCGGACAATTGTGGAAGCGTCCACCGACCAGTTCGGGGTTGGCTAGGATGCCTTCCATCGTGGTCAGTTCCGGATGCGCTTCGGCCAGATAGGTGGGGATCCACCACGCCTCGACCCCGCCATCGGACAGTACCTTGGCGCGTTCGATGATGGCGCCACTTTCGATCAAGCCGGGATAGGCCGGCGCCCCATTAGTCCACAACTCGGTCAGAATATCCGGTTCACCGGTTTCCGCCACCGAAGCCAGCGCCGGCGTCGTTGCCGACGGCACGACCGTCACAGAACAGCCATAGCCCTGCTCCAAAAGGAACTTGCTCACTTGCGTGACGATAATTGCTGAACCCCAATCCATCTCGGTGATTGAGATGTCCCCGCAATCAGCATGCGCCGTGCCGGAAACGCCAATAGAAACCGCGGCACTAGCCGCGAGTAGTTTCAGTTTCATAGATTTTCTCCCTAGTTGGTCATGCCCCGGGCACTTTGCGGCCCTTCGAGCTTGGTATTGTTCATCTTGTGGCTCTTACAAAGGTCCCCTCTTCTTGTTCCCGGTTCTGCTGGGCCGAATTTTCAAGATACAGCGCATCCAGACGAAGTCCAAAGGTTTCTGGCACCAATCGCCCCGCCCGCCTCAAGCCGTTAAACCGGGCACGCATATTTCGTTTCTTGGTAATTTGATGGGGCTGCGTGTTGTTCATGAACTCTATGTCGACGGGCCCACCATCGTCCAAGTATCCGGCAGCAATCGCAGCCTCCAACAACTCAACCCCACGATTTGTTCGCGCGATGATCGAATTGGTGCCTGGGTCGGTGGCTGAGGTTTCTCGGTCAGGTGTCGCAACCGGCCACGTGTCAGCCGCTGCTATATCGGCCCCTTCACCGATACCATCGGGGCAGATTTTACAGCGAAACGGTAGTGACCAGCAGCTTTCATCTTCACCCCAGAAATCGAGATAGTGGAAATCTCGCCGTGTCCCATCTGCCATTTCAATGGTCGTGGGCCCCGGACAGCCGCGCCCGCGATAACGCAGGGCGGAGACCTGATCCCGGTCAATGCCATTGTCGGACAGAAATCGCCCCATCGCCTGATCGGGCATGAAGCCTCCACAGACTGGCGTCAGCATGTATTTGATCAGTCGGTTCACCCGCGCATCCCGGTGCGCAAGGTTGCGGATAGCGTTCAGATCGCAAGGCTTTGCAACAACGGCAAAAGGCTGGTCACGATCCAGAGCGGCGGTCAGATTTATCAATGGTGCAGTTGGGCCATAGCGAGACCCAGCCGCGGCCAGAACCTCATCAACCGTTGTGGAAATTGTCGCTGCTCCAAAACTCGGTTCATCCTCGGACGCTTTTACATGCAGGATAAAGGCGACCCGCCCGGAGTTTAGCAGGAACCGGGCCAGAGCCGTCAACACGCCGCCTGTTGAACCCTCAAACCGCACTTCGGGTTCGCTGGCCCATGCGAGGGTCAAACTGTGGTACGGCCCCCAGACAAGATTATGATAAGGGGCAGAGGAAATATCAGCCTTGGGGATCCCTTCACATCGGGTACCCGGACAAGTGTCATACACCAGATCGACATCGGCCTCATCCAGTTCACTGCACACCACAGGTCTGAGGTCACCGTCCACAGCCTTGTCGATACGAATTTTTTCCGTACCTAGTAGGGATTGGCACAAACCACATCCAACACACAGATCGTCCTTAAGGATCTTCTCAAATCGGGTCCGGGGATCTGTCTTTGGCATTTACCCTCTGAAGTCTTCCTCTTAGGGGTCGTGAGAGACCTCAACAAATATTCTTGAACTACCCCCCTGTTGTCCAGCTTTCACTGTTAGATATCGCCTAAACCATTTCAGATTGTGGCAACCGTAGGCGGTGTTTATGCACGTGCAGATAATGCGGCATCATTCTGTGATAGATGCGCTGCACCCGGCGTGGCGTGTTGTCTAGGCTGACATATTTGCGTTTCTGGGGTCGAAGACCGGTAGATTTCGCCAAGTTGGTGTGGAATGCGCCACCTTCGCACCAACTATGGGCAGAAGGGTCGTTCCGGGCCTCCCAAGTTAGGGCTTCTTCGATAAAGGGGATGTCGACCGCCTCACAGAACGCCTTTGTCACAGCAGCGGGGTTTTCCAATAGATCGTCGCTGTCGATAACGAAAGGCGTATTGCCTTGAATGGCGGTCAGCAGGTCGAACAATGCACGCTGTTCGGGAAATCCGATTTCGAGCTCATCGAAATCCGGCCATTTGTCGTACATCGACGTAATCGTTTTGGCGGGATTGCGGATCAGGAATGCATGGGTGAAATGCGACAGAAACTCCGCATCCCACATATGGTTGATATAATGCGGAAAATCCTTGATGAAGACCGGCCCTTTTTCGGCACGTGCTTGGATGTCTTCCCATACGCTTTCCAATGAAAGGCCGGAGATGGTCTCGCCGCCTTCAGGAAAGCGTGGCCACATGGGCTCTTCCCCTTGATACCAAGCCTGACCAAAGGGTTCGTGTAGACAATCGAGATCACCCCGTTGCTTCATCATGTGCTCGAACGCTGTCGAAGTGGACCGTGGAATAGCCCAAAGTGCTATGATCTTATGCATGGGCTATGCCTCCAGCGTCGCCAACAGTTGACCGTGATAAGTGGTCGGAGCCAGACCCAACGTTTTGAACAGACGCCAATACAGGGCCGTATCGTGCCCAACGACAGGTTTGCCCAGACGTTTTTCGAGCTCGGCCGTGTGATGTACAGGGCGGCGCGCAACCCCATCGCTGGGGCGGCGGTAGTTGGACATGCCGTTGATCAGATATGCATCCACATTTGGCGCCTTTTCGGCGGTGTAGTCGAAGGACTTCCAGATCAGATCCTCATCGAAACACCAGACACAGTCGTCAACCTCCTCCTGTGTTTTGAACCATCCCTGATCATAGAAATTTCCAGCCCAGACCACATCAAATCCGGCCTCCTGCAGAAAGCCGACCGTTCCCTGATACCATGCGGAAGGATGGTAACAGGCATTCAACGCCACTTTCTCGGCCCCTATTTCACGCAAGGCTTCTACCATCGCATAACCCGCCATGTGAAAGGGTGTTTCGTACTTGTCGCTCAGCATTTCGCAATGCTGGCGAATTCCCTCAACACCCAACCCGCTGGCATGCACCCAGTTCGACCCAACCTGACCGCAGACGTCGGCATTGTTGAGAGCCATGCATTCGACAAATTCCTCGAGAAGACCAAAGTTCTTTTTTCGTTGATCCAGCCCATGCTGATACCCCGGTACATGCAGCATGCGGCCATGCACCCCCACCGTTTCTGGCGCCATCCGGATAAAGTCGGACGGCGCCGCGCAATAATCGAATGGCGGACAGGTGAAGCCCACTTGCTGAAGAAACAACTTGCGCTTTGGATCCGTCCAGCGCGCAGGCTTTACGAAACTATTCATGGGTTACCCTCCTGTTCAAGCGGGTGCATCAATCTGAAATCTGAGGCAAAACCGCGTGACAAATCCATTGCTTTTTTGTGAATGGACTCTTGTCAAAAATGACAAGAGTCCAAGCAAATTCATGTGGCGAGGCGATCTATGCCAGCCTTAAGCCATCGCGACTTGGGTCTGATCTGCCCCAATACGGTACTGGTAAAGATGCTCATAGTGCGGCAATGCCTGATCGTAGATCGCTTTGATGTGATCGGGCTGGGTTTCGATGCTGCCATAGGTGCGCGGTTGCGACTTCAAACCGTCTGATGCGCTGAGGCTGTCATGCCACGATCCGTTGTCGTACCAGCCAACTTCGGGGCGGGCACCGGGCTCCCACGACAAAGCTCCGGGAAGGTACTCGATACCGACGGCGCGGCACCAAGCCGACACGATACCCTCGGTGTTTTCCAACAGATCGTCGCTGTCTATGACCGGAGGCGGCGCGCCATCACGGTCGGCGATCCGGTCGAACAAACGACGGTGCTCCTCGAACCCGTACTCGGCGACAACCCAATCTGAGCCCCTCTTATAGATAGAAGGGATCGATTTTGCCGGATTTCGAATGAGAAAACTGTGCGTAAACGGTGCTAGGAAGCCATCGCTTGCGTCCGGGGGAAGAAAATGGGGCATGTCCTTGGAGAAGACGGGCATTTCCAAGGCTTTTTCCAGCATCGAGTCATGAACGCTCTGTACGGAAAGGCCTTTGACCCGTTCACTATCTGCTGTCAGGCGCGGCCAGGCGGCATCGTCGCCCTTGTACCAAGCTTCGCCGAACGGTTCATGAAAACAGGCCATATCGCCCCGCATGCGCATCATCCATTCGAATGCTGTCGACGTGGTGCGTGGAGTGGACCATAAAACCACAATCTTGTTCATTTCGTCCCTCATGTGTCCGAGCAGTTAAAGCAGATCGCAGGGATAAGGGCCCAAACCCTGCGCCTGATTGAAGCCTGCATCGGATCTCATCGGCAATCCATTGCTTTGTCGTTTATTATTGTTATCAATTTAGATATGACTTCTCTTCGCCGCGTCCCATCCATGAGCCCCCTGATCGCATTCGAGGCGGCAGCGCGTCTTGGCAGCGTCACCATGGCTGCGTCCGAACTCAACACGTCGCAATCCGCAGTTAGTCGGCACATCCGCAATCTCGAAGAACGAATGAAGCTCGCGCTGTTTCACCGTGACGGTCGGGGCATTTCACTCACAGCAGAAGGGGCCACTTATCACGAAGCCGTCGCATCCGCGTTGAGGGGATTGCGCGACGCCGAAGAGCGATTGACACAGTCCAACCGCTCTCTGACGATTGCGTGCTCGTATTCGGTAAGTCATCTGCTGATCATGCCACATTACAGCCGGTTGCGTGGCTTATTGGGCGAAGATGTCACCATAAACGTGCTGACCTCTAACTATGAGGCTATGGCCGCACCCGAGGAGCCCAATGCGGATATCGTTATAGGTTACGAATATCACGGTTCTGGTAGCCGGTCTCAGAGAATACTTATCGAAGACGTGATCCCGATCGCATCACCGGACTATATCGCCAAACATAAGGATGTTCTGAGCGGGCCGGTAAAGGGGTGGATCAATCTACGCTTCCTCGATGTATCGCAGGGCCGTGTTGGCTGGGCGACTTGGGATGGGTGGTTCGGACACCACAACGTCGTGCTGCCCCATTCATCAGTGGAACGCTTTACCAACTATGTCTACTTGCTGGAGGCCGCTGCTGCCGGGTCAGGGGTGGCGCTTGGTTGGCGCGGGTTTTTCGAACGTTTGCAAAAGATAGGCGCCCTCGAAACCATAGGAGGCAACTGGTACTCTACCGACAACTACCTTTGGGCTTGGTGTACCCGGCAAGGTCAAAACAAGAAATCGGCCCAGATTTGTATGCAGTTTCTGACGGACCTGCAGAACCACTCCGGTTGACCTTTCATAGACGTCAAACTGTTCTGGCTGTGCCGGACCAAGGCCTGCCCCGGTGCGTGTGCGATCCGGCCCGGAGATGAGCACAAATCATGTTGTAAGCGTGTCGATTGGGTCGGTCAGATCGACCGTTGCCATCATAGAGTCACGCAGTGCCAACTCGACTGCAAACACCAAAACTTGCATTAGCTTGCTGCCACTGCACGACTTTGCAAGCGGGTCCGGCAGATCACCCAGAGACAGGCCTTGAAGACTAGGCAAGAGTTCGTTCTCGAGCGCAATTATCACATCAAGCGGCTACACCGCAGGTCGCGCGATTTCTCCAACACCCGAGTTTCCGTCCTCATCAGCCAGTCGAACTAGGCGATGGTACAGTTTCACCTGCCGACCGTAGGTCATTGCGTAACCGTCCCCAACAAAGTTCGATATGAACTCCGTATCGTCGATCTTGGTGATGCGCATTTCGGCTATTCCATCGTCACAACGATGTTGCCTGTGTGCTTTTTGGCAATGAAGGCTTCTTGCGCTTTGGCTAGGTCGCGCAGAGGGTAAGACGCTGCGAGCATAGGTTTCAAAACGCCTGATGAGATCATCCGAACGGCACGTGGAAACAGATTTGGCGGGCTGATGGTTGCTCCGGTCATCTGGATGTCTTTGTAAACAAGTTGGCGCAGATCGAAGTCCACCATGGGTCCAGAAATTGCACCCGAAGTCGAATAGCGTCCGCGTTGCCGCAAGGCATTGATTAACGGCATAAACATTGCTCCTCCGACCACGTCCAGCGCCACATCGACCGGCCCTCCGGCTACAGCCCTGATCTGATTTTCAAGATCAGGGACATTTCGATCTATCACCGCCGCACAACCCAAATCCAACAAAGTCCGGGCTTTCGCTTCGGACGCGACACCTATCACCTGCGCCCCGCGCGCCAGACATAGCTGGATCGCTGTTGTGCCGACACCACCCGAGGCACCGGTGATCACAACCCATTCGCCGGGTTGCAGGCCGGTGCGCCAAACCAGATGTTCGGCGGTCGTCAGAACGGTGGGGAAGCTCGCCAGTTCCGCATCCGAAAGCGCACTGATGACCGGAACGGCGTTGTCCGCGCGGACCGTGGTGTAATCCGCAAATCCTCCATCACACTCCGATCCGTAATAACCGGTGTTCTCGGGCAAATGCCAATCGCCATGCCCATGCAGCCAAGGGTCGATCACAATCCGTTGACCGATCCGGCTGGAACTTACATTTTCACCCACCGCGACAATGCGGCCAGCGACATCTGCTCCCTGAATGCGCGGGAAAGTCAGCGGCGTGTTCGACCAACTTCCCGTCGCTTCGTCTGCGCTGTCGAAACCGCACATGCTGCCCGCATCCGTGATGCCGTCGGTGACGGTTCTTGAATACCAAGCGGTGCGCGTGTTGATATCCGTGTTGTTCAGCCCACAGGCACCGACCTTGATCAGCACTTCGCCGGGTGCGGGTGTCGGGGTGGGCCAGTCCTCGTGGTATTCCAGTTTGTCCAGCCCGCCGTGACCAACCAGAACAACCGCGCGCATCGTCTCAGGAATTGACGTCATGATCCACTCCTCGGGTTTCAGGCGAAAGCCGCAGCGACATCGCGCAGGCGAAGGTTTTCCGGATCCAAAACAGCCTCGAACAACACGGTTGCAGGATAGAGGTTTCCGAACACCATCACCTGCAGCTTTGTGCCGGGTAACGCGGCCTCTGGTTGCACAAAGGCGAAGGCCAGATTGCGGCCTGACACCGGTCCATAGCCGCCCGATGAAATTGAGCCAACTTTGTCCCCGTTGCGATACACCGCCTCACCGCCCAGAACATCCGTGCCCTCCATG
This sequence comes from Ruegeria sp. SCP11, assembly GCF_040329455.1. Classification (NCBI taxonomy): domain Bacteria; kingdom Pseudomonadati; phylum Pseudomonadota; class Alphaproteobacteria; order Rhodobacterales; family Roseobacteraceae; genus Ruegeria; species Ruegeria sp. SCP11. The sequence goes on along the minus strand of NZ_JBDZYG010000022.1, from coordinate 8,882 downwards.
TCAATATCCAGATAAGCAATGACCGAGCTTGTGCCGGTTGCGGCCAACCGCGACAGGGCCTGTTTGCCGATAAACTCTTTGTCCATTTTCACAAAGCGCATCTGATCGGTGTGTATCGGCGTAGCATCATTGGCCAGTTCATGACCGCCACGATAGGCTTTCTCCATCCGCATCAACTCCAACGCTTTGGAACCGAATGGCACGATGCCGTGGATCTGACCCTTGGCCCAGATAGCATCCCAAAGCGCGCTAAGCTGTGCATTTGGGGCGTGCAGTTCCCATGCGAGTTCGCCCGAGAATGACAGTCGCAATGCAATAACGGGCACTCCGGCCACTGTGATTTCACGCGCTTTCAACCATCCGAAATCGCTGTCTTCCAGCGAGGCCTCCGTAAGGGGCGCCAGCACATCGCGCGCTTTCGGACCGGCCACAGTCAGGATGCCCCAATCGTCAGACAGATTGCTTACGGTAACATCTTCGGTGCCGCGCTGATGCATTGTGATCCAATCCCAGACCCGGCGTTCTGACGGACCGCCGGTAACGAACCAGAACCGGTTTTCACCCAACCGGGCAATAGTGGCTTCGCCTTCGATCGTGCCGCGTTCGTTCAACAGCAGAGTCAGACAGGTGCCACCGACCTTCCTGGGCATGCGGTTGGCGCAGAGGCGATTCAGATAGGCCTCGGCCTCTGGCCCAGTGATCTCAAACTTGGAAAAGGCCGAAAAATCACCCAGGCCAACGCCACTATGCACAGCTCGCGCCTCGGTCACGGCGGCCTGCCATGACGGCCCGCGTTTCCAACTTTGCGGCTCCTTGCCGCCCCATGCAGCGTCACCATAAACGCGGGGACGTTCCCAGCCACCGGCCTCTTCGAACACGGCATGCAAGGCTTTCGTTCGGTCATGCGCGCCCGAGACACGATGCTCTCGGCAGGTTTCATATTGCAGCTGTGGATATGGCAGCGACAGGCGTGTCATGTAATTTTCACGCGCACGCTGATAGGTAAAATTCTCGTCCACCAAGCCATGAAATCGCCGCGGGTCAAAGCCGCGCATCGAGATTTCGGCGGTGCCGTGCACCATCCACTGCGCCAGTGCTCGGCCCAAACCCGGCCCCCACGCGATGCCAACAGTCGCACCGCAGGCCAGCCAGTAGTTCTTTAGACCCTGAGCCGGACCCACAAGAGGATGCCCGTCCGGCGTATAGGTAATCGCTCCGTTGACGATGCGTTTAATGCCCAGGTTCATCAGGCTGGGATAGCGTTCAAAACACTTCTCCAACCACGGCGTGATCCGTTCGTAGTCCGGCTCGAACAGCTCATTCTCACTGTCCCAGGGGCAGCCGCCGCGCCACTTGGCCAGCGCATCATGCGTGTCGTACAGCCCGATCAATGCCCCGCCCTGCTCGCGCCGCAGATAACCGGTGTAATAGTCGTCACGGGTGACCGGAATCTCGTGATCCATCGCCGCGAACTCCGGCACGCTGTCGGTGACGACGTAGTGGTGCTGCATCGGAATAATCGGTAGGTCGAGCCCGCTGAATGCACCGATCTGCCTCGCGTGATAACCACCTGCATTCACCACATGTTCGCAGATTATATCGCCCTGCTCGGTGATCACTTTCCACTCGCCCGAGGGCAATTGCTGCACGTTCGTGACCCGGTTGCGCCGCATGATCCTTGCGCCTCGCAGGCGCGCGCCTTTGGCCATGGCCTGACAGGTGCCGGACGGATCAACATGGCCGTCATCGGGCGTATAAATACCTCCGATGATATGCGATGTGTCATAGATCGGGTTCAGCTTCGCGATCTCAGCCGGACTGAGCCATTGGCACTCCTGCCCCCGCGCCAAAACGGCGTCGCGGGTATGCATCAGCCAGGATCGGTGATCCTCGGTCGCAGCGACGCGTAGTGAGCCACAATTGTGCCAACTGACGCCTTGCTCTGTTTCGTCTTCAATGGTCTTGTACAGATCCACTGCATAGTCATGGCAGATGCCCAGTGCATGCCCAGGCGTCATCCGGCTAACCAGTCCAGCCGCGTGCCAAGTCGCGCCCGAGGTCAATTCCGCCTTTTCGATCAGAACGATGTCTGTCCAACCCTCTTTCGCCAGATGGTACAGGACGCTGGCCCCCATATTGCCGCCACCGATTACAACTACCCGAGCCGAGTCCATCATCGCACACTCCATGGTTACCACCTGAACCATTGCCGAAGGAAAAATTTTTGTCCAATATTTTTCCATAGGTATATTTTTCTTATCTCACTGATTCGGAGGGCCCCATGGACGGCACCAGACACAGGGAATCCAATCGCGCCCGAATGCAGCGTATTCTGGGTGAAGACGGCTATGCTCAGGTCTTTCGCTCAATTGACGACGCCGCTGGTCTGCCCAACGCGGCATACTGGTCCGAAGAGTGGTTCGAGATGGAACAAGAACTGATCTTCCGCCGCTCTTGGGTCTTCGCAGGGGCCCGAGCAGAGTTGCCGGAACCCGGTAGTATGACGCCCATCGAGATCGCAGGCACTCCGATTGTGCTGGTTCATGATCGTGACGGCATGATCCGAGGATTCCAGAATGTTTGCCGCCACAGAGGCATGCAACTGGTGACCGAACCATGCAAGAAAGCCACCCTGACCTGCCCCTATCACCGCTGGGCCTATGGTCTCGACGGCAAGCTGCGATCCCGTCCGCATTTCGACGGCCCCAATGCATCCGGCGTTATAAAAGGGGATGGTGGAGAAAAGCTGAACCTGATCCCGGTTCGCGTTGAAGAGTTCTTTGGCTGTCTATTTGTAAACGTCTCAGGGGATGCGGACCCGCTGGACGTCTGGATGGCACCGGTTCTGGAACAGCTAAACGGCTATGATCTCTCGGCCATTCGTTGGGCTGGAAAGAGGGATTTTCAAATCGAGGCTAACTGGAAACTGGTCTATGAAAACTACATGGAGGGCTATCACGTCTTTGCCCTGCATCCCCGATTGATCGACTTTGCTCCGATGGATGTACGCTGGTCCGGCGAGTGGCGCGGCAGCACCTTTGTCAACGGCTATCGGTTTCCCAAGATGGAGGAAGGGCGAGGCGTAGGGTTACCGCATTATCCGGGGATTTCCGAAGAAGACAGTATGAAGGGTCAATGGTTCCTGACCATGCCGCATTTCGCAGTCGAAGTATATCCGGACCAGTTCACTGTACTGGTCGCCTACCCCGAGGCCCCAGACAGATGTCGCGAAGAACTGCATGTTTTTGTCATCGGCGATGAGGCCGCAACCGGCGATAAATACCGGAAAGAACGCGAAGATTTGATACAGATGTGGGATGATCTGAATGTCGAGGATATCTCGGTGCTGAAAGGGTTACAGCAGGGCCGTCGATGCTTTGGCTACGACGGTGGCCGGTTGTCCCCCCATTGGGAGGGTCCAACACTCGCCTATTCCCGGAAGATCATCGAGTTTATGGCGGAAAGCGACAACTACACTGACGAATAAAGGCCGCGTCTGAACCCCCGTCTCAGCGAGGTTTCATGATCACTGGAGTATTCGTATGGATAATTTGCAGCGTGACCTGACCCGCGTTGATGTAACGGTGCGGCTTTTCCCCTGAAAAACCAAAACTGTCACCCTCTTCCAATACGAATGTGTGGCCTTCCACTTCGAGTGTAAGCTGACCCGCCAGCACGTAACCCACCTCTTCTCCTTCGTGGCTCAGCGGATCATCCCCGGAATGACCGCCCGGGGCGAATTGCATAAGCGACATTGCCAGTTGCCCGTCGACCGAGGGCGACAAAAGGAAATCGGTTTCCCCCAAATACTCGGTGCCCGATAACCTTGAATAGTCGATCCGCCGTCGGAAGCCTTTGCGCACGACGTATTTGTTTTCTATTGGGTCATCGTTTGGCGACGGTGGAAACAACCAGCCAATTTCCACCCCAAGCGCGGCGCTGATCCTTTGCAGCGCTTCTAACGAGGGTTGCTTCTGCCCCCTCTCGACAAGACTGAGAAATCCAACTGAAAGGGACGCGGCTGTGGCGCATTCGTTCAGCGTCATTCCCACTGCCCGTCGCATGGCCCGGATTTCGTGCCCGACGGCGGCACCCGATATGGCGTCTTTTTTATCAGGACGTGCCTGTTTTCCAGACTTGCCAGCCATCGTGTATCTCCTTGACCAGACAACGTATATTCCGGGCGGTCCGTGTCAGCAACATTTTGGCTGCGAAAAGCCCGCGCAGGCTCAGCAGTTTACTGTCCCTATCCCAAATAGTTGCGTAAGCTGGGCGGGGGGTTTTCAAACAAGTTTGATGTCGGCGCAGGCGGATGCGCGCGTTCATCGGCCACTAGAATTGTCTGGTCGGCTATGCGACGCGCGTCCTGCGGATCGTGACTGACCATAAGCAGCGTGGTTCCGGTCTCGGACAACAACCCGGCAACCAGGTCAAGCATTTCTGCCTTCAGCGCCGGCCCCAACGCCGCAAACGGCTCGTCCAACAGCAATGTCTGACGGCGTTGCACCAGCACCCGTGCCAATGCCACACGGCTTTGTTGACCGCCGGACAATTCCGCGGGCTTTCGGTCGCCCAGACCAGGCAGGGCGACCCGGTCTAGCGCAGTTTGGACTTCCGCTTGATCTTGGGTCGACAATCGCCCGGTCGGGTGCAGGCCCAGGGCGATGTTTTGCTCGACCGTCAGATGAGGAAACAAATTGCCGTCCTGAAACAGCATTGCCAGCGGGCGTTTGCCCGGAGTGAGGTCAGAGATACGTTTGCCGTTCCAAAGGATTTGCCCCTGTGTGAGATCACGGAACCCGGCAATCGCCTCAAGCAGCGTCGACTTACCTGCTCCGGATGGGCCGACGATGGCCACGCTGGAGCCGGTCTCAACCGTGAAATCGGCCCGCAACGAGAAGCTCCCGTTCTCGACCACACAGCCTTCAAGTTTCAGCATGCAGGCGCCCTCCCCGATCCAACAGCCAGAATACGCCCATCGACAACACGAGCAAAAGCAGAGCCGCACCCGCAGCGGCCTGCATTTGATAGGCCCCCATCAAACGGTAAATCTGCAGTGGCAGAGTCGCGATCTGCGGGTCGGCAAACAGCGCGATCACACCCAGATCGCCCATAGACAACGCAGCAGACAGACCCGCCGCGAACCGAATTTGCGGCCGCAGGCGGGGCAGCAGTATCCGGGTAAAAAAGGTTCTGTTGTCCATGTCCAGCGACAGCGCCAGCCTCCCCTGCCGGGCCACCCCGTCGCGGGCGGCAGGGACAAGGATACGCAGGGCAAACGGCAATGCCATGACCGCGTTCACCAATGCTGTCACCGGCAGTGCCAACACTGTCGGGTTGGCGATTGGCCGGATCAGAATGAACAGGCCGGTGCCGATCACCAAAGGCGATGCCGCCAGTCCCAGAATGCCGCCGAGTTCAACAATGCCGTACCGACCGGACGCAACAGCCGTCGCCATGGGTAGCGCAAGCAGCAGCAGGATCGCGGTGCTGGCCGCAGCCACCAGAACCGACGTCAGCGCGGCGCGAAACACCAAAGACGGCGTCTCAAACAACCCGGCAAAGCCCGAAATCACAACCGCGGCCAAGGGTAGCAATAGGAATGCCCCCGCAGCAATTATCCAAAACGCATCAAGGGCGGGCGCGCCGCCATCCCAACGACGAACGGCGCGGTCCAACCCGGCGCCGAACCCGTCTCCGCGTGAGAATTTCAAAGCCGCCAAAGCGGCGGCGGCGGTCAAGGCCAGTTGCAGGGCCGACAGCAACGCCGCGCGGCCGAGATTAAAATCATAGGTAAAGGCCTGATATATGGCGAGTTCGATGGTCGTCGCGCGTGGTCCTCCACCCAGGGTCAACGCAACGGCAAAGCTGGTGAGGCAGATCGCAAAGATCACAGCCAGGACACCGGGCAGGATGCGCTTTAGCATGGGCCATTCGATCAGGCGAAACATCGCCATGCCATCGCAACCCAACTGCGCGGCCAAACGGAACCGCTCGGCCGGGATTTCCTGCCACGCCTGCAGGATCAACCGGGTGGCCAGCGGCAGGTTGAAAAAGACATGCGCCAGGACAACCCCGTGCAACCCGTAGATGCGCAACGGCGGCAAACCGAAAAAGCCCAGCACATCCGAAATCCAGCCGGCGCGTCCAAAGACCTGCAACAGACCAAGGATCGCGACGATCACCGGCAAGATGAAAGGCGCCCCCAACAGCGCGATCAAAGCGCTGCGCCCGCGAAACCGCCGCCGGGCAAGTGCGCGCGCGACCGGAATGGCAAGCGCAGCACTAAACACCGCAGACAGCACCGCTTGTACCAGCGTAAAGCGCAAGGCAGCCCAGTCAGCTGGACCGAACCCGCCCGCAGCATCCGCACGCAGAGCTACTGCCGCCAGTGTACCCAGTATCAGCGCAGCGACCAGAGCCGCCGCGCCAACACCCGGCCAAGGGCTTACTGGCTGAGCGCGCCCAGCCATTCCGCAAGCGCCTGATCCCGCACTTCTGCAGCCTCTTCCGGGCTAAACAGTAGGGATTTTTTCGGAGTGATAAGTGTGTCGAACCCTTCGGGCAGACCCGAAGCCGGGGTCACTGCCGGATACATCCAGTTTGTCGTCGGAATGATTTCCTGAAAGGCATCCGAGACCATGAACTCCAGAAACTGATCTGCCAGCTCCGGCTGATCCGCCCCGGCCAGCTTTGCTGCAACCTCAACCTGCATATAGTGACCTTCGTCAAAGGCGGCGGCTGCTTTGCTTGCGTCATCCTCGGCGATCAGGTGGTAGGCAGGCGATGTGGTGTAGCTGAGGACCATGTCTGCTTCACCATCCAGAAACAATCCATACGCCTCGGACCAACCCTTGGTGACGGTCACGATGTTGTCGGCAAGTCCTGCCCAGATTTCGGGCGCCTCGTCACCATAGGCTGCCTTGACCCACAACAGAAGCCCAAGGCCGGGTGTTGATGACCGCGGGTCCTGAATGATGATCTTGGTTTCACTATCGGCCAGTTCACGGAAATTGGCAGGCGCAGCAGATTCCGCGTTTTGTACAAAGGCGAAATAGCCCCAGTCGTAGGGGGCGAATACGTCATCCGACCATTCAATCGGCAGCGCGTATTCAGCGCTGACCGAGTTGGGTGCAAAAAGACCGGTCTCTTTTGCTGCGGTGATCAGATTCGTGTCCAGACCAAGCACTACATCCGCGTCCGAATTTTCACCCTCAAGCCGGATGCGGGACAACAAAGCCGCACCATCCTCGACACCGACAAGGTTCAAATCACAGTCGCACACCGCCTCAAAGGCCTCTTCAACCTTTGGGCCAGGGCCCCAGTCCGAAACGAAACTGTCATAGGTATAAACGGTCAGCTGAGGCTTGTCGGCGGCAACGGCCGCAGTTGCGCTCAGAAGTCCCGCAGCAATCATCAGATGTTTCATGTCATCCTCCATTGCGGCGAGAGGGCAAGGGTGGATGAAACCGTTACCTTTCCCTCCGCCGGTTCTAGCCGGTTCAGGTTCAACGGGTTCGCCAAAGGCATCTCAGCGCGGCAGGCCACGCACCCCGAGGTGAGGTTGTGAGTAGGTCGGAATGGACCAAAAGACAACCGGATTAACGAGCATCAGGCCTGACATCAGGCCCGATGCCTTTAGTAATGCACGAGGTAGACGCCAACCAGTACAAGTACGGCGATAAAGACGGTTTCGGCTACGATCAACGCAATGGCCTGACCGCCCACGTCCAAAATCCGCTTGAGCGAAGTCTTCATCCCCACTGCGGCAATCGATATCAGCAGAGCCCAGCGGCTGAGGCTGGCCATAGCTGTCGAGACGACCTCGGGGATCAGACCCATCGAGTTCATAGCCGCAAAAATCAGAAAACCGACCACGAACATCGGCAGGATAGGCGGGCGCTTTCCACCTTCCTCGTTAAACTCTGCGTGGCGACGCACCACGAATGAGATCACCAGAACAACCGGAGCCAGCATCGCAACGCGGATCAGCTTAACCAGCGTGGCAACCTCGCCCGTCTGGTCCGAGACCGAGAAGCCCGCACCTACCACCTGAGCCACATCGTGGATTGTACCGCCCAGGAACACGCCCGAGATGTCGTCATCGAAATTGAAGGCCTCGGTCAGGATCGGATAGGCGATCATCGCGATGGTCGACAAAACGGTAACCGACAACACGGTGAAGATCAGATTGCGTTCGGAATGTTCGTTCTTTGGCAAAATGGCAGACAAGGCCATCGCGGCAGAGGCTCCGCAAATCGCAACCGAACCGCCGGTCAACACCCCGAACCGCCAGCCTCGCCCAAGCACCCGTGCGCCCAGAAGGCCGAACAGGATCGTCAGGATCACACCTGCGATGACAACGACGATCAGGTCAGCGCCGAGATTCATCATCAGCTCAATCGAGATCCGAGCGCCCAGCAAGGCAACGCCAAATCTCAGCACGGTACGAGCGGTGAATTCGATGCCAGCGCGGCACCCACCGGCGTCGTCCTCGGAAAGGAAATGGAACGCAATACCCAGCAAAAGTGCCATCAGCATCGCCGGAGCGCCGTAGTGCTCGGACAAAAATTTAGCGGCGACCGCCACAACTACGGATACAAGGATTCCGTGGCCGTTTGTCTGCACGAAAGATCGCGCCCAGGTCCAGGGTGATTTGGATGCACTCAACGCTTGCATCTTGTTTCCTTTGTCTAAATCGGATGGCCTGCGGGCCTGGTCCATAACCATCCGGGTCACGTTATGACCCGGATGGCCGTTAGGTACTTTACGCCTCTGTTTGAGGTGTCATGTCTGCGGCGTCGATGCCTGCGACGGCGACGGGTTTTTTCATTGCGTCGCGGCGGAAGGGCTCACCGAGTTCCTGGTTGATCAGGGCTTCG
>NZ_JBDZYG010000021.1:0-60322 GCF_040329455.1 Ruegeria sp. SCP11 | reverse complement strand
GCTGATACCGACCGTTCAACAGCATTCCATAATAGCCGAGCCAACGCCCCTCGCTGAGCTTCAGCCGGCGCACCCGGGCCTCGCCCAGCGTGCCCGCCAGTGTTGTGAACACACCGTCGAGCTGTTCGATCATTTCGCGGCGTTCCTCGTCTATCGTTCCAGACGACATGCCGAACATCTGTTTTGCCCGCTCATCCTGCCGCTTTTGCAGAATGGCGCTAATGATGATCTTGCGTTCTTTCAGCTCTGCATCGACGGATGCTGAGCGCATGGTCTGTGCCACTGCACCGGCAAAGCCGGTTGGATCTGTGATGACATGACCTGTCTCAGCCGGGACGGTCAGTCGATGAACGTAAAATGCCACCTCATTGGGTGTTGTGCGCAACACACGCTCAAACCGTTCGGCCAGGAATTCGAACTCGTTTTCGTCCAGCGTGTTTGCGTTGATTCCGGTGATTTCTGCAGCGGCGATAAGGCCGCCGTTGCGTGTGGACATGACCTCATCGTCCACAACATAGCCATAAGGCAACATCTGAAAGAGGCTCATTTCATCCTTGCGCCAGCTCGGCTCGATCAACGAGCGGGCAAGGGTCCACATGCCTCGGGCAGCAGGCTTAGGCACTATAGTAATCTCCCCCATGATGCTGGCGGTTTTTGGTGCGCGGAGTTTTGGAAAGGGTTACGAACAGGACGCGGAAGAAAGCCGGTTCCCATTCGTAAAAGAGGCGAAGCCCGGTGTAGAAAACAAAACCCGCAATGATTGCTGGCGCTATCCCGAACATGAAGAACGAAAGCATGGTCATCCCGATGATCACCAGCAGATAGATCACGGGTAGGCCGCCCCATTCTGCGGGGCGGCTCAGGCCGCGAAAGACCGTATTGCGGCGCGGCATCAATCAGGCTCCGATGAATGTATCAGCGAGGCCGATAACAGCACCGACGACGATAGCGATTACAGGGCCTTTCAACGAACCCCAGCCGAACACATAGGCGAGACAGCCCCAGATGAAGCCGACAGCGGCAAGGCTGACGCCAACGACCTTCGAGTCGGCCAGCGTTTCGTTGATGAAATCGCCAATGGCATCTTGCAGCCAGCCAGCGGAGGCGGGCGCTGCTGTGATGATGAACGCAGTGATCGCGAAAAACGCCATCTGCTGGTAGAAGTGGGTTCTTTTCATAGGTCTTTACTCACTTTGCTTAGGATGATCCGCACGTATTTGCGGGTTTCGGTGAAGGGGGGGACGCCGCCGTATTCGACGACGCGGTGAGGCCCGGCGTTGTAGGCGGCAAGCGCCAGCTTCCAGGTTCCGAACTCGCGGTACTGCGCCGCCAAATAGCGGGCACCACCGTCGAGATTTTCTGCAGGGTTCTTTGGATCCACGCCCAGGTCTTTCGCCGTTCCGGGCATGAGCTGTGCGAAGCCATAGGCACCCCTGGGCGACAAGGCATCAGCCCGATACCGGCTTTCCTGCCAGACCAGTGCCATGAACAACTCGGCCGGAATGTCGTGCCGTTTTGCCGCTGCATGGATTTCTTTGACGATCCGCTCTTGCGACCAGCCGCCCGAGGATCTGCGAGGCCGCGGTGCCTTGCCCGCAATCTCGATCTTTTCCTGTGGCTTGGCCTTCGGCGCTTCCGGTTTTTCGTCAAGCGTGTATTCACGCATCCGGATTGGGCGAACGACGCCATTGACGATTTCTGCCCGCACACCGTTCAGAAACACGCTGCCATCCGGTTCATACTCGATAACCTGGGAAAACGCAGCGTCTGTCGCTACGAACCACAGGACAAACGAACAGACAGCACCGGCCAAATTGGCTGAAGGAAGGTGCTTAAATATATAGCTAAATGCCTTGATTTTGTGTTGTTTTGAGCGAATTGGCTTGGACGGCCTTGAAGTCGCCACTCCCACTTCTAAGACGAACCTGTAAACGCGGTGAGTCCATCCCCATCTAGAGCTCACCTCGTTCTCTCTTCGGTGTAGCACCACATGCATCGAAGAGAGTTTCCCGCTGATAACGCCGGTTGTTGTTGAGCAATTCAGCCAAGTTTCGAAGGCCAAGGCGATTTCCCTTTATCCTGAAATTAGGTCAGTAGTTTTTACATAATTACCATTATGGGGTACGACGGCAGGTCATCTGGGCGGTGGGAAATAGGGTGCTGGGGCACAGCACTGAGCCCTTCGCGGGCTTCGTAGAAAGCCAGCGCTCAGCTTGGATCAATCAGCCGGAAGGTCTGACTGAAATGTCGGGATGTCCCGCTCGCCTCAATCGCCAGACAGCGCTAAGCGGTCGGAGGCGCAGATATGTTGTCCCGGGTTGCACCCATTGACTCTGGTGCGGTGCTGTCCAATCTAGGACCGGCATCTAGGGTTACTGTTTTTACCATAGTACAGTTCTCTCTTGATGTTGGAGGAATGCCCGGATGGATTTGGGGCGTTTCTTGTCCTGTCGGTTGTTGGCGCAATCGACAGGACCGCTCTCTGCTCAATAGTTTCGTTTTTTTGGTCATCAAGTCGTTGTTTGATCCTTTCCTTCAGCTGCACCAGGACCGGCGTCTACCACCGCTGTATGGTCGGGCGAGACCCTCGGAAATCAGGATGGCCCCGACCTCCTGCCCAGCCACACGCCCAACTGCTAGGAAGCGGTGATGCGAGTCCAGATCTGGTTGGATGACCAGCTCTATCTGGTCTGCCGACTGGACGAGCTCTGTCAGCCTTGCTTTCGCTTCCAGTCCCAGAGCCTTTTCCGCACGGCACTGCGGCCGGTAGGTCTCAGGCGCATCAAACCCAACAAGCCGATACCGGTCGTCACCATGGTCGATTGTGTCACCGTCAACGGCGATCACCTCAGATGCGCTCAGTGTCTCTGTTCGCTTGGTTGGTTCAATCCAAACTGCGGCAATGAACAAAGGCGCGAGCGCAGTGCTGAGAAACAAGAGCCGTTTCATGCGCCCTGCCCCAGTATTTTGATAAGCCGGGTTCTCGAACGTGACCGATCAGGTTTTAGATTTCGCGTCCAGAGCTTGCGCCGCTTCAAGACCCGCCGGCGTGATTGACTCGATCGTGTAGTCAGATTTGACGCAGAGAATGCGCCCGTCGCCAAATTCCTGGTGATGCTTAAAAAGGCCCGGCCAAAGATCGAACTCCCTGGGCTCAGCGCCCGCTCGAGAGATCTTCGACTTGCACAGGGCTCCGACATAGTTCGGAGAGCTGTAAATGCAGTGGTACTTAGGTCGTCCAAGGGAAGCGAGTCCGATAAATTCGTAGCGGCATGTAAATGGAACCTGATCTTCTTTCAGGCCCCGGACCATCTCGATGGTTACCACAGTGTATTGTCTCTTGTTGTCCGCCATGACGACCCCCTATGGGCCGTCTTCTACATCCAAAAGTTGTGGACTAAAACACAATCTACGTCAATATAAGAAAACACGCTAATATGCTATATTGGATTGTCAGCGGCATATTGGCCGGATATTGCTTAGGCGATTCGCAAGCAGGAGACACCATCATGAACCATTCAAAGCCCAGAATTCAAAGCCGCGCGAAGGCCCTTGCAGTTGCACTCGCTACACTGCCGGCGTCTCAGGCCAGTGCCTATCCAATCGACTGCGCGATATTTCTTTGTCTCGCCGGAGGTTGGCCAAGTTCGGCTGATTGCGTCGCTGCCAAGGCGGAGTTCATTCGGCGCATCACACCCTACCCGGTCGAACCGCCGCTGCAACTCTGGCGCTGTCCGATGAACGTATCAAACAGCTCCTCGGACTTGGGTCCTATGGAAAGGCTGGAAGCCATCAAGCGCAACAGTGCCAGCTCTATTCCTGAGCTTCCATCCGACGAAACCGCTGAGAACTTGTTGGTAGATGCTGCGATCTCCATTGAAGCGATCCAGGCATATCACGACGACTTCGGCGATGGGCTTCAGGCCACCCCGATCAGCGTTGATCTCTCATCGCCGGATTTCGACGTTGTCAGGTCCATCAGGGTTTGGGATGTGCGCCACTACAGCTATCGTCGTCGTTCGCGAGAGGGCGACTGCGAGCGTTCGCTTGATCTGGTCGTTGGCAGCTATGACGACAACGTAAGCTTTCAATGGTCCGTACACGCTCCTGCGCCGATCCCAGATTGGTTGCCCCTTGGCAATCGCTGCGAGCCTCCCAGTTACTTCCGCGGCGTTGGTGTTGAGTGGACCGACATATTCGGATTCAGCGAGTACGAACTCATCCGATACTGACGTTGTTTGCCTGGTAGGTGAATGCATTTCCACTGCAGAAGTCAGTGAACGTGCCAGCCGCATCGGCAACGAGGCCTTAGTTCCAGAGGAACATCCTAACCCCGAAAACAAAAAACCCCCGCAAGGCGGGGCCTCAGCGGGGATCTTCCTAAGTCACGTTTGATCACCTGATTTATAGGAAACTCCAAAATTACTGACAAGGATAAACGCATCTGTGCGAACGGTTTTTCTCTGTCTTTTCGCTGAGGTTCGAGCCGCCTTGCTTCCCCAATGAGAAGCAGACTATGAGACCCCTGAACCATACCGAATACCCTGCCCCGATAAGCCGCGATGCCAATACTGACCATTGCCAAGGGAAGCCAATACAATGAGCTTTCGGCAGATCGCATCCGCCCATCACCGCGAAAATTCACGCTTCCACAACGGCCTTCCCGACGGCTGGAACCGTGACAGGTTTCGGCAGCTCTGTGTATGCTATGCCCAGATCAGGGGCGTGTCGGCCCAGTGTATTCGCACCTTTGAGATCATCATCGACATGATCTCGCCATGCGCGTTTCGCGACCCGTCCCAGGAACCCTTTTGCTACGCGCGCCAGGAAACACTGATTGCCGGGCGTGGCGTGACAGATCGGACAATCCACAATCACGAACGTGAGCTGGAAAGGATTGGCCTGATGGAACGCAGGCTTGGCGCAAATGGTGCGCGTTGTAAGCGCAAAGGACTTGGCCTCTCCCTGACCCCAGCCCTGAACCTCATTCCAGAGATGCTCGAAGCGGACGTGCAAAGCAAGGCTGAGAAGAAAGAGCATGATGAGCTGCGCGGGGATCGATCACGGCTTTGCCGATATGTGAAACATAGTCTGGCTGTGCTTCTCTTACTCCCCTGCCCTCCTGAAAGCTTGGAAGACATGATGGAGGAGCTTCAATCCTGGCCGCGCGCTGACAAGCTAAAATACCTGTCATTGGATGCCCTCAGATCACATGTTCAGGCGGCCCATGACCATTGGAAACGGATCGAAGAGTATGTCGCAAAACACGGTGAAATTTCGGGTGAACCCGAAGCTTGTTTCGGGTCCCATATACAAGACCAAATTGAAGAAACAATTCTGTCCTGTAACGCCGATGGCGAGAGTTCTATGTCCTCGGCAAAAGCCTCGGAACCAGATTGTTCCGGCTCCGGGCCTGACGGCCCTCCGAATTGCTTAGAAAGCAATCATCCGACAGACACGGCATCACGCAAGGCCCAAAAACTACCGCGGGTGAACAATCGCATCCTTTATGAACTGGCCTCACCCGAGTTGCGCATGCATATCGATATCGCCGGTGGTGGAGATCAGAATTCCAAGCCAAGCCTCTTTGCGATTGAGACCGGTGTTTGGTCCCGACTTTCGGAGATTGGCACCAATGTCTCCGCCTGGCACGCGGCGATTGATCGGTTGACCATCATGGGAGCGATCCTGGCTGGAGTAATCACGGATGCGAGGCTGAGTGATCCGCGGTTGCCGTCCGTGGTTAATTCGGGTGGATACCTTCGCGGCATGGTGCAAGCTGAAGAACGGGGTGAATTGAACCTGATTTCCAGTTTCATGGGGCTTTTGGCGCGTAGAGCCCGAGAGGAGGAAGACGGGCTTCCGCAAGACCACTAGAGCGGGTTTTAGCTGTGTCGGATTATGCCCGCCAGCTGCTCAAATTGACGTGTCTCATCGGCAGGATATCGCTCTGTTTCCGCCTCCAGAACAGAACCGTATTCAAATCTGTGATTAGCTACGGGAATTCCCGAGTAGTTTGTTCAGCTTTAGGTTGCTAATCGGCCCCAACGGCGACGCGGAACAGAAAGGCAGCTTATGAAAATCGCGGATATTGGCAATTCTGAACTGGATTTCAGGCAAACAGGCGAAGCGCGCCTCCAGGAGATTTGCTCCAGGTTTGGACTGGAAAATGCGTCCTACGCCCATATCGACAAGTATCACAACGTTGTCCACGGCTGCACCACGTTCCCGGCCGAATGGGTCAGGCATTACGTCGACAACGATCTGGTTCTGGCCGATCCCCTCATTCGCTTTGGCGCTGCAATGATTGCACCAATTGATTGGGCTGTGTTTGATGACCAGCGTGAACATGCACCACTATTCGAGGCTGCAAGGGAAGTTGGTGTGGGTCAGAACGGCCTTTCCATTCCGGCTATCAATCCGTTTGGTGAGCGTGGTGTTTTTACGGTTACGTCCAATCTGCCGCGGTCTGAGTGGGACGCCTTGGTCGCTACAATGCTCCCTGCCCTTCGCCATGAGGCACAGGTCCTGCATCTGCTTGCGCTGGATGTCATTGAAACCGTATTCAACTTTCCCTCGGATTCCCTGTCTGGCGATGAACTGGATGTGTTGAAGATGCTCGCGTCGGGTTTGATACCGTCTGTCATTGCCAGGCAGACGGGGCATTCTTCGCGAATGGTAGAGGCACTGACTGCTTCGATCACCACCAAGCTCAAAAGCCGGACGATTGAACAGGCAGTGGCGCGGGCAGTCAGTACTGGATTTCTTAAGTGGAGCGATTTCTTTGCCGACCCTGTGGCCGAACTGGTCAATATGGAAAGTCAGCGACTATGCGGTGGGATCGTCCGTTGGGGTGGCAGGTCTCACGAGTTTATCGCTTTTGAAGACGGCAGACTGGTGCGGAACGCTGATAGCTTTCAGCCGGTCCAGATCACGGATCTCGTGAGAGAGTTTAACTTGAGTGCAAACGAGGTGGTCGAGGAACTTGCGCGTAACCGTGATCAAAGATTGCGGATTAGGTATCTCTGAATTCAGCTAAAACGCACTGCTTTGTCTTTGAAAAGACCGCAGGCGCAAGTTTCACATAATTTCGCTTACGTCGCTGTGCCACCGTTGTAGAGCCCACTCTAACTCTGGATTCTAAATCTCCTATTCTGCTGAAAACGCGTCACGTTCAAAGCTTGGCTACAGAGCCCTTAGACGCGAGGGCAGCAGACGCTGTCACCTTCGTTCTAACAGCCAAAAATTGTAGATTGAGGCCTCATCTCTGCAATGCCCTGGCATACTGGAGGATCTTGCCCAGCGTGGTTTCACAGGAGGTGCTTACCCGTTCGCCGAAACAGCGAGTCTGGCGTTGGCCGTGAAAGCTCCAGTAATTGCTTCTGACGCCGTCAACTTAGCTCTAAGGCAAATCCGCAATCGTTGTCTATTTGGAACCTGTCCCTCTATGAATAGATTTCGATTGGCGTTCCGTCTTTGACCATAGCGTAGATCTCTTCAATCTCCTGATCTGTGACAGCGACGCACCCTGCGGTCCAGTCACGCTTGTTCGTGGGATCAATTCCAGGGCGAGGGCCGCCATGGATAAAAATATCACCGCCCGGAGAACGACCCAGAGCTCGGGCAAACGCAGAATCCGCCTCGTTCGGATAAGAGATTCCGATTGAAAGATGGAAAAGGCTTTCGGGATTGCGACGGTCAATTACATAGGAGCCTTCAGGTGTTCGCCCGTCTCCTTCGAATTGCTTGTGACCTTCGGGGGCAAATCCGAGTCCAATCGGAAAAGTCCGCAAGACACGCTCACTACCATCGAGGATAAGTAGGCGCTGCCCTTTGTATAGCCGAAGCCGAGTCACAACCGGCCCATTGTAAGTACGGAACTTGCTTGCACAGCCAGACAAAAAGGCGGCTATGAAGCCAGAGAGAAACAAACGTCTTTTCATAGGAACTGCCCGGCTCATTTTGATTTTTTTCAAAAGAATATCACTAAAGGCCAATTGAACAAAGGTGTATTGGATCTCACTAGGACAGGAACCGAAAACCAAGTGATCAGTTGTGGCCACCTCGTCAGCAGTGCAATGAATGACACTTTGATTTCGACATTTGTTATTCTTACGCAACCTTTCAGTTTTCGCCTATTCAGTACGGAGATCGCTGCTGAAATCAGGGTTTTTGCCGCTGGAAATCTTGACGCCGATTGTTAAGTGAGCCAGATCGACTACCGAATTGGATTCTTGTTCTAAGGGTTCGTTCACTACGCTGCACCTGTATCGATTTTCAGGTACCACGTAGTTTCGCGCCGGGCCACTCACCCTCAGATAGCGTCACTGTCTAGCTGCAACTTAGGACAATCTCTGTCTATCTGAAATTAGATCTACCAAATTTCGCAAACATATTTGAGGCTCTTTTTGTTTCTATTTTGTTTCATCAGCGCGCCTCACGAACCCTTTAAAAACTGCAAGAGTTTCTTCGCTTACATGATGTTCAATACCTTCAGCGTCATGCTCTGCGACTTCCGGTGAAACGCCCAAGGCGATCAGGAACTCCACGACAATCCGGTGACGCCTTCTACAAGCTTCCGCCAATTGACGCCCGGCATCGGTCAGCTGAAGTGAGCGGTAGGGTATTTGCTCAATGAAACCCTCTCGTTTTAGACGAGCCAAATTTTTGGAAACCGTAGGTTGGGTCACGCCCAATCGCTCGGCTATTTCGACCGGGCGCGCCGCGCCATTCTGATGGATCAGCTCCGCGATAAGTTCAACGTAGTCTTCAACCATTTCGCTCTGATGAGCCTGTCGCACGGCCTCAAATCCACTCGCCTGAGTGTCAATACTACGATCTGAATTTCGCGGTGTTGTTTCGGTCATCGGCTCACGATTACGTCGCTGGTCTAGTCTCCAGTGTATGCACCTGAAAGTCGAACTTGACAATGAGCATGCTTCCACCGATAAATTAGACAAGGCTAACTTTAATAGATAAAGCTATGAAACACCTGATAGCGTCCACACTTCTTTGCGCATTGCCAGTGATCGCGGATGCCACGGCGATTGAAGAATCTCCTTGGGCACCACGCGCTGCCGCGTATCGACTGACCTTGTTCATGGGAAATCTAACTCCGGTTCCCTGGGATGAAATTGAGAGGAGTTGGACTTCGCCTGCACCCGGCAGTGACATTCAGGTCGCTCCCTTATCACGCGTCTCCGACAATGAGGCGCTTGCGATCAACCGAGCTATGCAAGCCGAAGATAGGCAGGCGCTGTTTGAAGCAAGCACAACTGCCATTGCTGAGGGAATTCTGCGCCATCTGGATGTCGCAAAGACCGAGCTGGGTCAGCCTGAAGCGGCACGCGAGGTCGCGCAAGCGGCTGCTCTGTTCCGCGCATTCGAGGATGGTATCAAGGCTGCAGACACGTCGGCGTCTCGCGATCTGGGCCGGGCATGGTTGGTTCTGAACTCCACCCTTGGCAGCGCAGGAGTACTGGGCAATGGCGCACAAACAGTGGATGTCGACCAATTTGCAGAAGCTCAGGCCACTATTGTTGCCTATATTCGTGCCAACTATCTGCCATCCGAGTATGCCCAACGCGACAAGTTAACACCGCTGCCTGAAGCAGTTGTGCTTTCCGGCGAACATATCACAATGCCTGCCACTCTGCCTCCAGGGTCGAACATCGGAGATCAGGCGCAGCTGCCGCGGCTGGTTCTTCAATTTGAGGAGGCGGGTGAGGATGAAGCCAATCTACCGCTGGTGGCCTATGGCGATATGCTGTTCGACAGCCCTGAAATCTTCGGCGGCCCGGCGCGCGAGTTGGGCATTGCCTGCTCGACCTGCCACAACCGCTCCGACGTGAACCGGGATTTTTTCATTCCGGGCCTTTCATCCCATCCGGGTGGGATGGATGTGGACGGATCGTTCTTCAATCCAATGTTCAATGACCGGACCGATGATCACTTGGACACGCCTTCCATGCGCGGCATCCGCTTTACCGCACCTTATGGCCGCGACGGGCGCGAACCCAGCCTGCGTCGGTTCATCCGAAATGTGATTGTGACCGAATTCGCGGGAAAGGAACCAACGCCGTTCCAACTGGATGCGCTGGAAGCCTATGTCAAACAGTTCGACTTTCTTCCCAACCCAAAGATCGATCGGTCCGGCAAGCTAACCGATCTGGCGTCAGACGCCGCCAAGCGCGGGGAGGTGCTGTTCAACTCAAAGTTTGCCGGACTTGGTGACAAATCCTGCGCTTCGTGTCACACGCCTGACCGTCAGTTCCGCGATGGTCTGACCTACGACATCGGCAGCGCTGCACCACCATTCCCCGGCGGCACGGCTACCGCGTTCGAAACCCCGACGCTGCGCAACGTCAATTTCACTGCACCTTACATGCATGACGGATCGTTGCCGACGCTGGCCAGCGTTGTTGACTGGTTCAATGACACCAAAAATTTGGGGTTGGACGAAGCACAGCGCGCAGATCTGACGGCCTATGTCGAAGCTGTTGGAGACGGTGAAGACCCCTATCAAGTATTCGAAGGTCGCAACAGCGTATTCCGCTTGTCCTGGGAGGAGCTGACGACATTCGCCAGCACGCTCGATACCCTGCTGCCGATGCAGGATGCCGAAAATATAGCGGTTCTGATCGACACAGTAGCTCCTGATCTGGCCGCGGATGCCAGTGTCATGGTCAATCAGAACGCCAAGCCCGAAATCTACGAATTTGCCGCTATCCTGCGGGCGGTTGGCGATGCCAGCGCCGAAGGAAACTGGACCGAAGCCACCCGCCAGTGGGAACTGTTCAAGGCCATGCAAGCCGAAATTGACGAGAGGATGTTCTGATGTTGTCGCGCCGCAATTTTCTGGTCGCTGCAGCCGCATCTGCAGCGCTGCCCGTAATGGCTGCAACTGATCAGGGGCTGAAGCTGGCCTTCATCCCGCAGGAGAACCCCGAAAAGCTGTTGGGTGACATCAACGTCATCACCGGCTGGCTTTCCGAGCAGATGGGTGTCCCGGTCACGGGGTTTGTCACGTTTGACCACGCTGCCGCCGTCGAGGCGTTGCGCAACGGTGATGCCGACATCTCGTTCATGGGAGCATTGCCCTTTGTGTTGGCCGAAGACCAGATCGGCGCCGTACCGCTTTTGTCCGAGGTTTATCGCGGGCAACCCAGCTATTCGGGCAGGGTCTTCGTTCGGCGTGACAGCGGAATCGAGACGCTGGCCGATCTGAAGGGGCGAGACATTGCCTTTTCAGATCCGGTGTCGGAATCCGGTTACATCTATCCGCTTGATCTGTTTGTGCGTGCCGGGCTGTTCTCGGGCACGGGCGATGCCGACAGCTTTTTCGGGCAGAAATTCTTTGCTGGCGGATATCAGCAAGCGATGCAGGCCATGGCCAACGGACTGGTCGATGCGGCAGGCGCAAGCCAGTATGCCGATCTCTATCTGACTCCGGATCAGCAGGCCGAGGTCAAGGTGCTGGCGGAATCAGAACAAATTCCCAGCCACGCAATCATTGCCCGCCCCGATCTGGACGCTGGGCTGCAGGCGAAGTTCATTGAAACCATGCTGCGCCTCAACGAGAGTGAGAACCGTCACCTACTGGCTTACCTCTATGGCCCGGATGGCTATCTTCCTGCTGATCCATCGGTTTACGAGGGCGTGCGCGAGACTGCGCGGCGGTATGGGTTTCTGAAATGAACCCTATAGCTTCACTCAACGCGGTATCTCAGCACTTTGCCAGTGCGGCAGCTCTTACAGATGTTTCACTGTCGGTGCAGCCCGGTGAAAGCGTCGCGCTACTCGGTCCTTCGGGTGCGGGCAAATCAACGATGCTGGCGTTGTTGGACGGTCGTTTGAGCGGTTGGCAGGGCGAGGCACAGGTGCTGGGCAAGCCACTTTTGGCAACAGGAATTCCATCCCGCGAGGACCGTGCCAATACTGGCTTTGTCTTCCAGGAATTCGCATTGGTTGATCGGCAGAGTGTTTATCAGAATGTGATGAACGGTCGGATGGGCCGGATGAATATCTGGTCCTCACTCTGGGGTCGGTTCCGGGAAGAGGACCATATGTGCGTGACACGGGCGCTTCAGGATACGGGGCTGTCCGATCTGGCAAGCCGCCGTGCCGATCAGTTGTCGGGTGGACAACGGCAGCGCGTTGCGATTGCCAGATGTCTGGCACAAGAACCCGAGTTGATCCTTGCGGATGAGCCCGTCAGCAATTTGGATCCTGCTCACGCCGAACGCATTCTGAGCCTGATCACCAGCTCTGCACGTAGCCGCGGAATCGGCGTCATTTTCAGTTCGCATCAGCCAGAGCTGTCGCGCCGCTTTGCTGAGCGCATCATAGGCCTGCGAGATGGCGTGGTATTGTTCGACAAACCGTCGGCTCAATTGACCAGCGCGGACATCGATGAACTGTATCACGGCGCCGGTGTCACATCGGGGCTGCGGGTAGTCAGTTGATGGGTCGATCTGTCATTTGGGTCATGCTGGCACTGGCGATCCTGTGGTCGCTGACCAGCGGGGATATGGGATTGGGCAAGCTGCCAGGCGCGGGGCCCCGTCTGGCAGAGTTTCTGGGGCGCATGATCCCACCTGACCTGTCCGTTTGGCGCGAGGTTCTGACGGGGCTGGCCGAGACACTGAGGATCGCCATTCTGGGAACTTTGTTCGCTGTGACCCTGTCGGCGGGACTGGCCGTTCTGGCCTCTGAAACTATGGTGCCACCAGCGATCTGGCGTCCCGTCCGTGCCTTGCTGGCGGTTATCCGATCGATCCCGCTGATCCTGGTCGCTATGCTAATGGTGGGCGCTGTTGGGTTGGGTCCACTTCCCGGTATACTGGCAATCACATTTCACGCGACCGGCATGTTGGCAAAGTTCTATGCGGAAGCCATCGACAATGTTGCTACCGCTCCTGTGGCGGCGCTTGAAAGCGCGGGAGCCAACAGAATTCAACAGTTGCGTTGGGCGATCTGGCCGCAGATGGCGCCTGTGATCATGCGCGATACCGTATTTCGGTTTGAGCTAAATCTGCGCGAAAGCCTGATACTGGGCATTGTCGGTGCCGGTGGCATCGGGTTGTATGTGCAAACCTATGTACGGTCGTTTCAGTATGAAAAGGCTGCGACCGTGACGTTGGCAATCATTGTTCTGGTTTTATTGTCAGAGGCGCTGAATACGGCCTTGCAAAAACGGTTCAACTAAGCCGGAATTTCCCAATTCTCCAAGGAAAAGGCTCGTGTCTTTCCTTTCTTCCATAGCGGTTGAAGGTTGGATGCTTCGCTTGAAACCGGGCCGGTGTAGTCTGCTACACACCCCCTCACGCTGGTTTGTTAAGGCCTCAAGCTTGCTAGATTGAAAGTCGCCTGCGTTGAGGAAAATTTTTGGTGCCAATCTAGCGTTCAAACGGATTCACCGCTGTTTCCATGGGAATGTGTTGCCGAAACAATTGCTACCAGCCTGCCAGTGCGTAGTGCTCTGACACGTGCGTTCATCCAATGCCTCACGACGACTCGGTACATCAGTTCACGGAAAAAGCCAAAGTTCTGCCTGTGACGGACATAGAAGGAGTCAGGGGAGTCAAAGACCCCAAAATCCTGCACGATGCCGTTTCTTTGAATGTATGTGTCACGGCCTTCCCATTCGACCTGGGGATCGCTCAGGCAATCCGTCCCCACACCATACCCACACAGGCTTTCTGTTTTGGGAAATGTCTGCTGCAACACGCGTAAGAAAAGCTCATCCAGAATAAAGCCTTCCAGCTTTAGCCACGTACCCTCTGTTTCGACTTCGACCCATGAATGCACAATCTCCGTCGGCGCCATCGGATAGAAAAGCTCGGGAACCACACCCCTCTGCAATTCTTTGTGGATCGTAAAGCCATGCAAACGGCATCGGATACCGCTGCCGCGAAACAGTGCCATCAGAAGAGTGCCCTTGGTATTGCATTGCCCATAGCCATTGGCGAGTACCTCTGACGCCGGGATATCGTCTGCACGGTTGTAACCAAAGGCAATCTCGTTACGCACGAAATCATAAATAGCGCCAATTCGATCCAATACAGGCAGATCGGGCCAGCTCCGTTCAGTTATGAGCCCCAAAATTGCGGGTGTTTCAAAATCAAGCAGAGGTGTGGCGGTTAGCAACGGGTCTCGGTTCAGCATTTGGTCTCTCGTCGAATCAACTCAGAAAGACTTTTAATTGCTATAGTGACTATAGCTTCAAGAGGCTAATTCCAGTTCGCAATAACGCTGCCCGGGGTTAGGCGCCGATTTCTTCGTGATCAGTAAGACATTCGGAATGATCGCGCAGAACTTCGAGAACACGACAGTCCGAGGTGTTGCCGCCACTGCATTCATGCACCATGCGCTCCAGCTCGGTCCGCAACGCTTCCAGCCGCGCCATTCTTTGCTCAATCTGTTTGAGTTGCCGGCGCGCGATACTGTCGGCTTCATGACATGGGCGATCCGGATCGTCGGACAAATCAAGCAGTTCGCGTATCGCCTCAAGCGAAAACCCCAATTGGCGGGAATGACGGATAAAAGCCAGGCGATCCAGTTCGGTATGGCCATAACGCCGCTGGCCACCTTCGGTGCGCCCCGGTTCCGGCATAAGTCCGATCTGCTCGTAATAGCGGATCGTCTGAACCTTGGTTCCGGTCTTTTTTCCAAGCGTTCCGATCGTCAGCATCTGGGTCTCCTTACAAAGTTACAGCTTATGTAGGTTCAGGTTGGCGCCGCACAATAGCACCTTCCAGCCGGTGGACCTGTGACACCCAGCCGCAGGCTCAAAATCCCCTTTGAACCTCTAGCAGGTAGAGGGTGTACATGCCGTTCTGAACCAAGAATCACAGGCGGACGGCTAGCTTTGAAACTGACCGTATTTCAGAAAATCTTATGGGTACTGGCTGGTGTCGCAACGGCGGCATTTGCCTATCTGATGCTGTGGTCAGAATATAGACCTGCGCGGTTTGAGGAGGGGTCTGTTCCGTTCGAAGCCAGGTTCGAACTGACAGATCACTCTGGCGTTGTTCGTACTCAGAACGACTTTGCGGGCAAATGGATGTTGGTGTTTTTTGGGTTCACCAACTGCCCGGACGTATGCCCTACAACACTGTCTGAGGTAGCAGCAGTGCAGGAAGGCCTGGGAAACCAATCAAACCAAGTGCAACCTATCTTCATTTCAATTGACCCCGAACGCGACACTCCGGCCGTCCTGGCCGAGTATGTGCCACTTTTCGATGCGGGGATCATTGGGCTTACAGGCACGCCAGAACAGATTGCGCAAACGTCCAAGACCTTTCCGATATTCTACGAACGGATCGAACAGACCGCTGCACCGGACGGATATACGATGGGGCATACCTCTCATCTGTTTCTGTTCAATGAGGACGCTGGATTCGTTCAGTCCTGGTCATATGGCACACCTGCCGAAGAAATTCTTGCGGATCTGAAACAGAGACTCTGAGCACCATGTCCCGGTTTTCCAAAGATACACTTCTTGGCCTGGCCTGGGCGATTGCCCTGGTTGCGTCTCTTTCTGTTCTGTTTATTGGAGAGATCCTGGGGCAGACGCCCTGTGTGCTGTGCTGGTTCCAGCGTGCGTTCATGTTCCCATTGGCGATCGTACTGGGGCTTGGCCTGTGGTGGCAGGACCAGAACGTGGGTCGTTACGGGATAGCACTGGCATTGGGGGGCGCTGCTGTCGCCTTGTGGCATATGGGCCTGTATGCTGGTCTGATCCCCGAAAAAATCCAACCATGCTCGGCAAGTGGTCCGTCCTGCACCGACGCAAATCAATCTGTTTTGGGCATCCCGATTCCGCTGATGGCGCTCGTTTCGTTTGCGCTGATCGGCGCTCTATGTGCTCTTTCACTCAAGGAGAAACAAGTATGAACAGACGTGGCATGATCTTGTCCGTTCTCGCGCTCGGTGGGGCCGGATTCGGAGCCGCCGCCTGGTACGTGAACCGAACGACTGCTTCAGGCAATACCGAGCCTGTCGCACCCGAAATCGCTGAAACACTTATCCGTTCTTACTCGCCTGTTCTCGGTCCTAAAGACGCACCGGTTACAATAGTCGAATTCTTCGATCCAGCTTGTGAAGCCTGCCGTGCCTTTCATCCGGTCGTGAAGGACATCATGGCACAGCATGGAGACCTCGTGCGGGTTGTGATCCGGTACACCCCTTTCCATGGCGAAGGCTCAGAGGAGGCGATCCGCGTGCTTGAAGCGGCACGCATGCAGGGAGTCTTCGAACCAGTGCTGGAAGCCGTGCTGCGGGAGCAGCCCAAATGGGCCGCGCATGGTGCGCCTGAGCCTGGTCTTATTATTCGAGTTGCAGCAGCGGCGGGACTGGATGCCGAGGCAGCGCAGGCACAAATGCTTGCGCCCCAGACAGTTGGTGTTCTCAATCAGGATCGCGCTGATGTCGAAGCGGTCGGTATAAGGCAAACTCCGACATTCTTCGTCAATGGCAAATCTCTGGATCCGTTTGGTGAGGCTGAATTGAGACGCCTGGTCGCTGCAGAAGTTGCAGCACTGCAAAGCTGAGCAGTAGCGAGAGGTACTATGAGACTCACTGCAAAAAATACACTTCTGGCAGGTGTGCTTGCCGCATTCGGCACCACTGCCATTCTATCGGCACCTGTACTGGCAGGGGGCGGCGATGTTGTCGTTGAAGATGCCTGGTCGCGCGCTTCAATTGGCACCAACCGACCTGGCGTCGCTTACATGACGATCAGCAACACCGGCAATGAGGCCGTCACGCTGACGTCTATCCGCACCGATCTTGCGATGATGCCCGAGATCCATCAGACATCGACCAATGCAGAGGGCGTCAGTTCCATGGCACCAGCTGGCGAGCTGGAAATTGCGCCGGGTGGTTCCGTAGCGCTTGAGCCGGGCGGGCTCCACGCTATGCTCATGCGGCTGCAACGCCCTATGACCGAAGGCGAGAGTTTTGCGCTGACTCTGATCTTTGCCGATGGCGCAGAAAAGACTGTCAACGTACCGATATTTGGTATTGCTGCGCGAGGCCCCGAGAACTGATGCAACGGCGACGCGTTCTCACATTTGGGGCTGCTGGACTTGGTGCAATCGGGCTGACACTCTTTGCCGGATGGTGGCAAGTGGATGGGCCGGGAGCGGCTCAATCTGATCGCCTTCGTCCCCTTGCGTTGTCAGACATGAACTTTCGCATGGTTGATCACGAAGGGACTACCGCCACCCCGCAATCGCTGGTCGGACGTGCAACAATGGTGTTCTTCGGCTTTACCTACTGTCCGGATGTTTGCCCGACGACACTCTCAGATATTTCCCTCTGGCTGGATGATCTGGGCAATGACGCGGATGAGGTGAACGTCGTGTTCATAACTGTAGACCCTGAAAGAGACACCGTTGAAGCCATGGCCGATTATGTCAGCTACTTTCATCCGGCTATTCGCGGTTGGGTCGGCGTTTCGGACCAAATCGCGCAAGCCGCAGACGACTTTCGCGCCACTTATGAAAAAGTTCCAATGGAAGATGGCGACTACACAATGAACCACACCGCAAGTGTTTTTCTGTTTAACCCCACAGGCGAATTTGTCAGCACCATCGACTATCATGAGCAGAGAGAGTTCGCTGTACCCAAGATCCGCCGCGCTTTGAAAAGTGGAGCGGATACAACATCATGAACGCACGATTTCTAGCAACCTCGGCGATCGCGATCAGCAGTGTCTCGATTGCTTCGATCATGTTCATTGCCTCGAACAGGTCTGAAATGACGGCGCCTGCGCCCACGGTCTTTCAGGTGCCCAAACTTCCTGCGGAACCGCAGACCACATCGGCTCTGTTGCTGAACGTACCATCGGCAGAACTCGCTCCAAGCCCCGTTTCGTTTCGACCTGCTCAGCCGGAACCCATTCAGGCAGAGGAACCTTTGCCACCTGTTGAACCACCTTCACGAACATGGACGCGCGAGCTTGCAGTGGGTGACACACTCGACAGTATGCTGTCTGACGCGGGGATCGACGCAACCGATCGCGCTGAAATCGCACTTGCACTTGGCGCTGAATACGACTTGCGGCGCTTGCGGCCGGGTCACTCGATAACAGTCGTTGCAACGGCCGCGGATCAACTGCGGAGTGTAGAGCTCGCCGTGGAAGATGGCGTGAGAATTGAAGTGACACTTAGCGAGACGTTGTCCACGCGCGTGGTCTCACCGGAACCCGACACAGTCATTCTGGCCCGCAAAACAGAGATCGAAACCTCGATCTCAAATAC
This sequence comes from Ruegeria sp. SCP11, assembly GCF_040329455.1. NCBI lineage: Bacteria > Pseudomonadati > Pseudomonadota > Alphaproteobacteria > Rhodobacterales > Roseobacteraceae > Ruegeria > Ruegeria sp. SCP11. The sequence goes on along the minus strand of NZ_JBDZYG010000021.1, from coordinate 42,056 downwards.
ACTGAGCGGTGCAAAGCTCCCGGTCCGTTTTGCGGTGGATCTCGCTCAGATGCTGAGCGGCACAGTGGATTTTCGGAAGGATCTGACAGGAGGTGAAACACTCCGTCTTCTCTGGCGCGAAGAAAGTATCGACGGCGAGAAGGTAGGCCAGCCGCAACTCATTTTTGCAGCACTGGAAGTGGATGACCAACTTTACGAAATAGCATGGCCAGACGCCGAAATTGGCCGCGCCGCAATCTATGTCGATGGTGAGCTTCTTCGCGTCTTCTCGCAACCAGTTGAGGGCGCGCGCCTGAGTTCTGTCTTTGGTCGGCGGAAACATCCGGTCTACGGCAATGTGCGGATGCACACCGGTGTCGATTTCGCTGCCGCACGTGGTACTCCGGTACATGCGACGGCCCCGGGGCGCGTGTCTTATGTAGGTTGGCGCGGGGGGTATGGGCGTGTGGTGGAAATCGCTCATGGATCGGACACGGTCACGCGATATACGCATCTTAGCGCAACCGCCGATGGTCTGGCCAAAGGTCAGCGCGTGGAGGCTGGCGAGGTGGTTGGTCGTGTCGGGTCGAGCGGCACCGCGACCGGCCCCAATCTTCATTATGAAGTATTGGTCGACGGGCGACCAACGGACCCGCTTTCTGACGACCGACTTGCTGCCGCTGCGAACAACGAGGTTGAAAACGAAGCAGCGCGAAAACGCTTAAGAAATGCTCGAGCACAGCTTGAGAAACAGCTGGGCAATCCCGTCGCCAAAAAACGCGAATCTAGTTCGTGAGAGTTTCTTAAAACGGCTTCAGGTGCGCGGCTATCAGTTTGCGGGTATGCGCGCCTGAAGCGGACTGCACTCCAGAAGAACCAAATCAGAGGATGTAAAATGATGGCAATCGCGGGGGCCTTGGTTGGCGCCGTTTGGGGTGGGGTCCTGGCAAAGCGCCGGAATGGCAACAGCCTTGATATTCTTCAATACGCTACAGGATATGCCATCGCTTTTGGCCTGGTGGCGTTTTTTCTTTCGATCGCAGTTGTGCGCCTGATGTAACGCGCCGGTAAGCGAGGCGAAAGCCGGACACCTTGAAGTCCGGCTTCCACTCTTATGTGGTCGCAGCGCCTATACCCTGCGAGCCAAGGGTATTTGCCGCAGTCTGGGCGGTGCGATCTTCCGGAGCTTTCAGAAGCCGTAAGGCATTGGCCACGACCAGCAAGGACACTCCGACATCCGCGGCGATTGCACCCCACATGGATGCCAGCCCAAAACCCGTCAGAGTGACAAACAATGCTTTGGTCGCAAGTGAGAAGCCGATGTTCTGACGGATGATCGACATGGTTCGACGTGAATGGTCGATCAGCCAGGGTACTTTACCGATGTCGTCGGTCATCAGAGCAATATCTGCGGTCTCGATAGCAGCGTCGGACCCAACTGCACCCATCGCAACCGCATAATGTGCCCGAGCCATCGCAGGTGCGTCGTTGACGCCATCGCCGATCATCGCAACCATCTCGTGCCGTTCTGCCAGTTCCTCAATCGCAGCGACTTTGTCTTCCGGCAGAAGCTGGGCCCGGACTTCGTCGATGCCGACTTCGGCTGCTACCGCTCTCGCTGTTTGTTCGTTGTCACCAGTCAGCATGATGATTGACTCTACGCCCTGCGCATGAAGCCGGGCAACGATGCTTCGGGCTTCGGGTCGAATGCGGTCCCGCAGCTCAAGCAAACCGGTTAACCCGTTCTCATCCCCGACAACAACAAGTGTGCTTCCCGCGTTTTCGATTTGGTTGCGCAACTCGGCAGGGATGGACGCGCCAAAGCCTTTCTCTACAGCGAAGCGGTCGGAGCCAAGCCAGATATCTCCACGCTCGGTACGGCCTTCCAGACCACGACCGGGAACGGTTCGGATGTCTTCAGCCGCCGATATCGAAATGTCGGTCTGTTCTGCCCGGGTCAAAATGGCGCGGGCCAGCGGGTGTGAAGACCGAACCTCGAGGCTGGCAGCGCTCGCCAACAGCTCCTGCTCGGATGCGGCGCCCAGCGGATAGACATTGGCCACTTCAGGCTCACCCATGGTGATCGTGCCTGTCTTGTCCATGGCCAGTGCGGTGGTACGCCCGGGGGCCTCGATATATGCGCCGCCCTTAATCAGAACCCCAGCCCGGGCCGAAGCGGTCAAAGCCGCAACGATTGAAACCGGTGTGGAAATGACGAGCGCACAGGGGCAGGCGATAACCAGCAGAACAAGTGCATTGTAAAACCAGAAGCCCCACGATGCGCCAAATACAAGCGGTGGGATCAGGGCGATGGCCACTGCGACGACCATAACGATGGGCGTATAAATCCGCGCAAATTTTGTAACCCACTGCTCAACCGGCGCACGGCGAGCATGAGCATCACCGACCATCCGGATGATCTTGGCAAGCACGGTGTCTGACGCTGTTTTCGTCGCACGTATTTTGAGGGCGCCTTCACCATTGATTGTGCCGGCATAGACCTCATCACCCAGCTCTTTGGGAATCAGCGCGCTTTCACCTGTGATTGGAGCCTGGTCAACGGCACCGGCCCCTTCGATGACTTCCCCGTCAAGTGGAATGCGATCCCCACCGCGAACGATGAAGCTGTCACCGACAAAGACATCCGCCGCCGGGACCGTTGCCTCAGAACCGTCAGCACGAACCAGCCGAACCGTCGGGGGGGCCAGATCAAGCAGCGCGGATACCGCGTTCCGAGCACGTCCGACACTCCAGCTTTCCAGATAAAGAGAGAGCGAGAAGAAAAATGCTACAGTTGCGGCTTCAAAAAACTCACCCAGAGCGATGGCACCAGCGACGGCAACAACCATCAAAAGGTTCATATCCGGCGAAAGTCGACGCGCCGAAGACCAGGCCTTAGGGGCCACCAGCCAGACGCCAAACAAGATCGCGACCGCGAACAAAGCTGCCTCGGGCAAAGGCATCGGAACCTCACCATGTCCCGAGAACAGCCCGAGCGCACCGCCCATGCCGGTTTCGAAAATGTGCCAGCCAAAACCCGCTGCCCAAAACCCTCCGCTAAGAGTGGTGAACCGCCGCTGACGTGCAATATGCGCCGCCTGGTCCTGGGCGGCATTTCCGTCATCCCATGGTTTGGCGGTCATACCAGTACTGGCAACCAGCATCATGACATCTTCGTCAGATAACTTGGCAGCACTTTCAAGAAGTGTCATCCGACCGTTGATCACATCAAATGCAAGATGCTCTTCGCCACCTGCTTTCGGGCCGACGACACGGTTCAGGATCGCCACCTCTTCGGCGCAATCAAGGCCAGAGACCTGAAAGCTTCTACCACCTTCAGGAATTGGACCGGCGGGGGCGATGTCGCCACACCCGCCGCTACCGCATGCGTGGTGACCATGTTTGTTTTCGTGGCCATGGTCGTGGCTATGGGTATCGGATGACATGATTGGACCTCAAGAATCTCTATGGTCCTTTGTAAATAGTTCCTACAGTAACTAGAGCTTCAATACCTTTTTCAATTTTTTTTTCAATCCGGTTCGTTGCCCGCGATATTGATGCTTCATTCCTTCTTGCGGGCTGGCCGCGTGAATGCAATCTAGTCGCAGAAGACGTAAAAAATTTGGAACAGGTCAATGCAGAAACGGATCGCAATTACCATCACGTTAGTCTCGATTACTGCCGGTTGCTCAGCCCAGTTCACAGGGGGCAAAAGCAAAGCATTCGAACCAGGTAACCTGCCAGATTCTGTCGTTGCACTGGCAGGGCCGGGGCAGGATCTGGCTACGGCACGCCTTTTACCAGATGACAATTGCTTCTGGTATGAGCACAGCGGACCTGTCGAGACGACATTGGTACCATTGCGCGCGACGAATGGCGCTCCGATCTGCGCCGCGCGCGACGCCTGATAAAAAAAGAGGGCAGCGACGTCCACCTACGCTGCCCAAAATTTATGAGCGGGCTGTGACGCTATCTTCGGCCGAGTATAAGTATGCGGTCGAGCCGATTTTTACATGTGGGTAGAGATCATTGATATGGGCCATGATCATTCTAACACATCCAGAACTTGCGCGACCACCGATGCTTCTGGGCTGAGGTGTACCGTGGATTCTGAGATAAGTATCTCGATCCCCAACGTATAGATAAAGGGCTCGAGAGCCGAGAGCATTACTTGGCCCGGGTTCCATGCCATCCCGAAATTCCGCGTATTCGGGGTTGCGCTCGATCATTGAAGCCGTTGGTGTCCAATGTGGCCACTCGACCTTGCGCCGGATAGCATAGGTACCGGGCTCGTAAAGGTTCCCACGCGCGATCGCTACGCCATAGCGCATTGCTGTCCCGCCTTCCTCGATATGGTAAAGATAGCGCGCGACGGCATCGACATGGATGTCACCAGGAACCAAACCATCATTTGCTACGACACGTCGTGGTAAAAAACGGTCATGAACGCCCCATGGATTTGAGGTCGCTGGATCGTAATCAAATGGCGTGACCTGGCTGTCCCAATAGGTCTTTTGCGACGAGGTTGGCCATGTTTTGGCGATCAATGGACTGGCCGCAGACGCGGAGAACAGCGCAGTGGTTGATTGAATGAAATGGCGCCTTGTCAGCATAGATCTCGTCCTGGTTCACAAGTTTAATGTATTTGCATCGCATTTTCGCGATCAAATTCGAGTCTTAAAGCCTCTAGCAGCTAGAGCTTCAAGAGGTTTCAGGTAACACTTGGTTTACCTAGTCGACCATGTCGCCGGTTGCGTGAACCCTACTTCGGTCGAGTCTACTTCGGACTAGGTCGCAAAGACAATTGACAGAAACGAAGCCGCCATTGTAGCGGTGAATTGTTTTCGGTTCCTGATGGCGGAAGCCAAAAGGATTAAAAGGGAATACGGTTCGGTGTTTTTAACGGCGCCAATTCCGTAACTGCCCCCGCAACTGTGAGCGGAGAGCGATGCCAAGACACCACTGGTTCGTAATGGAACCGGGAAGGTTGGCGGAGCGAGCACCCGCGAGTCAGGAGACCTGCCGTAAAACGCCGGGCTATGCCCAGACTGTATCTGTCGGCCTTACGGCCGATTCAACCTGACAAGCCGCCGGGTGAGGCGGTAGGGAGAAATAAAATGCACATCGAACCGGGCATCGTGAATGGTGCCAAAATCGCGCTTTCCTATGTTACCGCCGCAGGCGCGGCTACTTACGCAGCGAAAGAAACGTTTCCCACATTGCGTGCGAATGGACCTGCATCTTTTGTCATGCGCTCGGTGCTCGCCACCGTTGGTGTCTTCCTTTTCTTTGAAGTCCTGCCACACTTCCCGGTTGGTGTCTCTGAAGTCCACTTCATTCTGGGGTCGACGCTGTTCCTGCTTCTCGGTGCTGCACCCGCGGCTTTTGGATTGGCAGCCGGTCTGCTGATTCAAGGGGTGTTTTTTGCCCCGTTCGATCTTCCGCAGTACTTCATCAACCTAACCACTCTGCTGGTGCCGCTATTTGCGCTACAAGCATTGGCCAGCCGCATCATTGCACCCGGTACAGCATATGTTGACCTCAAATATGGCCAAGCTCTTGCCCTGAGTGCGATGTATCAGGGGGGAGTAGTCGCATGGGTTGCGTTCTGGGCTTTCTACGGCCAGGGATTTGGTGCTGAAACTATGGCGTCGGTTCTGTCCTTTGGCGGTGCCTATATGCTGGTAATAGTCATCGAGCCGATTGCTGATCTAGCAGTGCTTGCGGCAGCCAAGGCGATGCGCGGTTTGAACAGCACAGGTCTGGTGACTCCGCGCTTGTACAACGCTGCGGAAGCTTGACCAAAGTTTGAAGCGGTGCCCTAAACTGGGGTTGCCGCGAAACAACTGGTAGTCGCAGGACCAAAGCTTATTGTGGCGCGTCTCGAGGGCGCGCCACATTTGCTTTTAGCCGCTAAAAACCTGCACCCAACGGTCAGGGTGTAGTGGGTCCTGTATTCTTAGGAATAGATACCTAGTTTCTTTCCACGTTTTGATCCTGTTGGTAACATTGTCCAGAACCAAGTCGCCTTCACTCGAGCGATAGACAAGAACAGCATGGCCATTGCGATTGGTGTCCAAGACAGTCGCAATTAGTAGCTTCGTAGGATCCAAACCATTCTGCACAAGTTCAAACTTCTTTTGCAAAGCAAAGTCTTCGCAATCTCCTGACCCTTGCGTCGGCAATGTCCAGTATTCCTTTGTTCCATATTGGCTTTGATCCGAAACGGCGTGAATCCTCCGATTGACGCGCATGTTGATCGTTTTAACGATCTGCTTTTCCTGCGCCTCGGACAGTCCAGAACTACGAGTTTTCGCGCACGCCCAAGAGTAATCATTGCATAGTGATTTGGCCCCCGACGGCGCTTCAATCTTTCTATCAAGATCGATCAAGGGAAGCTCAGAGGCTTGCAATGCAGCGGCAGAGACAAAATAGCTGCATATAAAACAGACCATTGATAGATGACCCGACAGCTTTTTCGAAAACCTTCTCTGAACTAAAGTGGGATTTGTCATATCTGCCTTCCCCATGCTCGTTTCTCTAAGGTTCCGTAATTGCTAGTCCAAGAGTGCTCTATCGCAAGCCTTCATGTGTTTTGATGCATTGCAACAGCTTCCTAGCCTCTAGGGGCAAAGCGGCAAAAATTTGCAGATTCTATGGTATTTCTTACTTAGTTGACAGCATCAGAGCATCCACGCCATCACCGGTCCGGTATAGCTAACGGCGCGAACTAGAGGGTAAGCTGATCGCAATTCTTTCATTCAACAAAAATACAACAGAGATCGGCCGTCATCGCTGAGGGTTACGGAATACCGGGACAATAAAGCCGCTCCTCCACAAGCTGAGGTAGCCAGTTTCGGTTTTTCCGGGCGCTGCAATTAGTGGCCGCTAATGACATCTTTGACGACAGGTTCGTTGAGCAACGCCGTTAGCAGGGGGCATGATGCTGCTCCCTCAGTGCAAGTCTGCACAAATTCTGCCAATGCTTGCTCCAGCCGTTGGAGAGCGGCGATTTTTGACCTGACGTTTTCAAGGTGTCTTGTTGCGACGTCTTCGACGTCACGACAAGCTTGCTCGAGCGCTTTGGACAATTCGCGAAGTGCGCATGCATCCTGAATAGTAAAGCCAAGATCGCGGCAGCGTTTGATGAATCTAAGCTCGGATACTTCCCGTTCCGTGTAAGCGCGGCGCCCCGAGGCGGTTCGACCGGCTTTCTCGACTATGCCGTCCCGTTCGTAGTAGCGGATCGCCTCGACCGACAGGCCGGTCAATCTCGCCCCTTCGCCAATGGCAATCATGTGATGACCTTTCCCTTGAACCTGTAGCCACTACAGGATGCAATTTGTCTGTCATGATGTCGAATTTCGCAAACCGCACGAAGCAAAAATCGAAGAAGCCGAACCGGCTTCCGCTCGAGATCGTCAAAGTTGGAGAAAGCTGACTATGAGTAAATTTGTAGGGGCGAGTTTTCTTGGATCGTTTACCGCATTTGGCGTTGCGACCTGCTGCATCTTGCCGATGGCATTGATTTTACTTGGCTTGGGAGGGAGCTGGTTGGCCGTATTTGGCAAGATCGCCGCCGCGAGTTATTGCGGGCTTGGCGGTTCGACGGCTCTGCTTATTCTCTCTGGCATCGTCGCGTATCGCCGTAGTTCGCTCGACCGCCTCAAATGGTGGCTGACAGGCAGTTTTGCGCTGACGACAATTGCTTGGGTTATCATGCTCAACGAAATCCGAATTAATGATTTCTTGATAACCTTGATGTGACGCCATGAGTGAAAAACGCCCGAGCCTTGTCAGTACGATCATTTGTCCGGAATGTGGACATTCAAAGCCTGAAGTGATGCCAACAGACGCGTGTCAGTGGTTCTACGAATGCACATCTTGCGGAGCAGTCCTGAGGCCAATTCCCGGCGATTGCTGCGTCTACTGTTCCTACGGATCGGCCCCATGCCCGCCAATTCAGGCGGGCAGAAAATGCTGCGATTGATACGACAATTCGGGATATCGGAGTGTCCGCAAAGCTAATCAGCAGGCTTTGCGAACGCCGGATTTTTTCACCGTTGGCTGGAACTTGCCCGGTAGGACAAGGCATGCGTGAACTTACGGATCAACTGGTTTGCCGTGAAGAATGTCACGTACACCCGGCAGAAGAAGCGAGCGCTGTGTTTTTCAGGATCATGCCAGCGCTACCGGCACTTCATGCCGCCGGGTAACTGGCGAACACCTCTGTGGATCCATCCTTGCGGATCAGGAAGACGTCAAAAGCTTCGCGCTCGCTTTCCGGTCCCATGCCAGGTGAGCCGAAAGGCATTCCCGGAACCGACAGTCCGACAGCATCCGGGCGTTCGCCCAGCAGGCGCCGAATGTCAGCGGGCGGGACGTGTCCTTCGATCATGTAGCCCTCCACGCGGCCCGTGTGGCATGACATCATGCCTTCCGGTATGCCATTAGCGGTTTTGTGAGCGTTCAGGGCCTCCCATGCACTGTTTTCCACGCTCACTTCAAAACCTTCCGCTCGCATGATATTGATCCACGAGCCGCAGCACCCGCAATTCGGGTCCTTCAGGACATGGATTGAGGGGCCGGTTTTCGCGAGGGCGGGAAGCGCCGCGCTTCCCGCGAGGGCCGCAGTTCCTTGCATCACGCGGCGACGGCTCAGGTTATTCATTGTCATGTTCCCTCCAGAGAAAACTTGTCTTGACCCTTTGAAGTGAGCGCCCAGCAATTATGGTATCGTGACAACATATTCCTGGTTTTATTGTGTTGCAAACCCCCTACCCGCCTTGCGCGCAAAACTTAGTCATTTTGATCGTTACTTTCACCACGCTATCAAATTACTATTATTCCCGATAAGTTCCGCTTATCATGCTATTTGAAATCTGACCCAAATTGACGCAGAATGGGTACATGAAGCCCCCTGCCCCATACCTCCCCGCCGCCTCCCCCGCCCTCTCGGACACGGATCAGGAGGCGCTCACTGATCTTTATGTGCGCGGCACACCGGAAAACACGCTGCGGGCATATGAACGGGATCTGCTTTATGTCACTGCCTGGAAATCCGCGCGGTTCGCAGCGACGCTGGACTGGCCGGAATCTGAGGCCACCGCCCTCGCCTTCATTCTCGATCACGCCCGCGATCTGAATGACGCACCAGAAACGGATGTGGCGCGCGAAACCGCAGAAGCGCTAATTGCTCAGGGGCTGCGCAAGTCTCTCGCCTGCCCTGCCCCTTCGACGCTGGACCGGCGCATCGCCTCCTGGCTTGCCTTTCATCGAATGAAGAACCTGACCAGCCCTTTCGGTGCGCCGCAGGTGAAGCAGGCCCGTGCCAAGGCGCGCCGGGCTGCAGCCCGGCCCCCTGCCCCAAAATCACAACACCCGATTACCCGCGATGTGCTCGAGCAGTTGCTGTCCACCTGCCGAGGGTCCCGGCGGGATTGCCGCGACCGCGCCATCTTGATGCTGGGTTGGGCTTCTGGTGGTAGACGGCGCTCGGAGATCACCGGGTTGATGTTTGAAGACGTTTCGCTGAAGGAGTTCGACGAGAAAAGCCTGGTTTGGATTTCACTGCTGGAGACCAAGACAACGGCCAAGGGCGAAACCCCACGGCTGGTGCTGAAAGGCCGCGCCGCCCAAGCGTTGGTCCATTGGATCGAGGTTGGACAGATTAAGAACGGGCCACTGTTCAGACCAGTCTCAAAAGCGGATCGTGTGCTGAAACGTCGGCTTTCGCCGGACGCTATCTATCAGATCGTCAAACATCGCCTCCAGTTGGCAGGGTTGCCGGAGGACTTCGCCTCGCCGCACGGTCTGCGTTCTGGGTTCCTAACCCAAGCCGCACTGGACGGCGCCCCAATCCAGGCTGCCATGCGCCTCTCGCTGCACCGCTCCATGGCCCAGGCACAAAAGTACTATGACGACGTCGATATCGCCGAAAACCCGGCTACAGATCTGCTGGGGTGAGCACTTACTGATTGTTCAAAGCAATCTCAGCCCGAAGGATATGCTGGCTACCGCGACTATGTCTTTTTCTCTGCTCCGCCTTCAAAGTGGCCAGCGCGGAAACATATGCAGCAGATCGCAATAGATATCCAAATTGATCGACTAGCTGACGATGTTGCAAACATGTCTTGAGATGACAGTGTCACTTTGCACTCAGCTAGCACAGGTCCCAACAGGTTTGCGAGAGCACAGGATGCGATGCGCATGGCAAGAGAGCCTGCATTTTGCGTCACCTCAAAAAAAGTTCACAGCTGTGAACTATTCCAACAACATGTGGTAGAGCTCTTAGCTCACTACCCTACATGTAAAAAAAGGTTGACTTGAATCATTTCATCAGGTCTCAGTGATGGTAGAGCGTAAATCGCCAATTCGAGCATACAGATGTAACCATGATCCCAACCACACCCATAGCATCAACTTCTCCAGTTGATATCAGCAGTGAGATCAGTAGTCGATTGAATCTCGCAATCAAAGAACACCTTCTTGCGGCCTATGCTCCAGACTCAACCAAGCAACTGCGCCTTTTCCCAGCTCAAGAGGTTTGTGACCTGATGGGCATTAGCCATCAGTATCTTCGCAAGGCAACTGTTGAGGGCGCTGTTCCCGAGGCCAGTGAGATCAATCACGGTCGTAGGTATTATACAGGTCAGGAAGTTTGGGAACTACGAAAACTTCTGGACGCCCGTAGTAAAACTCCAGGACGATACGTCCCACGACGGCGCGAAGGCGAGACGCTACAGCGAATTCAGGTGATGAATTTCAAGGGCGGATCGAGCAAATCCACGACATGCATTCACCTTGCGCATTACCTCGCCCTGCAAGGCTTCAGGGTGCTTTGTGTTGACCTTGATCCTCAAGCCTCGCTTTCGGCAATGTGTGGCCTTCAAACCGAGCTGGATGAGAGTATTGATACCGTTTACGACGCGATCACATACCATGATCCAATCCCAATGAAGGAAGTCATCCGAGAAACTTACTTTCCTGGCCTTTCGATCGCGCCCGGCGGACTGATGCTGTCCGAATTTGAGGCAGAGTCGGCCAAACTAAATAGCAAGCAACACCCCTTTTTCGCGCGCCTTCACGACGCTCTTATGTCAGTTGAGGCTGACTACGATGTGGTTCTGATCGATAGCCCCCCAAGCCTTGGTTTTATCACAATGGGTGGTATGGCGGCCGCGACTTCAGTGATTGTGCCACTAACTCCTTCGATGCTCGATGTCGCGTCCACAGCGCAGTTTCTAAAAATGACTTCGTCGTACATGGAGGTGATTGAAAGAAGCGGAGCAAAACTTGTTTATGATAACTACCGTCTCTTGATTACGCGGGATGAGCCGGTCGACACACCATCTCAAACAATTGTCGCGTTCATGCGGGCCCTCTTTCAAGAGCGAGTAATGACTGCAACCAGCCTGAAAAGCACCGCGATTAGCGATGCAGCGATGCTTCAGCAATCAATCTATGAGCTGAACAGATCGGACCTGACACGTGCAACTTACGACCGAGCCAAGTCCTCTATGGATGCCGTCGGTAAAGAAGTAGAACATATGGTTCTTGAAGCATGGGGACGCAACTGATGGCAAAAGAACGCAGAGCAAGAAAGCGTCATTCCAGCATGATGGAGATCGCAGAGCAAGCGACTATGGATGTCAAGGAGGCGGCCCCCGCCCCTGCCCGACCAATCACTCCGGGTCTTCAATTCATTGAGGACACATATAACGCTATAGATGAGATAGACCCAGATCTTATCGATGACTGGGGCGTCGAAGACCGACTCGAGAAGTTCACAGCTGTGAACTCCGGAGCTGACGAAGACACTGACATACCCAACCATTCACTTGAACAATTGGCGGATAGCATTCGAGAAAATGGTCAGCAAGTACCAATTCAGGTGCGCCATGAACCTGGTCGAACCGGTCGTTACCAAATCATTTATGGTCGGCGTCGTCTTGCTGCCTGCCGCTATCTGAAAGAAAACTACCCAGATGAGAACATTAAGATTAAAGCTAATGTTGTCGATCTTGATGATGACAAGGCTCTGATTGCCAAGGCTCTTGAAAATGCGTCCAGGAAGGATCTCACATTCTACGAGCGCGCTCGATTTGCTACAGACATCATTGCTTCAGGAAAAAGCAGGTCAGAAGTCATAACAATCATGTCCCTGACCAAGTCTGGGTTGTCCAACTTAGAGCGCGTTACGAAGTCAATACCGCGTGAACTGGGTGATGCCATTGGAGCCGCGCCAGGCTTTGGTCGCACCAAGTGGATGATCTTGGTGGACGCTTTAGATCAAAAGGTGATCACGCTTCGCAACGCATTCCGTGAACTGGAGAAACTGCCTCCCGACTCTTCTTCAGACGAACGACTCCTGGCGCTGCTTGATGAGATAAAGAGGAAATCCGAAACACCTAGACCGAACCCCAGAATCGTCGGAGAGGGCCTGGCAACTGTCAAACAAGGAGCTTCCGGACTGAACATAAGTATAAATGACAGCGTAGCCCCAGGCTTCTCTGATTGGCTAGACGAACACATTGAATCTCTAATGAAGGAATTCCGGGACCGCTTTGAGGCAGTAAGCGGACGGAAGTAAGAAGTTCACAGCTGTGAACAAATCATAGGCAAGCGAGCAAAGGAGAAAAGGTAGAAAGAAATAGCCCCCGAAAGCGGTGATGCTCCCGAGGACCAAATCTTGTCTAGCAACTTGAACTTAGCTCCTCCCGAATCACCACACAAGAAAAAACACCCTTGGGTGGGCGATATTTCTGTGTCTGCTGACAAAAAACCATGAGGACAGTAACAAATTTCGCTCCATCAGGAGCAGTCAGGTCGTTGACCGGGCAGGGGAGCAGTGCGCCCAAATGGATGCAACTCCGTGCTATAGAAGAGGCCCGTGAACCACTTGGGTTGAAAGCAACAAGCATATCTATTGTGCGAGCCATGCTTTCATTTATGTCAGCTGACCGTGTCAGCGAAATGGCCGATGAACATCACATCGTCTATGCTAGCAATTCTTCAATAGCTGAGCGTGCCCACGTGAGCGTTCAAACAGTAGAGCGACACATCTCGAAGTTGGTAAAATTGGGCATCATTAAACGCACTACCGCAGCAAACGGTAAAAGATGGTGCAGACGAGACGGAGCAGGGCAGGTAACGCTGGTCAGTGGATTGTCGCTTCTACCCCTGGCAACCCGTCATGCGGAGTTTACAGCCCTCGCTGGTGATTATCGTCGTGCGCAAGAGGCCCTTCGGGTGCTTCGGGATGAATGCACAGTAGCGATGGCCCGGCTTCAAGACGTCATCTCAGATGGAGTTCAGGATCTACTCGTTCGGGCGCGACTAATCCTACGCCGTCGGCCGCAACAGGACGTTCTTCAGGGGCTGCTGGACGAGATAAATGAGTGTGTTTCTGTGGAAAACCGCTCGTCGGAAACCTACGAGCCCATCAATTTGAGGGATGGCGACGGTGAAATTGAGGGGCACAAAGAACATTTACTGATTCATAATAGTAAAAAAGAAGATCATTATTGGAAGAAGGTGACCCCGGATCAAATGGAACACGCATTCCCTCGGCTGTGTTCAGAATTGCGGTTCGCACGAGATGAAACACATTGTGATCGACTAATGGACCAATTGGCTGACCACATGCGACTTGGGGAGGGTTGGTATGCAATGAAATCATCACATCCCCCAGCAATACGCTTCATGGTCTTGGGTTATATTTTGCAACGCGTTGAAGAAGTACGAAGCCATAGAGCGTACCTGACGTGGATTATGAACAAGATTGATCGCGGAGAAATGGAACCGAGGACTCTGTTGATACCTCAGAAAACTAGGCGGGATGGATGGGAAGATCGCAAGAATACTTAACGTAGTGCCCCAGATAGCGGCCAATTGCTCGAAGGCGCCACCGGAAACTCCTGCAGCGGTTTGTCTCTTTGTCAGATTTTTCCGCGCTGTAGTCCTCGCTGAATGCCGGAGCTTTGCGGTACGTTTACTACCTCATTCGCGAAGTATAGACCCAATTGTCACAACGGCAAATACTGAGCTCAAATTGGCTGGCCAACCTGTCTTTTGTTTTGTAAAATAAAGAAGTTAGGTGACTTTCCTGTTGTTTCTAAAGGATAACTTTCCAGCTATGGCATCGGCTCAACAACTCATCGGACTCGTAAAGAGCCATGCAGAGGGTGACGTGGATCGCTTTTACGATCTGGCGATGCAACTTTCTGCGAGCGAAGAGCAAAAGGGGCATAGGCGCTTGGCCGAACAGCTACGTCAATGGGCGGAAATGGGGCAGAAAACCCCGGTATCACACGCACCTGCTGTCACCCCGATAGCTGCTCCGCGCGGTGACATGGCAGCATTTCTTGCCGCCTCATACCCAACGGAGCGGGTTGTCGATGTCATTTTGCCTCTACGTATTGAAGATGAGCTCGCCCATGTTGTTGTAGAGACGAGAATGCGTGAGAAACTTGAGGAAAAGGGCTTAAAACCGCGACGCCGGCTTTTGTTGTCTGGCCCGCCGGGCACAGGAAAGACATTGAGCGCGTCAGCGCTTGCAGGAGAGCTTCAGTTTCCGCTGTTTTCCGTCATGTTGCACGGTTTGATCACCAAATTTATGGGCGAGACAGCTCAAAAGCTAAAAATGGTGTTTGACGCGGTTAAGACCACACGCGGCGTTTACTTGTTTGACGAGATCGACGCCCTTGCGGCTGCGCGCGGGAACGACAATGATGTCGGAGAAGCCAGGCGTGTGCTCAATTCTTTCTTGCAGTTCCTCGACGAGGATACAGGGCCGTCCATTGTTATCGCCACAACCAATTTGCCTGATATTCTTGATCGTGCAGTATTGCGACGGTTCGATCTTGTACTCCCGTACGAGATGCCAGATGCGTCTTCGATCAGGCAGGCAATAGAGCGTCGTTTGATAAACTTTTCTATTGCCAGAATAAGCTGGAAAAAGGTGACGGACTTTGCCAATGGATTGTCTACAGCGGATGTTGTAGCCGCCGCTGAAGACGCAGCACGACGTGCGGTGCTTACAGATACAGACAAAATTGCGACACAAGATTTGATAGCGGCTCTCGAACGCCGCCGTTCATTACAAGTTTTAGGAACCGACACAGTTGGCAAGGAATCTTCGACACTTTCATCTTCGCGACCTGGGAAAGGCACACCCGTTTCAAGCCAAAGGCGGGGGAGGTCAAAAAAGGCCAAGTGATGTTCTAGATCGTGCGGCCCACGCGCAAGCGCTTCTTCAGGCTATTGACGCACTTCCAAATACCCAGCAGACGGATATTCCTGGGGTTTACCTGGAGGTTACGTCTCGGCCAAACGAGCGTTTGAAGAAAGACAGCCTTGATGCAAGCGATTTAACATTGCTTCGTTTTGAAGACGGGTCGCATAGTGGCACCAATCAGGAGCGTGCGACGGTTTTTGCGACGGCCAAAGGCATAGAAAAGCTCCGTAAGAAGGTCGACCAATTTGAAAACGAAAATACGCCTGACCGTGTCAAAGATGGCGAGATCGTTCCAGGGCGGCCAAAGAACGCGGATCTCGTTCAAAGCGTTGCAGCCATAACCGAGGCTGGGCTTCGCGCTCTTTGGCGCAGCCCTAGCAACAAATTTCCTGAAGGTCGTGGCCCCGCGAATTGGGAAATTTGGTTGGAGCCAAATGAAGTCGACAACTTCACTGAAAATGCCCCAAAATTTGGTTTGGCAATTGGCGAAGAACGCCTGCATTTTCCAGAAGATGTAGTCGTGATTGCTCACGGTACACCGGAGGTTCTAGGATATGCTATCCGACGTCTTGGCGGTGTTCGTGCGATGGCGGCACCGACTGTTACCGCCGATTTTTTCGACGGAATGGATGTCCAAGAGCAGGCTCAATGGGTTGACGAACTCCTGCAGAGAACCGAATTTCCTCTGCACCCAAATCCTGGGTACGTGACTCTGATGGATACTGGTGTAAGCCGCGCACATCCGCTAATTGATCCCGCACTTGCCGCAGCTGACAGGCACGCCGCCAACCCGGCCTGGAGTCTCGACGACGTGAAGGGACACGGGACGCAAATGGCCGGCTTGGCTTTGTTCGGTGACCTTACGCCAAACCTCCACCAAGCCAATCCGATTACCGTTGTAAACCGGCTTGAATCAGTCAAGTTGTTGCCGGACGCAGGTGTGAATCCCCACCATCTTCTTGGAGCGGTAACCCGCAACGCTGTCAACATCGTTGAACAAACCCACCCGCGCCGTCGCACTTTTACTATGACCACCACCACTGGCGAAGACTCTCCGCACGATGGCGCACCGACATCATGGTCCAGTGAGCTTGATCAGCTCGCCGCCGGTGTTTCAGGTGCGGTCGACACGCCCAGGCTCATCCTTGTCTCCGCTGGCAACACCGACAATTTCACGTTTGGGGCCGGCGACTACCTGAACAAATGCGACCATGAAGACAATGAGATCGAGTCACCAGCGCAGGCGTGGAACGCTCTTACGATAGGTGCTTATACTGAAAAAACACTATTGCCAGAGGGAGAAATCGCATCACCGCTGGCACCGTTTGGTGACCTTTCTCCGGCTTCCAGAACGGCATCTTGGTCTTCCACTTGGCCGCTCAAACCGGATATCGTTTTAGAAGGTGGAAACTGGGCATCCAGTGCTGTACCCCCACCGATGCGGCATGGTTGGCTGTCTCTTCTTTCAACACATCACAATTATCCGCTGCGCTCGTTTACGTTTACTTACGATACAAGCGCGGCGACAGCGCTTGCTGCAAAGGGGATATCGGAGCTCTGGTCTGAATACCCGCAGCTATGGCCTGAAACTGTACGTGGACTGTATGTTTCGTCAGCCCGTTGGACGCCTCAAATGCTGTCACATTTACCAGCCGAACCAAACAAGGGCCACTACGCGACGCTGTTCCAACGCTATGGATATGGGGTGCCCGATCTCAGTCGCGCCCGCCGTAGCGCGTCCAATGCTCTTACGCTCATTGTCGAGGATACTATCACCCCATATGGATTGTCAGAGAAAACTGGCGGAGATATCCACAATGAAATGAAGCTGTTCACCTTGCCTTGGCCAGTTGAACAATTGCGTTCGCTTGGCAATGCAGAAGTAACGTTGCGAGTGACTTTGAGTACATTTATTGCTCCTAACCCGTCCGAAGCTTCACGTGGGTCAAAATACCGATACGCATCGCACAATTTGCGCTTCAAGTTGAACCGAGCTGATGAAAACGCTCAACGATTTATGGCCCGCATCAGTAAACTTGCCGAACAGCCAGAAGGTCCACCAAGTGCTGAAGACGATCTTTGGGATTTCGGTAGTAACCGGCGCGATGTGGGATCGCTTCATATCGATCAACTGACATGTCGAGCTTCCGACTTAGCGCGTCGCAATCTTGTTGCTGTTCATCCGGTTTCTGGCTGGAGAAAATCAAAAGCGTTGTTGCAAGGCGAGCTGCCGACGTTCAGATATGCGCTCATTGTTGAAATTGATGCTGAAGAACTGCAGGCGGAGCTTTTTTCTGAGGTGCAGACTGCCGTTGATGCATTGGTGGCGGCCCAAGCTGTCGTAGCGGTTTGAGGGCGAGGAGAAAATTGGGAGCCACTTGTCCGATCATACCAGTCTGGGTGTCAAAATTACCTGGTCGCGTCTCCATGAGCGCTATATGTCAGTCAGAAAAAATTTAATTGGCCCTTCGGTACACTATCCCATCGACGATGGAACAGCTTGTACTTGTTCCCCGAATAGCAACTATGGCGAGACACATTGCAAATTTGAGGGCATTTGGGAGTCCGGATTGGGTCGATGAGCGAGGTGAGGGTTTTTTACTGGTTAAACTTTGCGCCAAGTTTGCCGTATCGGAGCCGCGGAGCTGAGCCGACAGAATTCGCCCTCAATAGCCTGACCAACCAAAGTTCTTTTCCAGGAGAGATTTCTTTATGAAAACACCCGAAGTCGATCCTTCTAGCACGCAGACCAAATACGAGATTGAACAGTATTTGAGATCCGTCAACGAAGGCGATCAGGTTGTAATCCGCAGCACTCAAGGTGGGTTATTGGAATTGAAGGTTACTCAAGTCACCGGTACCAAGCCGAGTGCAGGGCGCCTTTATACCGAGCATAGCGGCGGTTGGGGCGGAACTGCTTGGTATGCGAAATCTGGAAAGAACTGCTATGCCCCAAAGGGCCAATCAACTCTCGTTATCCCAACGCGCGAAGTCCTTGAATACGCAAGTTCAGTCACCATTCCTGAGTTCTATGTAGTCGCGTCTGGATCCCACATGCTCTAGCTTTCGAACTGGAACTACGCAGAAGGTTTTGTTGACTAAATCGACGCCGATCGGATCGACAACCGTGCCAATCTTGTGGCCAATTTCGAATTTGTTGAACGACCATTTAAGGTGCTTGACGATACGCTATAGAAGTCATACCCAGTGATTGGCCTTCACGCAGGCCGGTGTGCCCGCCATGCAAAGCTAAGCAGCGTTTCAGCATAAAATTTGCGCCTCCGCGTCTACTGCGCGGAATGATTAGTAGCGGGCACCTAGTCAGATCCAAAAGGAGATGACACATGTCAGATTATCACATGAAGAAATTAAAAGTGTTGGGGAAGCGGTACGCGCGAGCGACCACTGTTGCCCACAATGAAGCTCTGAACGCTATCGCAGTAGAGCTCGGTTTTGCTCATTGGAAAGCACTGACTGATGCAGTGAAGGCAAAATGGCAGCCAACCGAAGACGATCTCAAGCAAGCTGAAGCGTTTGTATGCGATGCTGGTGCCAAGACAAACGGTGATGCTACTAATAACGATGCTCTATTCTCTTTCGAACTGGCATGCGAAGAAGGGGAGCTTTGCGGTCACTGGTACCAGATTGGAGACAGTCTTGGTGATGTTGTAGTTTCAGGCAAAGGTTGGGATTTACGGATCCCTGAGGCTCCGCTTGAAGCGCCTATTGTTGAAATTGACGAGCGCTATTTAGAAACAAGCCCGGTAAATGATCCGAACTTTCTTGCCCAACTTCTTGAGATCGCTCAGGCGCGCAGCAATAGAGTGCGCGCGCAGATGGCGGTTGATTGGCCACGAAGATCAACAAAGGCAGATCTTGATGGCGTAGCACGGCATCCTTTGGGGCGTGGCGACGCCGCAACATGGTTTTGTCACAGTTGCGATGCACAGATCACGGGCGCGCAAGCGGCCGAAAACTACTGGCATTGTCCCAACTGTGGCACTCACCCATTGAATATCCATCCGGTACCATTCGATGATCAGTTTCCCGGGGAGCCAGTTCATAATCCAGATGTGGCGCAAAGGCAGAAACCGGAAATAAGGATTGTGGAGCCGCGGCTTACACTGTGTCTGGATGAGGAAACCGTTTCAACTCTGGTTCGCTGTGCGTTGCTTGAGGACGCGACCACAGTCAACGAACGGCTTGGCGCTATTCGCGCACAAATAAGTCTGATCGACAGAGAGGTTGTTTGGATCACCTTTGACGAGTTGTTATGGCCGGAGGACAAGGAACCGACTTCTGCGCTGGCGGTTGCCGCGAAGCTCGGGCTCGAGGTCGAACAAGAGATTTCCGCATTCTCGGAACCATTCGCCTGGCCTGATTTAGGCGGAATGACGGCAAATACCGCCAAGTATGTGGAAATGCTGTTGAACGCTTATGAGGAACACGGTGTGATAAAGCGCTGAAGCCGACGACGTAACGTCAGTTGGGTGACTGGGAGTGAGATCCCGGTCACCTCGTTTTGCAAAGTCATTGGACAGACGAGCTTTATTGATCGACAATCGTGTCATGGAGCTGACGGCGACCACATCTGTCCACCTGATCCACGTGGACCCGGACGTCAACATGGCGCGGTTCTACGGAATAGAGTTGCAGCCAACGCTGTTTGGCGAAGTGTCCGTCCTGCGGACCTGGGGACGTATCGGCACAAACGGGCAGGCCATGATGGTGACATATGAAAATGAAGCCCAGGCCACTGATGCACTCAACAAACTCGAAAAGCTAAAGCGCCGACGAGGCTACGTCCCGGTCGGTGAGTGATTTCGGGCTGCAGCCTTTGTCCCTTGGCAAATCCCGAGCCGTTCGGCTCGTGACCAGGCTCTAGGTTTCAGCCGACGTATCGGCTTCCACCCAGAACACCCCGGCATGATCTCCCTGTCCCAGTAGCCCCTGACCCGTCTCTTGCGAGCCGGGGCAGGGGCTTTGGGTCATGGTCGCTCCATGCCGTGGTGATCTGCCCTCCGGGTGACGATCCCTTTTGCGCTCCCGCAGGATCAAAGATCCTTTGGCTTCTTTTGTTGGTCAGGCGGGATTTGGACAAGCCAAACGCCCCCTGACGTCAGGGGGAAGGCTCGGCCTCCCCCCTCGGACAAGACAAATAGACAAGACCGTGTCCTCGCGCGTTGTGCTGCGGGCCGCACCACTCTTGTCGATTTGTCCTGTCTCGCCCCTCTCCGCGTTCGCCACGGGGCAGGTTTTAGAGACGACGCCCTTTCAGGGCTCGGCTTAAAACCAGCACCAAAAGGGGATCAACCCTGGAGGTCGCACCACAAAAGGAGAGACGGTTTTGAATACCGAAGCAACGAATGACATAGAAAATGACACGAGCCTTCAGGCAGCAGAAATCGCGGACCAGAACGATCTGTTTCGGAAAGCCCTGATCGATCCGACTGCAGCCATTGAGATGTACTCCAAAGGCATTCAGGGCCAGGTTTTCGTCACGCCCGGCGTGTCGGGCGAAGGAGTGGAATTTCAGACTGCGGCTTTGGCTGCAGTGGCGTCGGATGATCAGTTTGACGAGGGCAATGACCCTTATGGCGATCACACATTCGGAACGGTGACAATCAGCGACCAAAAGCTGTTCTGGAAAATCGACCTATATGACGCGGATTACACGTACGGGTCCGACCGCCCGTTTGATCCCGTAGTGACGCGTCGCGTCCTGACCATAATGTGCCCCAGCGAATACTGAGACCAGCCCTGTCCCAACGGGGCAGGGACTGCATGCGCAACCCGCGCAGGAAAGGAGGTGACATCATGCCTGCAAAGATCATCGAACAGCGAACACGTGAAGCTGTGGAATTGCTCAAGAAGGGAGGCCTGTCTGCAAACATCGCGCTCCGCTTCTTGAAACAACACGCAGCCGCCTAAGCGGCCCCGCTCTACCCCGGAAGGGGTAGGGCACCCTTAACACGAAGCGAAACACTCAAACAAGGATTTGCCCCATGAGCAAAGTCGAAACATTCACCGCACCGGAAGCCATCGAAACCATCGCCCTGTCTGATCTCTACCTGTCCGATCTGAACCCACGACAGGAGGCTGCCGAGGACGGCATCGCCCTGCTGGCTAATAGTCTGGTCATGTGTGGCCTGATCCAAAACCTAAGTGGCCTGCGCGATGCGGATGGCAATGTTGCCATCGTTGCCGGTGGCCGCCGTTTGCGAGCTCTGAACATCGCCGTGACCGAGCGCGCCGATCTGGCACAGGTTCCCGTGAAGGTCACCGACAACCCGTTTGTGGCCGAACAATGGGCCAATGCGGAAAATACCGCCCGCGAGGAACTGGACCCGGTGGACGAGGTTCGCGCCTATGGCAAGATGGCGGGGAAATCTCTGTCTGTAGCCAAGATCAGCAATGCGTTTGGTGTGACCGAGGCGCATGTGCGCCGCCGTCTCGCGCTAGCTGGTCTGCCCGCCGCCGTTCTGGACGCGCTCAAAGCGGGTGAGATCAGCATGGGTCTGGCGAAAGCCATGACCGTGAGCACTGAGGAAGAGAAAATTCTGGAGGTGCTGGAACAGGCCAAGGAGTGCCGGTGGTTCAGTGAGCATGATGTCAAACAAGCCCTGACGTCGGAAGCTGTCAGCAGCACCAACCGCAAGGCGGTGTTTGTGGGGCAGAAGGCTTATGTTGAAGCAGGCGGCACCGTCACCGCTGATCTCTTTGCAGATGAAACCCTGTTCAATGATGGCGCGCTACTGGATCGTCTGTTTGCCGAGAAACTGACAGCAGAAGCAGCAAAGCTGCGCGAAGCGGAAGGCTGGGAGTGGGTGGAGACCCATGATGAAAGCTACATCCCCTATGGGTTCGCAGGCATAGAAGGCATGCACCGTCTGGACATGGTGAGCCGGGACTTCACCGAAGAACAGGCCGAACGGTTTGACGAACTGGCCGAGCTTTATGAGGCTGAGGCTCTGGACGCGGATGGCGAGAAGGAGTTTGCAGCGCTCGAAGATTATGCCGCGCCGTTCTATTCCGACGATCAGCGCAAGCTGTCTGGTGTGTTTGTCTATGTTGGCAACACCGGCGAGATCAAAACATCCTCGGCCTACGTCGCGGCGGAACATTTACAGGCCGCCATTGAGGCCGGAGTTCTGGCCCCGGTTAAAGAGCCAGAGGCTGTAGAGGCACCAAAACCGGCCTATTCGCAGAAGTTTATCGACGACATGGTGGCGATCCGGCTGGCAGCGGTTCAAACGGCTTTGCTGGACAAGCCGGATTATGTGCTGAGCCTGTTTGCCTTCTATGCCACCCCGGCATCCGGTCTGACCAGCAACCTATTTGGGTTTGGCTATGGCGGCGCTGAGCGAAACACGCCGGAAATCGACGACCAGTTCATCCTCGACCCACGTCTTGGCGGGGAGCGGGATGAAGCGGCAGATGCAGCCTATGACCAATTCCAAGAGATGGCCGCTCAAGGCAGCGTGGAGGCGTTCAAAGCGTTTCGCGATCTGGGCAAGAAGACCCGCAACGGTGAGATCACAACATTTCTGGCCCGGCGGTTCCTGACCCAACGCCCGGAGTTCATGGCAGAGATCGAAGCAGAGGTTGGTGCTGACATGCGCACGATCTGGACACCGTCCGCTGAGAACTGCTTCAAACGGCTGAAAGGCTGGCAGCTGAACGATCTCTACAAAGACCTGCTGGACCTGCATGTTGACACCGACATGTTCAAAGCCTTCGCGAAATCCAAGAAAGGCGTGAAGAACGAAGCGATGCACAAGTTGTTCAACGACAACGTGCATCAAGCGGCACTGGGTGTGACCGAGGCACAGAAAGCCCGGATCGACGCCTGGGTGCCGGACTGCTTTTGAACCCAACAGGGCAGGGCGCATTGCGCCCTGCCTCTCAATCTCTGGCTGTGTCAGTCTCAATGATAAAAACTCAAAGTGGCATTGCGCGAACGTCCCGTCGCGCATAGCTATCAGAGGTCGGCCACCCGGCTCATTTTCTAAAGCGATCACTTGATCAGAACGGATTTGGATAGACCCATGGACACCTCATCAAACAAGCTCGAAAAAGCCGCTCGCCGCGTCTGGAAATCCGCGCAGATGTTTGTCGGGTTTCATACGGATCAGACAGGCAAACCGCGCGCGCAGCCAAAGCTCTGGCCGCCAAAGAACGGGAGCGCATCGATCCATAGCGACCCCAGCGCACAAGAGGCGATTGTTGTTGTGAGGGCCGCTGACCCGGAGGCTTTCCATGACGTGCAGATCAAGCTGCATCCGAACCGAATTGTTGTACGGCGCGATGCGGATATGTGGTGGCAGGGTGTTGCCGTGGATGAGCATTCCGTGACGGTGCGAATGGCCGACAATACGATTATTGAAATCCGACATGACGGGTCGGTCAAACGCCGCTCGGCGGAAGATGAAACCCATGTCGAAGCGGATGGCAGCATCTTCAAGTTCACCGAGTTTGCCGAGGCTCATATGACAGGTGACGGCGTGGAAATGACCCGGCGCACCGAGGATCGCATTGCCACGATCACCGCCGACGGTGTTGTCGATCGCGCGCGCAAGCGTTAGCCTGCACTCAATACCTCCAGATTTTCCTTCGGTTCAACTTGTGGCCCGCTTCGGTGGGCCTCTTTCTTGGAGCGGTATCGTACGGCCTCCGCCCATGTGCTGGTCACGCCGACATCCGCGCGTGAGATAGGTCACGTGGGTTGTCGCGTTATCTCGGCCAAATCCACCCCGCCAAATTGAGTCCGGCTGATCACCTGATCCGCGCGAGCGCGGTCCAGGGCCGGACGGTCCAGTCTTTGGCCTCCGCCAACTGGAAAGGGCGACTTGCGCCGCCAATGATCCTTCATTCTTTGACTCGAGGGTCATACCGATCCGGAAAGGCCACTCGCACTGGAACTGTGCACTGCTGCGCCAGTGTCGGATCGAGGTGATGTTGCCGCCATAAACCACATCGTGCCGTTCAGATGTTCCGCGCGCAACGATCCCAGAATGCCTTGCCCTTCATCTGGTCTGACAGTTTCAATCTCGTTGCCGGAGAAGATCCTCGGCTGCCGTGTTTCTGTAGTGATGAACATAACCGGGCAGTCGGGGAAGACGCGCGGCGCCCGGCACGGGCGCTGCGCTTCAACAGGGAATTTCCCCTGCGCCTGCGGCGCATTCCGCGCGGACCAAATTCCCTGCTGACATCCCCTTCTGTAATGGGGCGTTCAATTTCAAGCAGAAAGAGTCGCACAAAAACATGGCCTTAGGCGGATGCCGTGCCATTTCCAATTTTGGGTAGCCTTTTATTGGCCGGGTGAGAAGTCGAATTTGGCCTAACTCCTGAGTTCGAGTCTTGTTCAGAGAATTTCCATCGCTGGGTAAATGCTTCTGTCCGTAGTCAATTCCAAAACTGGATCGCTACTTGATACGTAGTCCTAGCAGGATTCAAGTGCCCATCTTAATGTCGTGCTTGGTGTTGGTGGCACGGGGGATGTCACGGCATCATGAGCCCACGTCCCAGCGAGGGACCTCCGATGGAGACTGTTTCGTCAGTCGCCAGTTCTCCTTTTATGGATGATTTGGTTGCTTGGGCTTATTCATGTGCTGACATTGCACCACATCGCGTGAACTCGAATTTGGTTCTGTGCAGCCACATGTTATGCAGGACAACACAGATACGCCGTGCCAAGGCTACAGTCGCTCGTTTCTTACCCCGCCGGCTCGCAACACGCAGGGCCCAAGCTGTCAGCCAATTGTATTTCGCGTTATTGAGCATCACCGTCGCTGCTTGATAGAGCGCCGCTCTCAGCGATGTGTCGCCAGCCTTTGTGATGCGACCAACGATGTCCGTTTCGCCAGATTGGTTTCGCTTTGGCGTGAGGCCGGCCCAGGGACCAACATCTTTGGAAGATTTGAAGCGGCCCGGATCATCAATGGCAGATTTGACCGTCAGGGCGACAATTGCACCAACACCGGGCATGGTTATCATCAGTTGAGAAACAGGGTCACGCTTGGCAAGGGCAAGCAATTGCCTGTCTAGTTCAGCAAATTGCTCTTTCATTGTTGTCCGGGCATTCAATGTCACCACCATCGCCAATTCCAGCATTGGGCTCCCGTTAGCCAGCTCTCGAATGCGGGCTTCATATTTTCCTTTAGAAACCTTGCCGACTTTTAGGCCGAAATTGCGCAAAACGCCTCGGATTGACAGTTCAAGATTTAGAATGCCTCTTTGCAAAGATCTCCTGGCGGTCAGCAGAGCACGCGTTTCCTGCGCGGAAGCTGACTTACAATGCACAGGTCGGTACCATCCTGTCTGAAGTAAGCGCGCGATCCCTTCTGCGTCGCGTCGATCTGTCTTGATCGGCATGGCTTTCAACACGCTCTTGACGTGCCGCGTTTCCATCAGAACTGTGTCAAAGCCAGCATCCGTCAGATGTTTATGGAGCCACTGTGATAGAGGTCCAGCCTCCATTCCAACACACAGAACGCTACCTTCGATTTCCTCCAACGCCTTGACCAACGCTTCGGGTTCACTTGCAGCCGCTGTCGCCTGCGAGATTTTCCCATGCTCCGACACCACGCAGACTGCGGTGCTCTCCAAAGATACGTCCAATCCGATAAACACGTTCATGCCGATGACCTTCCATTCTTAGGGATTGAGGCGCACATCGTTACACGAGCCGGTATTCACGCTAACGCGTATCAAGTGAACCGACATTTCTCATCAGCAGTCAAAGCAATCGCCAACGGTAACGAGAAGTGTAAAGCCCCATTACCGTATCTTGATGCCCGCTTTTCCCATGTTCATCGAAACACGTCATAGCGAGGATCAAACAATGGCAACTCAAACTCTGAAACTGAACGTCAAGACCGGTGAAAAAGAAGGCAAGACTTTCTGGGACCGCTGTGGGGTTCTCTTCGCTAATACCGATGAGACCGGCAACATCACCTCGATTCAGGTCAAGCACAGCATGTTCCCCGGTGTCGAGATGGTGGCCTTCCCGAAGCGCACCGATGACGAGCCCGTCACCGAATGACGAGAGGGCAGGGCGGCGCAAGCCGCCCTTTCTTCTGCTCCGGCCAAAACCCGGACCACATATGCGCCACACGTGGCGCGCGGCCCAACGGCCGGGCAGGGGAGGTGGCCCACCGCAACGCGGCAGCTCTAACCCCTGCCACACCCGCCGCGCAGGCGGCGGGATAATGAGCGCGCTGAGGCGCGCGGAAAATGCCATACTGAACTTGAACGTGCCGGTATCTGACGGGCGCTGTTCGGGCAGCCCCCGCTTCGCGTGATTGCCCTGCGCCAGTCCACCGGCACCCACGCCTGTTGGTTGGAAAAGGGGCGGGACCCTTTTCCCGGCGTGGAGATTGCCTCCAAGAGCAAAACTGTTCCGGCGGCGATTTGAGAAATGACGGATTTCTAAAATCACCCCCGGTTTCCTCTTGGAGAGTATGACAGGATAAGGTAGTTGTGTTACAAATCACAAATACAACTAAAGATTGATTGCGATTTGACCGAGAGCAAAACTTCTGACACCACCGTCTTTTCCGTACGTTTGCCAGTGGATGCGCTGGAGCGTCTTGAGGCGGCTGTGACCGTGCTGGGAGCCAAAAGCCGCAACCAGATCATCCAACGACTGATCTATCGCCTGATCGGTTATCTCGATCCTGACCCCGCTGTTGTGGATCTCTGGCAGAAGCACTTGCGGCAGGTTCAGGGTGGATACACCAACCTCAACCAGCTTGCGAAATCAGCCAAGCGTGGCTCGGTCATCTGGAAGGATGACGACCGGCGCGACGTCGAAAATCTACATCGCGCGATCATCCAACACCGGCAAGACTTGAAAGCAATGATCACAGCAGCCCGCCGAAACCGAGAACCAGAATCCGCCATTCGCCGGATTTTGCGCGACGACGATTGGACACCTGAAGAATGAACGCCGCTGCCCACGATCTGACAGCAGGAGACTTCCTAGAGCTTGCCTTCCGCGAGGCTCAGAAGGGCGTTGATCGTTCTAAGCAGATCACTCAGCAGTCGCAGACTGCCAGGCGCATTAAGTTCATGATCTCGCGGGCCTCATCCATCAAGGCGCGGCTTGGTGCCGTGGTTGGCAAGCCTGAGGCAGTTGTGAAACACGTCCGCAAAGGTGGGGTGAAAAACGCGCATGAGCTGCGCCGCCAGATCAACTATCTGACCGTCCGCGCAGAGGGCGTGTTGGACATCCGAGACAATGGCGTGACCCCGCTCGATGCGGATCAGGTCAGCGATTTGATCGAGACCTGGGCGGAGGATTTCAACGGGAAAACCAACTACGGTTACACCCGTCACATGATCGTTTCTTTTCCCGAAGGCACCTATCCGGACGCCGCTCATGAGGCCGGTTTGGAGTTCGCAGATCGACTATTTGGCAGCGGTGATTTTGGGGATACCTGGGACTACCTGACAGTGTTCCATAACGACACTAACAACCCCCATGTCCACATCGTTGTGAACAACCGAGGCGTCGAACATGGGCAGTGGTTGGCTATGGGTATGAGCAGCGAAATGAACATCGACGTCCAGCGCTCTATCCAGGTCGAGATTGCTGAGGAATACGGAATTGAGCTGACCGCAACGACCCGCCTTGAGCGCGGATTGCGGCAGGAAGTTGAGACGGACACGTGGAAAGTTCAGGCCGGAATGTCGGTTGTTGAAAGCACTCCGGAAGTCGAAGTTACGGCCCGCGACATGGCCGCCGATGTGATGACCCTATCCATCGCAAGAATGTCGGATCTGTTTGATGAGCGCGCCAACGCCATCAAAGACCGGATCGAAGAGTTTGCCATCCAACTCGTTGAAAGTGAGGAACCTATGGTATCGAGAATGGAACATCTACTAGACCAAGCCCATCATTTTGATGATTACGGTGAGCCGGGAGACCCGTCGTATGTGTCCCCGGAAGTCATGAGCAACTTGCGGCGACACATCGAATTAGGCGGTTCTGAAGAAACAATCGCGCCCGAGCTGAAGGCTCAGGTTGTTGCCCATATCAGCGACGTTCGGGGCAACGAACAGAGCCATCCGTATCTGTCTACCCTTGCTGATATTGTCGATGACAAGGAGTTCCAGGCGTCCGCAGATTATGCCCCGGCAGCACGCCGCTACGAGGTCTACATGCAGGACACCTTGGGCGAGGGGGCCTATGAGGACTTCCAGACTCAGACGAAAGAATTGCTGCAATCCATCGACAAGATGGAAGGGCTGGCCCGTGAGGTTGACGACCCAAATCTGCGTGTCGCTATGGACATTCAGATTGGCGAGCTGAAGGGCGACGTTGCGGATCTGCGCACCAACGATCCGGACCTTCAAGCCTTCATCATCGAAGACCGGCGCTATTCCACGAAGATGGGAATGGGCACCGCTGAAATGGATGCCCTCGACTATCCAGAGGCCGAACAGTGGGCGGCGATCCGCAAGGAAGTCACCGAAACGGCCAGCAGCTACGGCCTCGATGGCGAGGCGTTCGTTGCCCGTTTTGGCGACCATCACAACGTCACTTTGGGCACTACAATGGGATGGCGCAGCGACGATATTTCGACCGCCGCAGCCCACTTCCAGGCTCAAGGATTGTCGGACAGCCACGACCGCGCAGAGGCCGTTGTTGACGAGCTGCACCAGCTTGCTTCTTCCAAGATCATCGCAATCTCAGAAGAACTTTCAGACGTTCACGCCCACGCAACGCACCCGCTCTTGCAGGGGCGGGGCGACGATGACGGTCACAGCCTATAAGGAGTTCACCCGGTCTGCCTGATGAGCGCGCCAACGCCGTAGGCAGATCCATCACAGAGTTTTCCATCAACTCGCAAAGGAAAAACTATGGTTTCTCGTACAGATTATCTTTTGAACGAAGTCGAACACTTCGCACCCTATTCCCAATTTGATCAATCCGCCCCGCGCGAGGATCGCGTTTCAGAGCAGATCGACATCATTAAGAAAGAACAGCATGCGATGGGCTTTGATCGTGCCGCCATCGCTTCAAAGAGCTTCGACATTGAGGACCAGGCCTACCGCCGTGTTGACGAACACACGGCGCAACAAAATCTGGTCGAAGAACTGAAAATCGAATTGGAGGCTGCGGAGCGGTCGGGGGAGCCGGTTGATCTGCACGATATACAGGCTTTGGTTTCTCAGCACATGAACGATGCTCAGGAATACGACCTGTATCATCCCTACTATTCGTCTCTTGCGGATCTGTCCGGCGACAAAGGTTTTCAGGATTCCGACGACTACCAGTCGCCCGGTGATCGCTATGTTCAGTATATGCAATCCGCTCTGAGTCAGGCCGGTTTCAAGAACTACGAACAGCAGACCAAGGACATCGTGAACTCCATCGAGAACATGGAGGCTCTTGCACGAGAGGTCGAAGATCCGCATCTGCGTGCCGCAATGGACGTGCAGATCGGAGAGCTGAAGGGCGATGTTGCCGAGCTACGCCCATACGATACCGACCTGCAGGCGTACACTGTTGCTGACGACAGTTACACCACATCCATGAATGCGGCCGAGTTGGACAACCTGGACCCGTCCGAGACCGAAAAATGGCTGGCGGTGCGTGACGACATTGTTGCAACCGCCAACAGCTTCGGACTCGATGGAAACAAGTTCCTGGCCCGCTACAACGATCATGACAGCGTTTCAGTCGGCACCACTGCGACTTGGCGAGACGCGGACATTTCCACCGCTGCCGCCCATTTTTACAGCCAAGGCGTTCCGGACAGCTACGAGCGCGCGGAGGCCGTTGTTGGTGAGTTGCACCAAGTTTCATCCAGCAAGATTGCCGCCGTGGTGCAAGAGATTGCCCATACCCGCGAACAGGCCACCCACGTCCATGAAGATGATGGACACAGCCTTTAACCACGGAGGACATGATAGATGATCGTTCGCACTCTGATCTTGCTCGCCGCCGTCGCAAGGACTTGGTACGCAACCAAAACGCACACAGAAAAGCGCCTCACAACTGAGTGGCGGCTTGCGGTAGTGAAATGTGTTGCCGGGAACAGTGAGATTGCAGCCCTGGAACAATGTGTGGTCCGGGTCGCCCGTCCATCGGCTGATACATCTGGTGCAGGAGGCTAATGATGTTGGCAGCAAACCAAAGCGATTGTGCAGCGCATTCAACTGTACATCTTGCGGCGATGATGGGGCACAACAACCCGCCTCCTGAAAAGGTCATTAAACCGCAACCTGATAGTGTTTTCGGGCTTCGGGCTGCATGGCTCAGGTTTGCAGAACAGAGGGAAATAGTCCGTCTTGCAAAGTTGCACGGGCGGATTAAGCGAAAAGAAGAAGCTCTGAAGAGACTAAGGGCCGAACGCACCACTATCATGAATCGGTGTATCCGGCGAATGCGCCGAGCTTCTGGCAAGAACTGAAGGCATCGAGCCTCGATTCAAAAAGGCCACCTTCGGGTGGCCCTTTTTTTGCCTCAAACCAACGCCGGTCTGATCTTTCGATTTTCATTCTCGGATTGCCGAAGTTGGCTTACCAGTCGCCTCAATTCTCTACTGGCTTCCGACCATCCGCCTCTGGTGGTCCAGGGCGGGATACGAGCTTGCAGCACCCGCCAATCTGGGCTTGAGCCGACAAACACCAGTTCAGGCCCTTCCGGATGAAGGCTGCATTGCCAAGGATCACCCAGCGGGTTTTGGTACACCTCAAGGTAGTTAGGTTCAGGCAGGCTAACACCCTGACCTCGGAGCCGTGCTGGTCGCGTCACCTCAAAACTCAAACGGATCTGCGGGCGTGTTGGCAGATGGTTCATTTGCGGCCAACCATCATAAAGGAAGTGGGGAAAGCCTTCATGGCTTGTGTGATTGCCCCTTACCCCGTGAATTTGCCTTTGCTTCAGTATCCCAAGTGCTGCCTCAAAACTGGTGTCATGGACAATCAGGTGCATTGAACGCTGTTTGATTGGTCCGAACCATTCTGGCTCGACGGTATTGTCCAACATTATTCACCCAACCTATTCGCCGCCGCCTTGATCTTTTTGTCAGTGTTGTACTGACTCAGCGAGTACACGGCCCAAATAGCGGCCGGAATCCAACCAATGAGCGTCAATTGCAGGAGCAGGCAGAAAAAGCCCTGAAATGGGCGTCTGATCGTGAAAAACACCACAAACGGCAGCAAAATCGCGAGTATCAATCTCATCTGAAAAAACCTTCTGATAGTTAGACCGCTATGTTCTCACAAGCATGGTTAAACGCAGATTTACTTAAACAGCACCCCCGTCAAGCGGAGGCGCTACTTTCAGGCCGTTTAGCTCTCATTTTCTCCATCGCCAGATCTTTCGCTGACCGGCTTTTCCGCTTTGCGACCGTGCGCTGTGCATCAAATGCCGCCTGAAGTTCCTGATCTTTTTCCGAAACCTCTTTCACCGGGGCAGGGGCCGGTTTCGATTCAGCCAGCGCCTTTGCCGTGTCCCTGGCTTGCTCTGCAGCCAGATCGAGGTGTGTCCCCTTGATCTTCGGGCTTTCACCACCCAAGAACTGCACGAAATACGGATCTTCGAAATATCGAATCTTGTTCGCAATCACCGGCATCTTGCCTTCGCGGATCAGCACAACCTCATTTTCAGGCAGACGACCAACGTGTTCCGGCCGGAGCAGGCGAATGCCTTCCTCGCGTTCCGATATGCTGCCCATTTCCATTTTGCCGAGTGCCCGAGACTTCGATTTGCTCATGACTGTTTTATCACCGATGGACCTGGACACGTGCTCGCGGACCTCTGAATCCTCAGAGGCCGCAAACATCTGCGTCCCGGCGTTTGCCAACATTGCCCGCACGCCTTCATGCCCATAGATGTCCTGCAGGCGCGACAGCGTTTGCGAAATCACGATGATCCGACCACCGAACGATCGCATGGTGTCATACGCTTCAACGACGCGCTCAAGATGGCCGAGGCGCTGAAATTCATCGAGCAGCATCAATACCTTGAACGGCTCATCTTCGCCCGGCTCAACGGTTTCGATGGTGTTCACCAGATCGAGGAAGAACAGGCGAATGAGCGTCCGGAACTCTTTGACCTTCTTCCCTGGCACAGAAAAGTAGATCGAGGTGGGGCGCCGACGCAGATCCTCAAAGTTGATGTCATTGCCTTGCGTGGCTCTTGCCACAGACGGGTTACGCCAGAGCTGAAGGCCGGAGTTGTTCATAACCGAAATCGTTGACCGCAAGATTTTGGATTCTTCGGCTGCAAGATTCAGAAACTCATCTGCAGCTCGCGCATATCCAACTTCTTCAGCCATTTTCTCATAGTCCTTTTGCTTGGTCGTTTTGACCAGGCGCAGGACTTCGGAAATGTATGGCCGCTTTCTTCTTATAGCCAACATCGCCATTGCACAGAACATGCCTTCGACACCCCCCATAAAGCCCTGTGCGGACGAACTGGGCGTGTCGAACATCTGGGTTGCAACCTGAATCACTTCTTCCCATCGCCGGTCCAGATTGTCGGCACGAGCAGCACGGCGCAGAGGGTTGTAGCTGTGGCTTTTGTCGGGGTTTTCGGGATCGAACACAAAAACCTCATCGCCCATTTCTGCGCGCCGAGCACCGGTTGTCTGGAAAATCTCGCCCTTGATGTCCAGGACGACGCAAGAGCCATTGAAGCGCAGGACGTTCGGGATCACGAAGCCGCTGGTTTTACCTGACCCAGAAGGGGCAATGAACATCGCGTGTGGCTTCTGAACACCGGGGCCGGGTTTATAGTAGATCGCGTTTTTGTCTTTTGGCTGACCAAATTTGGCAAACACGATTTCACTATCCAATTGGTCCTTGAGCCTCAGCACCGAAGCGTATCCCTCCTGGACGAGTTGAGGGGCTTTGGCAAAGGTTGCATCACCGTATTTCGTTGAGGGACCACGCAGCGCAGCCGCCACGAATGCAAAGGTCAAAACACCCACCGCGACCACCGCCACCAGACCCATGATCTGCTGCGTCTCTGCAGGCTGTGCCATGAACTTCTCTGGGATCGCCCAGATGTCCAGCCCGCGAAAGCCTCTGGTGTTGATGTATTCGAGAGCCAGACCGACCACCAACACCGCGCAAGCCGAAGTAGCGATAAAGCCCATTGTACCGGCTATCGCTACCTTCTTGCCTTTTGGTAGATACTGAAACTCAGCCATCGCTCAGCTCGCGTTTGAAGAAGCACACGATGCCAAAATCTGCACGTGCGACACCAACCATTTCCCAACCTTCTTTGCCCAGCTTTGCGAATTTCTCGCTGGCGTCGTCGCGTTCCGAAAAGGGCACGTCTCGATACTCAAATTTCTTCATCTTTTGACTCCTTCAGATAAGTTGGTCAGCGGTCATCAGGGGCGGGAAAATCACGCCGTTGACCTTCCGTTCGTCCCCGATTTTCTTCATGTGAACGATCATGTGAATGGTGGCCCGGATGTCATCGACCACCTCTGACTTTTGGACGGTCGGAGATCCGCGCCGCACCATTTTGCTCATCCGTCCAATGGCATCTACGGGCGAGTTGGCGTGCATGGTGCAAACAGATCCATCGTGGCCAGTGTTCACCAGTTCCAGGAACATATTCGCGTCGTCGCCCCGGATTTCACCGCAGACGAGGCGGTCAGGCCGGAGGCGAAGCGCCGATTCCAGCAGCTTTGTTGGTGATCGAGGGCCATCTTCTTCTGAACGGTCAGCAAGCAGATCGACAGAATTGGGTTGCTCGATGTCCAACTCGGCCACTTCTTCAATCGTCACGATCCGTTCGCCCGGATCGACGCGCTTCAGCATTGCATTGAGAACAGTGGTTTTGCCAGACGAGGTGCCCCCGGCAATGATCACGTTCCATTTGCTAAGCATCGCAAGGTCGGCCAGCTCGTCAAAGTTCATTGTTCCGGCAGCGAGAGCAGCCCGCGCGTTTTCAAGCGCGCTGTGATCGTTGTTTTCTGCCAACGCCGCCTCTTTGCTGGCGAAACTGAACGCGCCCAGATCGACGGTTTTCACGCGGAGCAGGCGGATCGCCACAGACCCCACGCCGGTTGTTGCTGGCGGAATCACAACCTGCACCCTCGCTTTACCCTGCTGTGTAGGCACGTTGGCCGTCGCAATCGGCTTCTTTTCTCCGAATGTCACATCGCTGAAACCGGCCACGCAGCGCCCGATGTTTTCTACATCGTCTCTGTTCAGAGTGATGTCTGTCCTGGTCATGTGCGTTGTGCCCATTTCTTCGACCCAGACCGATCCGTCAGGATTCACAGAAATTTCGCTCAGGCTTTGATCGTGCAACAGATGCTCGATCTTGCCTGTATAGTATTCCAGAAGGCTATTCCCGTTCCGCCCGCTCATGTTCTTGTCCTTGTTAGAGCACTTTTTGGAACAGTGGAGGTTGCCTTCGCTGCCTCTCGGCTTTGCCTCGAACGCGAACGCACCTACACAAGATTCATTGATTCCAAAAAGTGCTGAATTTGCGTCAAAAAAGGCCGCTACCGCACTCGATCATGCTGGCAGCGGCCGGAAAGACCGCTGAGGCGGTCGGCTCATTGTCTCGCGCTCAGAAGCTATCGAACACAACGTCGCGCTGCAGGATCGCGTTGATACGACTGCCCTGATCGACAAAGATTGTCGGAGTGATGCGCAGATATTCATCAAGCGCCGCTGCCGTGGCGTTCTGCAGGTTAGACCCCACTTGAGTTGCCAGATCCGTTCTGACCGAGTTGTTGCTGTCGCTGTCAGACACCAGCGCCACAGGGGCAATACCGATGATCGACAACAATGCAGCCGTGCCGAAACGCTTCCCAAAGTGTGTGTTCACTCTGCCGGTTGCACCAGTCCGGCCTTGACCGTCCGTGCCAGCCGATCCGATCTGAGCTGACAGGCCGTCAGGCGTGATGACACGGCTCCAAACAATCATGATGCGCGTTTGCGCCAATGTCGTATCCGCTCGATACTCGCCATAGAGCTTCGATCCGCGCGGCAGAAGCAAACGAGTGCCGTCCATCGAGTAGACGCCACGTGTGATCGTCGCCACCACGCTACCGGGCAATTCCGAGCTGACCGCGCCACCGAACACAGCCGACAAAACCGTGCCTTGCGTTAAGGTGCGCGACGGATCGTCAATGATCGAGGCCACCACGATGGGGGGATATTCTTCGACCAGATTGTTTTGCCATGTCGTGTTTTGGTTTTCCTGATAGCCGCGCTGTTCTTCAGGCAGGCGGGTGTCGTCTGGCTGGACTTGAACCGGCTGCGGCGCAGCAGGGAAGGGTTGGAAAATGACCGGCTGCGATCCTCCATTGATCGGCTGGTAGTTTTGACCGGGTGCTTCCTGTGCCATCGCGCTTGACGCCAACGTGACCAGGGCGAGGGTGATTGCTGTTCTGTTCATCGTCAGCTCCATTAGTTTCTGCCGTATGGGTTTTCATCGAACACGATGCCGTCTGACTGGTTTTGGCGCTCGCGCATTCGCTT
Organism: Ruegeria sp. SCP11; assembly: GCF_040329455.1. Lineage (NCBI taxonomy): Bacteria > Pseudomonadati > Pseudomonadota > Alphaproteobacteria > Rhodobacterales > Roseobacteraceae > Ruegeria > Ruegeria sp. SCP11. The sequence goes on along the minus strand of NZ_JBDZYG010000021.1, from coordinate 6,370 downwards.
GAGTTCTTCAAGCCTGCGCCGCTCATCATCAGTCAGACCCGTAGTCTGCAAGTGGCTCATACTGGCGAGCGCCCGGGCCTCTGCATCAGCAACCGCCTGGGCAAGCTCAGTCTGAAACTTTTTCTCGCGCTCGTCATATCTGACCTGAAGGCGTTCATTGGTCAGGTTCAGCGTTGCGATTTCACCGTCTTTTTCTGACAGCGAAACTTTGGCGTCCGTCAGCTCGTCTTGCAGTTCAGAAATCCGACCGTTCTGTTGCTCGATAGTTTTCAAGGCTTGTTTCAGCCCTTCGGAATCGACCTGTGGCACTGCTGCCGGTGTTGCTACCGCAATTGTCTCTGGCAGAGCTTCGGGTTCGGGTTCATCGACCTCTGGCCCCCGTGCGGTCAAAAGCCCGTATCGCTCGCCACCACCTTGTTGCAAAGCGTCAACGCGGACACCCGTGTTCCCGCTTTTGCTTTCGTCGCCCATGACAAACCACACAAAGCCCAGGAACACCGCTCCTGCGACTGCAACGGTCATCAGCTTCTTAGGGTCGAACTTCTTCCGGACACGTTGAGACGGCTGTTCAGCCGCCGCCCGTGCCGCAATTGTTTGATCGCGGTTCATTATTTGCTGCCCCCCGGTTTAACTGTCTGTGAAGTGACGGGCCGACCACTCACGCTTGCCTGCTGAAACTCGTCGCCATCGTTTCGAACACAGATCGAAGTGTCCTCGATGCGCAGTGTCCAAAGATCTGAAAGGCCCTGCACCTGGATAATGCCGCGCTCTTTGACTGTGGTGTTCACCATCAGCTCACGTCCATCAGGCAGGACACGGAAGATACCCGGTAGCTCCGCATCCTGTGGGATCTGCATATAGGTGTGTACGCCATCATCCCAAACGGCGGTGGGCGCAAAGTCCGCTTTGCCCGAGCGCGAGTAGTTTTGGTTGACGAACCGGCCTGTTGGTTTCGGCTCGCTGCGTGCCACCGTGCCACGGCGTGTTGTGGTCCCGCCGCTGTTGTTCTTGTTATAGAACGTGACCCGAAACGGTACTCGTTTACGTTCGGCGGCGCTCTCGGCCGGAACCAGATAGAAGTTGTATGTCCCGCGATTGGTCAACACTGTCAGGTTCGAATCCGAGTTCAGGATTTCCGGCTTGAACGCAATAACGCGTCCTTCCTGCAGGCGAGTGATCTGAAAACTTTCAGTGTCACCCGCACCAATGCTGCGGACGGTTTCGCCCTGCGGAAAGTGAACATAGGTAATCAGGCGTTCACCCACAGGGATGCGGTACACCTGGTTCTCGACGTAATGGAAATGCGTGATGCGGTGATCCGCGTTTTTTCCGTCTGGCGTCGGTGTGATTTCAGCGAGCAGAGGCGTAGAGAATGCCAAAACTGCTGCGGCGGTGGCGGTGAGTGTTTTGAAAGAACGCTGCATCAGATGTCTCCCATTGCGTCTACGCGGTAGTTGGTGACGACGAAGCCGAATGGATTTTCCAAAAGTTCGTCCATCGACGTCACGATTTTTTCCTCAAACCCATAGGTCACTGTGACCACGTAGCGGGCTGAGGCCGTTGCTTGGTTTGGAACGATCAGGGACTTGCGGATCTCGACCTGCACCGTCTCATCGTTGACCGGCGAGACGCCCAGAATTTCGGTCTGCACCTTTGTCTTGGGCGTATAGATTTCGTCCGGATGGCTGTCGTTCGACCCATCCCACAGTTCGCGGTAAGACGTTTCGGCCAGCTCATCAGAACGACGCAGTACCGATTTCAGGCGCTCGTTGTTGTCCTGGACATCATAGGTTTCCCGGTCGCGCACATAGTTTGCGACTTCACGGAAGGCCATCGCTTCAGATGGTTCCAGTTCTTCGACCTTTTCAGTCAGCAGCACCGGGAGCTTTGTGTCCGGATCAATGGAGAATGGCACCGCCCGGATTTCCTTCAAGGGAAGGAGCATCGCCCAGCCAATAATAGAGGCCACGCCCATTGCCATACCGACCATGCCGAATACCTGCCATTTGAAGGCATCGCGGCGTGCGCCCAGAAAGAGTTCTTTTTCGTGATCTGTCACGTGTGACATTTGCTCTGTACCTCGATTTATGAAGATTTATTGGCGCGAGCTTGTCGAATGCTCTGCCGGTAACGGTCAGCGGCGTAGCTCTGACGAGCTGCCCCATCCTGATTGCGGGCTCTGTGCGCTATGTCCCGACGCGCTTGCATTGCGCGAGACGCGCTGTCACGAACGCCAGTCCCGTCACGTGCTGCGGAAGCCATAGCAGCGGCAGTTTTCCCACCGGCAACAGCACCGCGCGCGCCATCGCTGGCAGTGCCCAATGCACTTCTTGCGGCTGCAACCGCGCCGGTTGCCACAGCAAGACCGGAGGATGCCGAAACTATCGCGCCAGACATGCCGCCAGCCAGTGACGGGATTTGCGTGAGCATGACGATAGCCACGATGCAGATTGCTAGAAAACGCCCGCTCGCTTCCATGTCATTAACATCAGACAAGGAACCAAGCTCCGAAGCGAAAAGCGCCTGAATAAGAGAAACGATGCCTGTCAGAACGACGATGACCATGATCAGGCCAACGGTCGTTTTCGCCCAGGCTGCGAAGATATTGGCTGTTGCCGAGCTGAGTAGCGTTGCGATGAAAACTGGCGCTAGACCCAGCAACACCGCCAGACCGCCTTTTGCGATGAGTGCCATGCCAGTGCCAAAGGCAACGATGACTGCCCCAACAACCCAGAGAATAGCCCCGGTGATGCTCAGGCCCCAAGTCGCGTTTTCAATGGCCTGCTGGCCCATCAAGAAACACTGAAGCGCAATCTCATCCAACGCTTGCCATACATTAGTGGTTCCAGTGAGTGCCCCGGCAATACTGTCCGGCAAGGTTTGAACGCCTTGATAGATTGGTTGGAAAAAGGACCAGCTCGACGCCATTCCGATGATTATCGTCGCCCGAATGATCCAGCCTACATAACCACCAAACCCAATTTCTCTGATCTGAAGTACGCCGTTGATCAGCATCGCTACAAAGATCAGCGCAGCAATAGCCCAGAGGGCGGATGCGAGATCCGCCGCAAGGCTGGTGTATGCTTGCTGAGAAAAGTTGCTGATTGCTGATTCAATCGAGCTGACGAAATCCTGAATCACGGCCCACAAGCCTCCTCAATTACAGGGCGCAGCGCTTCCAAGCGTTCTTGCTGCGTTTCTTTGAGCGATTTGAGTTCGCTGGATGGCTTCGACCAGAAATCGCCCTGGTCTGCGCCCACCAACTCGATTGCAGCTTCGCGGCTAAGATTGCCGAGCGGGCATTCAGTGCTGAATGCTTCATCGGCTTTGCGCAGTCGGCATTGCTCAATGGCAAATTCATGAGCAGCTATCACTTGCTCATTCAGAATGGCATCGGTCCAGTTGCCAACGACATACTGTTGATCCGCGCCCTGACCAGCGTTGGCGAGCTGTTCAACCCCGTATTCCTTCAGGGGTTTTTTGAACGCTCGCACGCCCGAATAACCAAGACAGGTCCGATATTCCCCAAATGTCCAATCAACATTGGGGGGAAACGGCAGTCTGGCCTCCGCACTGGCCGACGACGCTAAAAGCGTCGCCGTCAGTGTGATCAGGGCGAAAGTGGTGCGGCTTTTCATTGGGTTTCTCCTCTTGCGTAATTGCTAAGCGTCTTTAGGTCCGCTGCGTTTGCAGCCAGATCCGTGCCCGACGCCAGGGCATTAGCCGAGGTTGCGCGCAAGATTTCAATTTCAACTTGCAGGAGTTTCAGGAGAACCGCCGTGTTATAGTCGATTGCATCCTTCAGATCTTCTTGCTGACCGATTTCACCGCGCAGTTTTTCAGCATCTTCGGAGAGCTGACCGGCCATGTCATAGCCATTCTCACCCAACGCTGACGCCATCAGGCCCGCACCACCACGCTCAGACAGGATGCGGCGAGCTTGTACATCCGATCCGCTGAACTCGGACAAGATGCCATCGTTCAGGCCGAGGTTGATGGATCGACGTTCCATTGCCTGCGCAGCGACATCGGGCAGGCCGGAGATACCGCCCTCCGCTGCATCCAATGCGTAGCCGAGCGTGTCAGCAGCAGTCGCCAGTTTCAAAAAGCTGCGGCTGTTGAACTCATCCAGATCCGTCAGGCCAGTGATAGTCTTGAACGAGTTTTCGAGCAGTGCCCGTTGCTGTTCCAGTTTCTCGTACTGTTTCAGTAGTTGCTCGTACTGGCGGACCATTTCAGCGATTTCTTTGGCCGAATTGGCGGCGTCCTGCGTAATGGATGCAGAGTCCACCACCGGAACACCCTGGGCCGACGCCATGACGGGCAGGGCGGCCAGAACTGTAACAGCAATGGTTGTGCGGAATTTCTTTGAAATATTCATCAGACAAGCTCCAGGTTTTCAGGGGGGGTCATGCGCTCAAAGTCGCAGGCGCATTTGCTGCGATAGCCCGAGTAGGTGCTGGTGCAGGCCGAGACAGCGGCCAGAACGACTAGGGCGATTACAAGGCGGGTTTTCATGTGATTTCCTTCCAGAAGTTGGGGTTTTTTCGCCAGTCAGGATCAGGGAACGATTTTCTGTCTGATCCGCTCAGAACACGGAGAAGCGGGCCGAGAGCGCCGACATCGACATCGAGCCAAACACTCTCATCACCTTTCTTCATGAGCATTACGCGGTCGCCAAAGTGCGCCCTCAGCGCGCCAAGCTCTGCATCGTTCAAACCGATGGCCCGGTAGTCGGCTTCATTGCCGGATCGGGATGGGAACAAGAGCTGCGTGCTCGTGTTTTCAAGGATCGACTTACTGGCCGCCGATGACAGGAGGTGATCGGGGATCTGCGTCATCATCATCATCATGACGTTCAGCTTCCGATATGTGGTGTAAGCGTTCTTGAGGATTTCCGCGCCGTAGGGATTGCCAGCAATCACCCATGCTTCATCAATGACAAAGACAGTGGGCACCTTAGAGGCACACCGGCGCTCGATCTGGCGCATGACGTAGCTGATCCATGCCAACCGCACCAATTCGTCATCCAGAACCTCGGAAATGTCGAAAACAAGATGACGGTCGCCAGCAGCAAACGGATCTGAGCCACCCTCGCCAAACATCCAGGACAAGCGGCCTTCGCCAGCCCATTCACTTGCACGCTTGTACAGGTTCTTGTCATCGTCAAAGGCTCTGAACCGTTCCACCAGTGAATCGAAGTTCTGAAGCGCAGGCGGCAAAGTGGCATTCGCTTGGCAAGCCCTTGTGATTTCATCCTTCTGATCGGTGGTCAGTGGTTCGTCATAGCTCAACAGGGCAATGACCCAATAGGCGAGCCAGCTTTGCCCAGCCTCATCCGTCTCGGTCTGAAACGGGTTCATGCCTGTTGGTTCGCCAACTCGGACGCGGGTGTACTGCGCCCCGAGCGCCCGCATCGGAGCTTCCATCGCCCGGTCTTTGTCAAAAGCGATGATCCGCGCGCCCTGTGCCACCGCCATAGTCGCCAGCAACATCGCGATCACAGTTTTACCCGAGCCGTTCGGTCCAAGAACGATCGTATGGCCGGAGGGCAGGTTTTCAGCGTCTTTGCTGGTCTTGGGAAGGTGCAGCGAAACATCGTAGCTGTCCCCGTGCGTTGTCGGGAAAGTCGCCAATGGCCCCGGCCAGGGCAGCTTTTCCGCATCCAAACCCTTTGGCCGCATGTGGAACGCAACCATGTCCGCAAAGTTCTGGTCCGTGATCAGTTCTTCACGAGGACGGAATGCGAAGTTGCCGGGGTGCTGCGCGAAGTACACCGACCGCGCCGACATTGCTTCGCGTTTGACCGTGCCGCCCGAAATCTGGATTTCACCGACGATGTGCTTTTCGGCGGTTTTCAGATCTTCTTCTGTCCCGAACACGCAGATCGACAGATGGTGCTTGCCGAGTGACATGGTGCCGGAGGCAATGCCGTCCGCCAGAATGGACAAATCCTCTTCAAGCGACTTCGCTTTGTCGCCTGCCGAGCGCATTTGTCCCGACTTGCGGCGTTCCATTTCCTGCGCCTGGGCGCGGCTGATCGGCAGGAAGGATTGCGAAATCACAACATCAACCGGCAGGTCCAGCCCGTCGAAAATGCCGGGGAACGAAGCCATCGGGTAATTCTTCAGGGAATACACACGGATGGAGCGTTCCTGATCGTCGCCTGTGACCAGTTTGCCGGTCTTGCCCTGAAACAGCACATCCTCTTGCGGCATGTTGAAGGCAATGGGTTCTGCAATGTTCGTGTGAATGATCGGCTGATACCGACCGTTCAACAGCATTCCATAATAGCCGAGCCAACGCCCCTCGCTGAGCTTCAGCCGGCGCACCCGGGCCTCGCCCAGCGTGCCCGCCAGTGTTGTGAACA
>NZ_JBDZYG010000020.1:0-67572 GCF_040329455.1 Ruegeria sp. SCP11 | reverse complement strand
CGCGACAAGCGATACGAGCGTGTTCAACATGAGCAAAACCGGAACAGCCGTGGTCGTCCCCAGCAAGACCATCATCACGGGCGCTGCGACGATGCTGAACCCAATCCCGACCCCAACCTGAATCGCGGCACCTGTCACAATGGCAAGCAGCAAAATCAGTAGGTCAGCGGGCACGTTTCGATCCATTGTTACGCAGTTCATACTTGGAACGGTAACGCCAGTCGGCCTTAATGAAAAATCATCTTATTGCATTTATTGATACGCCAATGTTATCGTTACCTATGCGTATTACCGCCCGACAGATTGAGCTTTTCCAGGTGGCGTACCGACACCGGTCCACGCGAAAGGCGGCTGATGCACTGCACATATCTCAGCCCGCTATAAGCCGCGTCGTCGCTGAACTTGAGGCAGAATTGGGCGTTCCTCTGTTCGATCGATCGGGACGTAAGTTCGAGCCAACCTCTGCAGCACATGGTCTGCAACAGGCGGTTCAAAAGCATTATCAGGGTTTGGAACGTATCCGGGAGGCCGCGATACAAATCGCCTCTGGTACCGGAGGACATTTGCGTGTGGCGACGGTTCCGGCGGTGGCTGATACCCGCGTTGCGGTTGCAGCCGGAAAACTCATGACGGAACTCTCCGCCCTAAGGGTGGATGTTGATGTCCTGGACGAGAAGGCCGGAATGGCCGCGTTGCGCGAAGGACGGGTGGATTGCGCAATTGTATCATCTGACCCCGGTGACCCAAACCTGGCATGTACCCGGCTGGCCGACCTGCAACCCGTGGTGATAGTTCCCCGCGATGATCCGCTGGCCGCGGCGCGCGGAGTTTCGGCTGCCGAACTCGCGGAGGCTCCTCAAATCATGCTGACGCCTCGAAGCCCGTTCCGCCGCGCAGTGGAGGTAATGTTCGACAGCTACGAGGTTTCGTTTCAGGTCAGAGCCGAAGTCCAGACACAATCCGCTTTGGTGCGCATGGTCGCCCAGGGCGCCGGCCGCGCAATCGTCGACAAAGATATTTTGGGCACATCGCAGGTAGACGAAGTCTCCACCGTGCCTTTAACTTCAAACCTCAGTTGGCCGGTCCGAATGATCTCATTCTCTGCATCAAAAGACATTCCGGGTTTGCAAAGATTTACGAAAGAATTGAAAGAGCATCAGGGTTCGCCCCACTAGTTTCAGGTGTGTAGCTTGCATCATTGTCTGAATAACGAGCGATCATGCGCGCGCCCTTTATTGTCTCTGATTAAGAGGCCTACATCTGATCCACTGGCATCGAACGCAAAAGTTCGGTGCGAGCTACTCTTTTCGTGTCGAAGGCCGCGAAGTTCGCACAAGTAGCGAATGCCCGGAATCCGCCAAAGGTCTTTTTCGCTGCAGTTTCAAAGCGCATAAAGCGAACATCCGGGTAGAGAGCATTAACTGCAGTTTTCGTCCGGTAGTGTCTTCGCCGATCCGGATCTCGAATAGTAGGTTTTCGCAACCAACGGATGATTGTCAGCGTCGTAACGAACCGACAACATCACTGAAAGGGTGTTATGAGACGCGATCTCTGGTTGAGTGGGTCCCTTATCTGCGGAACAAACGAACCATCACTTCAATCTCGCAGATAACAACCATTGATCCGGCGTGCAGAGAACGTCTGTTTCGAGCCCTTTGCGGTCATTCGGATTGACCCGACACAAGCATTCAAGACAACCGGCAAAGCAAGGCCGACCATTGGAAATATCAGGCCGGGATACCTGCCTTTGCGAGCCCTGCAAGGTAAAGTTCCATTTGATCGTCCCGCTTCAGATAAAACAGCTTCTTTTTTGCGAATGACCGCGTGAATTTCGGCTCTTCCACCATTAGGTTATGCACCATCTTTGCCAGATCGCTGGCCCGGCCGAGATTGGCAAGCGCCACCACTGCATGCGCGGTAGCCCAGTATTGGCAATTTGGCACATCGCGAGCCCGCTCTGCCCAATCCAGAGCCTTCTCGAACTGGTGATCGAAAAGTAGAGTCAGCGCGCCATAGCTCAGAAAGGCCCAGAGCTGCGGATGGTTGGGGCTCATCTCCACGGCTTTCTCGAAATTGGCAATCGCCTCTTCGTATCGTCCCTCATAGGAAAGTGAGTCTCCCAATCCGCAATAGGCCGGGGCCAGCGTCGGGTTCAGTTTGATTGCGGTTTTATTCTCGGCCAGCGCGTTGCGGTATTCCCGCCGTGCCAGCTGAACCCTGCCCATCAGCATGTAGAGCAGCGCATTCTGGTTATCCATTGAAACGGCGGTGCGGGTGGCGGCCAGCGCTTCGTCCAAAAGGGCAGGATCCGGTTCGGTGTCCCAATACACCATCCCGAGAATCGTGGCATAGGCCCACCAGGCATGCGCCTCGGGAAAACTAGGGTCCAATTCGCGGCTTTGGAGAAACAACCTCTGAGCTTCACGGTTGCTTTCGGCCGTAAACTTGTAAAAGTGCGCAAGCCCAAGATGATAGCAGTCCCAGGCATGGGGGTTTCGGCGCGGCGTATCTTCTACCTTGCGCCGGATCGCGTTTCCGACTTCGGGCTCTAGTCTGCCAACAATTGTTTCCGTGATCTCGTCCTGAACATCGAAGATGTCTTCCAACTGACGGTCATATTTTTCCGCCCACACGTGGTTGCCAGTCGATGCGTCAATCAGCTGAACCGTGACCCGAATGCGCGCCCCCGCTTTCCTGACCGAGCCTTCGACAACGTAGTCGGCGTCCAAGTCATCGGCGAGCTGCCGAACATTCGGGGATTTTCCCTTGTAAGCAAAGGTCGTGTTGCGCGCGACGACCTCGAGCCAGTGGTGTTTCGACAGTGCCGTAATTATGTCTTCGGACAACCCATCCGAAAAATATTCCTGTTGGGGGTCGTCTGATATGTTGTCAAACGGCAATACGGCGATTGCAGTTCCATCAGAGGACACAGGCGGTTCAGAATCATCGTGCGCATCTACAGATTCTGCGTCCCCCCACCACCAGACCGGCACCGGTCGATCAATGTTCTTTAGCTCACGGTTTTCGCCGCCCTGGAACGCGCAAGCCGTTTTTCTGTCCAGGCATTCATAGGCCGAGCCGGAGATAAGAACCTGCCCGGGTTCGGCAAGCGCTTCCAAACGTGCGGCGATGTTAATACCATTGCCAAAGACATCATCCTCCTCGAAAACGACTTCACCGGTGTGTATCCCAATTCTCAGCTTCAGTGTATTCTGGCTGGCCAAAGAGTTCTGAATAGCGATAGCACAGATCACAGCGTCAGAGACTGATGGAAACTCGACAATCCAACCATCCCCCATGCATTTCACTACATTACCGCGATGCGCGACTACACAAGGGTCAAAAAGCCCGGATCGAAGCTCTCGTAACGCGTTGAGCGTTCCGCTTTGATCCGAGTTCATAAGCAAGGAATACCCAACCAGATCGGCTGCTAGTATGGCGGTCAGCCTGCGTTTCAGAGGTCATCCTCCTCCGAGCAAAGTGCAATCATCAAAGATTATCATGCGCAGGCTTGGAAAGAAACCGAAGGGCAACTTCGTCCCGCCAGAACAATCATTCAATTGCCTCCAAACAACGTCTGCTTTGGGAAAAGAAATCAAAGTTAGTACCCTCGGCAACCCGCTAAGGGCCGCCGAGGGTTCTGTCTATGAGGGTGGTCTACGGTTGACGACATAGTCCGCCAACCACTGCCAGTAGGCTTCAGCGTCACGAAACCCCTGAGCACGAGCAGCCAGATCTTCCGCTGCCTTACGGGTGCACCCGCCATCGTATTCGGCGATAGCAGCCCGTTCCTCGAAGGCATCAATGTCCGGGAAGCTCATGCCGGGAGTCTTATCTGGTCAACGATGGACCGACGCTGCTCATCACTAATGCCCGCCGAGTAGATGCCGTAGGTGATCCCGTTCTCAGACCGTGCCGATTGGTGGCCGACCAGAGAAGCCGTGAAGTGCTCAGGGACACCTGTTCGCTCGCACTGGGTCACAAACCACTTGCGGGTCGAATGAAACACCAATCCCTGTCGCTCCAGACCCAACCGTCGTCGTAGTCTCGCGAACCCCTTGGTGACATGCGCCACGGTCAGATCAGGAAACAGAGGACCATGGCTAGGCATCTGCCGGAACGTCTCATCCAGCACCGGGTGAACCGGGACTAGTCTCTCCGCTGCGTCGGTCTTCAGCAGTCTCAGTTGGTTAGGTTGAACATGAACGAAGCAGCCAAGGTTGCCCTTGTTCACGAGGTCTTCCCGGAGCAGCCCAAATGCTTCCCCCGCTCGCATTCCTGTCAACAGGCAGGTCAGCAGAACCGGATGCAGGTCTCGGTCTTTGGCTCCCAGCAGTCGCACGACTTCATCGTCAGTCGGGACGGCATAGGGTTGAGGACGTACCTTGCGATCAAAGAGAACAGTCCTGAATGGATTGACCTCCAGATGTCCTTCGTAGACCACCCAGTCGAGGAAGTGATTGACCTGAGACCAGATACGCCGCTGGGTTCTGGCTGTTATGGTCACCGACCCCCGAGACGAGTACGCGACTAACTGGTCCAGGGTCAGACCACGCGTCCGCTCCGACTTGCCGATCATTGGGGACAGTTGGGCAATTGCCGTCAGAAACTCTCGCCCGTCCGCTCTGGTCAGGCTGCAAACCGGCTGGTCACCATATCGACTAGTGAATAATCCAACAGAGTATCGGACCGATTTAAATCAGCTGGGTCGTAGTTCGTTACTGCGCTTGTTCAGATAGGCCCGGCTCAAGTCACGAACCGATACCTTTACCGGCGCTGCTGGTCTGGTGAACTTAGACCGCTCCAGATTACATCCAGAGTCCTCCAGAGTGGCCCGGAGACGGACGAGAGACGACTCCGGTTGGTCAACCCAATCGGGAACGTCAGCATTGGTCTCCGGTGCAGACAGTGTCTCCTCTGCTTGGGAACGCACCTGTTCCACCAGTGTCTCGAACCGGGCATTGACTTCAGCGGCACGGACGCGGGCGGTGTTACGGTCACTGGTCTTGAGGCTCTGCTTCAACGCCTGAGCGCCCAGCGCTAGAGCCACGTCAACGGGATAGTTGCGTCTGAACAGCCACGTATGGCCCTTCAGATAAGCATAGCGAACGTGAGCAGACATCATCTCCTCCTTTCAGTGTTGGAATGTGGGATGGGTTCAGTTGGTTGAGACGATCCGCAGGATCATCTCAAGTGCCGGTTCGCCGTATTCACCAGCCAGTGGACCGGTGACAGCGAAGCCGGTCACGCAGTCTTCGAACACCTCTTCCACGCGGAAGTGATGCTCAGGGACGTCATCAAAGGCGCGGACGACCACGACGTCGCCGGGGTTCAGCTCCAGCTCAGCCATCGTCGCCTCCGTGTTTCCACGTCCAGAGAACCGCCAGCAGAACCAGCGCCGAGACAGCGGGATGAGAACGAGCGACCACCCAGAGCATCGTCGTCAGGACGGCCTTGGGCGGTGGGTGCAAAAGAAAACCCCCGACGAGAACGCCGAGGGCAGACAGGTACTTCATGAATCAAACTCCTGCAGTTGCTTCTTTATTTAGATGCAGGAAGTTGCTCGGTTTGGACGGGAGCGGGCATTCAGATTTATTGCGGGAATGACGGAGTCGCGGACGAAGCAGACCTTTACCCTACTGTTGGGGGTTTAACTCTCAGCAAGTGGGGACGAATGAGCTTTGCAAATACAAAAACTGAATCTACTCACTTTTTCCGATATCCCAGCCTTGGCTTTTAGGTTGCAATCACTAATGCAAAACCTCAGTTTTAGCACACGAGACAAAACAGAATTTGGGACTTGATGCACACACCTCATAATTCCAGGCTGGTGGCAGTTGGAACACACCATAAAACCGGGACAATTTGGCTTAAACGCGTTTTTATGGAGGTAACACGTACTCTCGATTTCCCGAGATTTCAGATCCGAAAACCTCGTGGCGAGAAAAAAATTCCCCCCTCTGAGCGTAGCGTTCTAGTGTCTTGGCACTCCACTTTCAGTGAAGAGCTCAAGTCACGCTCTGATCTTCGCGGTATCCATATGATCCGAGATCCGCGAGATGTTCTCATTTCCGGGGCGCGTTACCATTTGAACGCTCCGCAATGGCGAGAAGCGTGGCTTTACAAGCCAAATAAAAAGTTTGATGGAAAGACCTATCACGCCTGCTTAAACGAATGCAAAGACTGGCCCAGCCAGCTTCTTTTTGAGATGAACCACATGCATCTTGAAACGCTGAATCAGATGACAGACTGGGATTACAATCTGCCAAACTGGCGTGAACTGAGATATGAGGAAATGATAAACGACACTGACATGGCTATTTTTTCCGACGCTGCAGACTTTCTAGGCTTCAAAAAAGAAGAGAAAGAAGTTGTGATGGCTGCATATTGGAACAACAGCCTCTTTGGTGCGCTGTCAAAAGACATGCCTTCCGGTTCAAAAAACAGTGTTGGCCGGCACATTAAATCTGGCGCTCCAAACCAATGGAAAAGCAAACTACCTCGCGCGGTTGCAGAGACTTACGCGGAATTGTTTGGCAAGCAGTTGAAAACTTTGGGCTACGCTGAGGACGACCGATGGGTTGACGAGTGTACAGGCCCAACAAACTGATAAGACTCCTCTTGTCAGAACACCAAGGACTACGACCCACTGCGCTCGCGTGACTTTTAAAGCGAGCTACCATTGTACATTGCTAGACAATCAAGCTTTGGTATCAGCGTATTTTGGGCAGTCGTCATAGCGAATTGGTAAAAAAGTACTTCATACTCAACAAGGCTTTGCGCCTCAGAGCCGTCGTTCCAGTTCCACAGCACCTAAAGTGCGAATGAGTGTCTGTTTTGGGCTGATTCTGTGGAAAAACAACGTGTTGCTGGCGCAGAAAGTGGGCGTGTGAATGCGACGCGAGCGCCTTTCGGGTCGTTGTCATCGGCTGACCGGGCGCTGCGATGGGCACGCAGGCCGCGAGCACTGACGTCCAGCACATCACACATCCTCTTGGCGCAAAAGGCGCCACGGTGTTCTTCGATGAACCTGAACCTCATGGCTTTAGGCTCGCGAAGAACTGCGTTGCCTTTTTTAGGGTCTCCCTCTCCTCCTTGAGAATGCGGTTCTCTCGTCGAAGCCGCTCATTCTCACGAGCAAGGTCAAGATCCATATCAGAGACAACATCCGTGTCGCGGTGCGCCAGCATCCATTTGTTCAGAGTCGACGGGCCAACACCCAGATCAGATGCCACCTACTTGCGTGTCAGTCCGCTGGTCAGCGCGATCCGCACCGCATTAGCGCGGAACTCGTCGGTCCGTTTCAGTCCCATAGTTCATCTCCTTTGCTGCAATAAATGCTATCAAAGGAGCGGCATCAAACCGTGACACGTCCAGGGTGTCTACATCCGCGTTTGGGAATACACATTGCCAAGTCAGCGACATACAGGACAACAAGCTAAAGAAACTAAACCGTTCTGATCTGATCGCTCTCATAAATGAGTTCGCTCCAGCCGAAGAACTTGAGCAACGCATCGATAAACTGCTGCAAGATAAAGACTGCAGAGCGGCTAATTGGTGCCGTGAGAGTACCGAGGGAATAGCTGATGAGAAGCACAAGTTAGAGTCAACTGGTGGCTCAAATGAACTTAAAACTAAGTATTAAGTCGGGACGATTGCCGTTAACCACACGTCGTTTTCTGCTCGAAGTAAGATGGCCAACATGATGCATATCCACTAATCGGCGATGGAGAACAAAGGCGGTTTCCAAGCTGAAAATAAATTTGGCCAAGGCCAAAATCTTCCGGTTTGACGATTCTGGCGACTACCAACCAAATAGAGCCACTCATGGATACATCATCAAGAGGGCAGCGCATGTCTCAGCACCGTAATCAAATTGGTTTCCCGCAAATTGGCAAGCCTGCCAAGGATATCCTCGACGCGATGGACGCGGCGCGGGTTGGAGATTGGGATTGGTTCTCTCTCAAAAACCTGACGGCCTCCTACTATGGCGGAAGTGATGTGGCGGAAGTTGCCAAAGACGCTTTCGTGAAACATATCGGCGACAACGTCGTTCACCAGACTGGGTTGCATCCATCTGTTCGGAAATACGAAACCGAAGTGATTGAGATGGTGAAAGAGCTGTTTCATGCCCCTGAAAATGCAGCGGCAACTATCACGACAGGTGGATCGGAATCCATCATTTTGGCTCTTAAAACTGCGCGCGACCGTGCGCGTGAGCTTAAAGGGATTGCGGAACCCAATATCATCGTGCCGCAGTCGGCCTATGCCGTCTTTAACAAGCTAAGCCATTTCCTTGGGATCGAGGTCATCCAGATGGACAAAAGCCCCGACTACAGGGCTGACGTGGCCGGCATGAAAGCGGCCATCAATAAAAACACGATCATGTTGGTGGGTTCCTGCCCGCCATTCCCTCTGGGCGTTGTTGACCCGATTGAAGAGATCGCGGCAATCGCCCAGGAACACGATTTGTGGATGCATGTCGACGCATGTATCGGTGGCTTCATGCTGCCGTTCGCAACAGACTTGGGTTACGACGTCCCGAACTTTGACTTCTCTGTACCCGGTGTGACCTCGATGTCGGCCGACTTCCACAAATACGGGTACAGCTATCGCGGGTGTTCGATCCTGGTTCTGCGTGATGCGGAATTGATCAACTGGCAGGGTTTCGAGGTCGCGAATTGGAATGCAGGCGATTACTATTCGAAGAACACCGCTGGCTCGCGCAATTCGGGTCCGATTGCTTCGGCCTGGGCCGTGTTCAACTATCTTGGCCGCGAGGGTTTCCTGCGCGTGACCGGTGACGTTATCAAAGGCCGTGAGGCGTTCTGTAACGGGATCAATGCCATCGAAGAACTGGAGATCCTGGGAACACCGCAGGGACCGCACTTTGCTTTCAAGGCGGACGGGCTGAACATTCTTGCCATTGCGGATGGGCTGATGGATCGCGGTTGGGCGATCAACATCGGTAGCAAACCGGATGCCATTCTGCTGATGCTGTCTTGCCATCACCACGAAATCGCTGATGACTTCTTGAAAGATCTTCGTGAAGTGGTCGAAGCCGTAAAATCCGGTGAGCTTAAGGCGAAGGGTGAAGAAGAAGTGTACGGCATCTATTGATGTGCTCATGGGAGGGGATGTGATGGAAATTCGCAAGCTGGCTGTTTACGCGGAAACCGTAGTCTCTGAAGCTGGGAAACCTAATGCAGACGAAGTCACGCGCGTAGCGGCAGCGGGTGTGATCTCAAACCCTTTCGCCGGCACGTTCCAGGATGATCTAAGCCAACTCTTCGAGTTCGGGGGCTTGCTTGGGGAAAGGTTGGTTCAGGCCGCCCTGCCCCACCTGCCGCGGGCCGCAGTATCTTACGGCAAGGCTGCTATCGTAGGCGTGAATGGTGATATCGAGCATGGTCACGCCATGTTGCACCCAAAGCTGGGAAAGGCCATGCGCGATCCTATTGGCGGAGGTGCCGCGCTGATCCCGTCATCGGCAAAGGTCGCCGCGGCTGGTACAGTATTGGATGTACCGCTTGGCCACAAGGATGATGCCTGGTCATTCGATCATTTTGATACAATCAGCGTGTCTGTCCCTGACAGCCCTCGCCCTGACGAGATCATGATGGTCATAGCTCTTGCCGATGGCAGTCGTATCAACCCGCGTGTTGGAAAGACACGCGCCGCAATCTGAGGACACTATGACTCCTGACAGAGATCGTCTCGCACGGACACTTATTGAACTGGTCAAAATTCGGAGTGTGAATCCATTTGATGAAACCACCAAGGAAGGTTTCCGCGAACAGGAGATGTCGGATGATTTGCTGTCCAGATTCCGAACTCTGGGCATGGAAACAGGGTGGCGCCAAGTTGCACCTGGACGGCCAAATGTTTGGGGCCGACTAAAGGGAACCGATGACGGACCGACCATCATGCTTGCCGCTCACATGGACACGGTCGGAATGGAAGGTTACGAGGCGGCGTTTGACGCAGAGCTGAAAGATGGCAGGATCAAAGGCCGCGGATCCTGCGATATGAAAGCTGCATTTGCCTGCTATCTCGAAGTCGTCCGTATGCTTCGCGAGAACGACATCACCTTGCCGGGTGATTTGATTATCGCGGGGATTGTCGATGAAGAGCATTTGCTGACCGGCTCTGCCGAGATGGGAAAAAACGGCCCCAGCGCGGACTTTGGGATTATCGGAGAGCCGTCAAAGTTGGCGATTTGTCCGACACATAAAGGCCAGCTATGCGCCAAAATTTTCACCAGTGGTGTGGCCACACATTCGTCGCGGCCAGAGAAAGGTGTCAATGCTGTCGAACATATGGGTGCGGTCATTCAACACCTGTCGGGGTTAAACGCAGAGCTTCAGGAAAGAGGACCGTCTCATCCTTTGTGCGGCACCGGACGGTTTTCGATGAATGTCGTCCGTGGTGGGACTTTTGCCTCTGGAATTCCGGATCAGTGCGAAATGGAAGTGGATCGCCGCTTCCTGCCCGGCGAGGACATCGACGACATTCTGGACGATTATCGTGCCCGTTTGGCCGAGTTGAGCAAGACTATTCCAGATTTCCAGGCCGAAGTTATCGGTCCAACCCTGCTGGCCCGAGCGCTGGATGTGCCATTGACCTCACCTCTCGTCGAGGCAATTTCGGGCGCAGCCAAGGCAACACTTAAAACCGACCCCGAGATCACCGCGTTTCCTGGTGGCACCGACGCACCCAACCTTGGGTTTCCTTGTGTCATCTGTGGCCCAGGGGATCTGGCACAGGCGCACAGTACGGATGAATATGTTGAGCTGGAAGAAATGGTGCAAGCGACCGAGATTTATCTAAGAACGGTTTTGTCTTTGAATGGATTTAAGAGCGCCGAAGTGAACGGCTTTTTCAGTCAAGTTTTCGTATAATCAGCGTCTCGCAGCTGACGCAACTTCAGAATAAAATGCCTGACGACGAATAGCAGCACCAAGACACCGCGGATCGCTGTTGGTTACGTTTCGTAAGTTAGGCACTGTTACCCGATCGCTGATTTATAGGCGTTCAAGTTGAGCGGCAGTCGAAATTTACGCTGCAATTGGTCGACAGATCTCAAGGTTGCGGAAACACTGGATCCGGTTTCAATTCAGCGAGACGGTGAGTGCCTTTCGCACTCCCCCTTCTCAAACAGCAGGCCTGCTAAATGGCCAAACTTGCAAAAGAATGCGGTCGGGTAATTGTCTCGGTAGTAGAAGTAATTGGCTGCTGCGACACTGACTGCAACAACCAAAACTCCAAGCAGCCGTCGTTTCCTTTCCATCTTCAACTGCCGTTGCCTGATGAAGCTCTGGGGAAAAAGTTCAGGACAATTTCATGCATATCGGTTTGCCTCGAGCCCTTCGAACGAAATGTCAGGCTGGCGTTCAACGACCAAGTCCGCAACCGCGCGACTTGATCCACAGGCCATTGTCCATCCAAGAGTTCCGTGCCCAGTGTTCAGAAAAAGGTTTTTGAACTCAGTGCGCCCCAATACGGGTGTTCCGTCCGGAGTCATTGGACGCAGCCCGGTCCAATTTTCAATTTTTGTCTGATCGCCGCCATCGGGGAAAAGATCATTGACGACATAGCGCACCGCATCGGTCGCGTGTTTGCCCAGCTTTTTGTTGAACCCGATGATTTCCGCCTGACCAGCAACGCGAATGCGGTCGCCAAGCCGTGTCAACGCGACCTTATAGGTCTCATCCATGATGGTGGATTGCGGCGCTGCGACCGGGTCTTTCACTGGCAGAGTTATGGAATAGCCCTTCACCGGATAGATCGGCAGATGAATGTCCAGTTCTTTCAGCAAGACGGCGGAATAGGGGCCGAGGCAGCAGACAAATCCATCACCCTCAAACGAGTCCTTCTCGGTCAGAACGGATGAAATCTGATCGTTTCGGGTTTCGAAGCCCATGATGGTTTCATTGTACCGAAACTTGGCACCCATTTTCTCGGCTTCGGCCGCAAGGGCTGCGGTGAATTTCCGGCAATCGCCGGTGCGGTCGGATGTTAACTGCAGACCACCGACAAATTTCTCCGCGACATTGGCCAAGCCCGGTTCTGCGGCGATACAGGCATCGCGATCCAGAACTTCAAATGGTGAGTCAAATTCGCGAAGAACGTCCTGATCAACCTTTGACGCCTCAAGCTGTTTTTCGGTCCGGAACAGTTGCAGTGTTCCAAGGTTTCGCTGGTCGAAATCGATTGGAACGTCTTTCAACAGATCCGTCAGCGCGTCTCTGCTATAGCTCGACACCCGCACCATGCGGCTTTTGTTGATGCGATAGGATTCTTCGTTGCAATTGCGCAGCATCTGCAATCCCCATGCCCACATAGACGGGCTGGGCAAAGGCCAGATTGTCAAAGGTCGGTGCCGCATGAGCAACCATTTCAAAGCCTTTTTAGGAATTCCCGGCGCAGCCCATGGAGATGACATTCCGTATGAAAGCTCTCCAGCATTCGCAAAGCTTGTCTCAAGCCCCGCTTCCCGCTGTCGGTCAACGACGGTGACATCGACGCCTTGTTTCGCCAGATAATACGCTGTGGTGACGCCGATGACACCCGCACCGAGTACGATGACTTTCATTCGCTTAAGCTTTCACTGACCTGAATTGGCTGAACTACTCTGCTTCAACAGCAGTGACGATCACTTCGACGCGGAGCTGCGGACGTGCAAGTTTGGCCTCGCCGCAAGCCCGAGCCGGCGCATGACCCTCTGGAACCCACGCATCCCATACATCATTCATTTCTTTGAAGTCGGCCATGTCAGATAACCAGACAATGGCTTGCAGCATGTGCTTGCGGGACGAGCCGTATTTTTCAAGAAGAGCGTCAACGCGGGACAGACAATCTTTTGTCTGCTCTGCCACCGTGTCACCGCTTCCGACCTGACCGCAGAGATATAGCACCCCGTTGTGCTTTACGACTTTGCTCATGCGTTGGCCGGTTTCAAAACGTTCAATCATTTCCTGTTCCGTGATTTAGTGAGTGAGTGTCTTCTGGTTGCTGAGAGCGATATTCCATTGGCTAAAAGAAACCCGTTATTGGTATCTGCTCGCCCTGCAGCGAATAGGTGTTGTTTCATACCTTCTCCGAAACCTCAGGTTGAAGCTTGACCGCGACGTGAAACCAGTTGCGATCGATACTTCGTCGATCGACAAATCTGTGAACTTCAGGAGGTGGTAGGCGCGTTCCAAACGTATGTTCAGGTAGACGGATGTCGGCGTTTCCCCAAAAAACCTTTGAAACTTGCGTTGCACTTGACGCGGCGACGCCTCCAATGACTTCGAAAGCCCATCAAGACAAAGCGGATCTTCCACGTTTTGTTTCATCATCGCTATAGCGCGACAAAGAGTTGAATTTCCTTTCGCAAGTCGAAGGTAATGGTTCTCGGCCTCAGATCGGTTCGCGGAGGAAGAAAAAGTCAGGCCAATGTGGCTCAGAACTTGCTGCGCGAGAAACTCACCGCAGTCATCAGCGACCATAGACCCGATCATGTGCAACGCCGCAAGTTCACCGGTCGCGGAATGCACCTTGCCATGGCGGAAGGCTGGCACATCTTCCGGCGCTATCTGTATTGCCTCTTCATCAGCCGCCTCAAAAAATTTGGTGTGGATACAGAAGCTGTAGTTTCGAAGGAAAGGCACTTGAGCCGCAAGCAAAACCGCACCTCCAACGAGCCCGATGCGATCTGTGCAAGGTAAGTGTGTTCTCAATAATCGTGTGCCGATTTCACTTGGCAGCCAGGGTTTGCTTAGACCGCCAAACAAAATGACTGTTCGCGTTGACAGGTTGGAACGCAAGGAAAACGCACTTTCCACACTGCGAACAACTTCTATTCGGTACTTCTTTTCTGATGCAAACCTATTTGTGAGTTTAAGAAGCTCCAAACATGCTGCCACGGCATACATGGAGTTGCAGTCCTGAACGACAAAGACCACGTCTTTGGCGCTGCCGCTGTGCTCTCCCCAAAAATCATTTGGGTCGGCAATGATCTCGGTCTGATGCAACATAGCGTACCTCGGATAGGTGTTTGGCTCAGGGATCGTTGAGAGAGTTTTCCGGAGGCGTATCTGCCTTGTGTAGAAACTTGGAGAATTCCTGGTCCGGCACCAAGCTGCCGCCAGTCGCCCAAATCACGTGAACTGCGTTACACATCACAGGGCTTAAACAGTTTTCTTTCAGGTATTTCTGACCTTCATCAGAGCCCAGAACGATTGCGGGGCCGCCGAGACCAGCTGCAGCAGATGGTTCCAGTTTTTGCCCGGTTTTTTCCCACGCAACCCTCAACCAGCGGAAAAGGTCACTATCGCGCACCGTGTAAACACCACTCAGCAACGGCTGCATAACGTGCGCAACAAACCGGCTTACTTCGGCGACAGCCATTCCATCAGCTTCGGTCTTGTTTGTCAGGCCGATGTCGTAGACGGATACAGGTCTTTCTAAACCCGACGCCAGTTGAACCAAAGCGCAAGGGGACTGAGCAGGTTCGACGAAAAAGCTGTGCGCGTGTAAACCAAATTCCTGCGCGATCCCGTAGGCTATTCCGCCTGGCGCCCCTCCGATCCCGCAAGGAAGATAGAGAAACAAAGGCGTGTTTCGATCTATCCTAATACCTTTACTCTCTAACTGTTTACGCAGCTCTGACGCTGCGGCTGAGTAGCCGTAGAAGAGTAGTTCGGATCTTTCATCATCAACAAAATAAGTATTGGGGTCATTGTCCGCTTCGGCGCGGGCTGCGGAAACCGCGGTGCCATAGTCGGCTTTGTGCTGTACAACCTGCACATCATAGTTCCGCAGCCGCTCAACCTTCCATGGTTTCGCATCCGAAGACATGTGAACAACGGCACGAAACCCAAGCGCGCGCGCGACGACACCAATGCTAAGTCCAAGGTTTCCGGTCGAGCCAACAGCAATAGTGTATTTTCCGAAAACGGACTTGATGGAGTCATTAGCGAGATGCTCGATCGGATCACAGGGCGACATCAAATTCAGCTTGAGTGCCAGCGACAAAGCGTACTGACATACCTCATAGATTCCGCCTCGAGCCTTTATCGAACCTGCCACAGGCAAGTTGTTGTCAGTTTTGAGAAAATACCGACCTTGCGAGAACCCGAATTCGCAATCTTGTGCCGTTAACTCTACCAAATCAGATGCCAAAATGCCCCTGCTGGTTTTCAACTCCGGAAAGCAGTTTTCAAGCAACGGGGCAAATTTTTCCCAATTGGCGACCGCTTCCGCCACCTTTTGGGGATGAGCAACGTCGTTTGAAACGTCCTGAACCGATATTCTGTTGGAATTGATCCACAGCACCGGGTCTCCTGATAGAAGTCGGGCTTTCAAGCTATGTTCCATGACGAATTAGGCCCCGAAGTATCGCACCATTAGAGATTGAAGGAATTGCCCCGTCGCAAGGGAGTATGCGACGGGGCAGGTCTGTGGTCCGGATTTCAGACCACCTGGGAGTGTATTAGCTGGCGTAAGCGGGAAAGGCCGCGCACAAGTCCGCAACGGCGGCTTTGCAGCGCGAGACTGTCCCATCGGTTACGCCGGCGGCTTCTGCCTCAATGAGGTTTGCAATCAAGTTGCCAAGTTCTTCAAACTCGGTTTCTTTCATGCCGCGAGTGGTGGCAGCGCTCACTCCCAACCGCAATCCAACCCATTCGGGCGGACGCGGGCTGTCATTTGGAATTGCGTTCTTGTTTGCAGTAATGTTGGCCTTTTCCAGAACAACTTCAGCACGTTTGCCGGTGATGCCTTTCGGGCTGAGATCAACCAGCACCAAATGAGTATCGGTACCACCGGACACAATGCGTAACCCGCGACCCTGCAGCGTTTCTGCAAGTTTGGCCGCATTGGCTTTGACCTGGGCGCCGTATTCTTTGAACTCATCAGTCAGCGCTTCGGCGAGGCAAACCGCTTTCGCTGCGAGTACCTGGCTGTGAATCGAACCCTGAACACCCGGGAATACGGCCGATTGCAGCTTTTTGAACCACTCCTCGTTATTGGTGAGGATCAGGCCGCCGCGGGGACCACGCAGTGTTTTGGTGGTTGTACAGGTAACGATGTCGGCGTGAGGGAAAGGCGACGGGTGCACACCTGCTGCGACGAGGCCTGCAATGTGCGCCATATCCACATGGAAAAAGGCGCCTACATTTTTGGCGATCTGACCCATGCGTTCAAAGTCGATCTCACGTGGGTAGGCGGAACCACCAGTGATGAGCAGTTTGGGCTGGATTTCGTTTGCCAGATCCTCAAGCGCGTCGTAGTCGATGACTTCGGATTCAGCATCAACTCCATAGTGGTGCGGCTCGAACCAGCGTCCGGACAGGTTGGCTTTCAGTCCATGGCTCAGGTGGCCACCGGCCGCCAGATCCAGCGACAGAACCTTGTCGCCTGGCTTGAGCAGCAAGAAGAAGACCGCCAGATTGGCCTGGCTACCCGAATGCGGTTGAACGTTGGCATAGTCACAGCCGAACAGCTCTTTCGCACGATCAATTGCAGCCTGCTCGACGATGTCGACAAACTGTCCACCGCCATGGAAGCGGTTACCGGGATAGCCTTCCAGTGTCTTGTTGGTCATCTCGTGTCCGAGGACATCCAGAACCGCACGGCTGACGATGTTTTCTGAAGCGATCAGTTCGATCTGATCTTGCTGACGCTGTTTTTCGTTAATCAGCGCTTCTGCAACAACAGGATCGGTCACCACGATGGGGGTCGAAAAATGTTGCGACATTGGATTTCCTCCAGAGGGGTTTCGATGGATTAAAAATCCGCAGTTTGTCTGGCCAAAGCAAATCAGTATTGCTATTTTTTTGGCGCAGAAAAACTAAGGCTAAACCAATGTCACTTTCTCCCCGCCGCCCAAAAGGACCGCACCTGAATGCCCTGCGCGCATTTGAAGCCGCTGCCCGATTGAGGAGCTTTGCTGCGGCTGCAGACGAGCTATCCGTTACTCCAGGTGCAATCACTCAGCACGTCAAATCGCTCGAGGCTTGGGCCGGGGCTCAGTTGTTTGTCAGGAACGCGCGAGGCATAACTCTCACGCCTTTGGCAGAAAAACTCTTACCCGGATTTAGCAAAGCATTCGATCAGCTTGGCGACGTCGTGCAAGAGTTGCGTGCAACTGCACAACCGCTGAAAGTCAAAGTTGCCGCCCTGCCATCGGTTGCGCAACTTTGGTTGGCTCCTCGGCTCGGGAAACTACGCCTTGTCGCTCCGGAGATTTCCGTTTCGGTGGTTGCACTTGAAGCCCCACCAAACCTCGCGCGAGAGCCGTTTGATTTGACACTCTTTTATAGCGGCACGGTGTTGAGAGAAAACGAAGTTCCAATCTCGGAAGATATCATTTTTCCCGTATGCGCTCCTGCGGTTGCGGCACGCCTGAATTCAATCACTGATCTTTCGAATGAGACCCTTTTGATTGACGAATCCTGGACAGATGATTGGCAATTTTGGTTGAACAGCCAGCCGGATGGCAACTCCGTGGTTCAATCAGGAACGACCCATTCTCTATTTTCCGTAGCCTTGGAGGAAACCCGCCATGGCGGGGGAGTATTGATGGCGCACGAATTGCTGGTGCGCGAACTCTTGGAAAGTGGAGCCCTCGTTCGCCCTTTCGAAGGCTCACTGAAGCTTCCTCGGAAACTTGTAGCCAGGTACACTTCATCATTTCGCAGGTCGCCTGCCTTTGACAAGGTGCTATCGCTCCTCCTGGACGAATTGCACACAGACACAGCGTAGCCTATGCTCAAGTCGATTAGTTTAACATGCTCATATCAGGGCGGTAGAAGTTGGGTCTGAACAGTTGGATCACCACCCCACCTCATTGCTTAGAAACTTTCTCCTTTTCCGCTCTAATCCAATCCCAAAAAACTCGTACATTCGGTTTATTGAGGTTTTCTTCGGAGGTTAGGACAAAGTAGCTTTTCGGAGCCACTATCTCCTGCTCGAAGGGTTTTACTAACCGCCCAGAAGAAATCTCTTTGTCCAACAAACCTGTATGACCGATCGCGACTCCGCCCCCGTCGATGGCGGTTTGTATCAATGCGGAATACAACGAAAAACCGAGAGAATTCTTAAGCTCAGGGCCATCAACTTCTGACAGCCAATAGTTCCAGTCCTCGTCCCAGTAGAGATCATACAGTGCTGGCACACTAAGAAGGTCATCAAGTGTCATCCCATCGGGGTATTCGCGCAGCAATTCGGGTGAGCAAACTGGCGTCAGCCTTTCGGACAGAACGCGCATTGTGACGAACTCGTCAGGAGGCGTCTCACCATGCCAAATCATGATATCAAGATTGCCGGTTCGGAAGTCTGGTTCTATCAAATCTGCGATGAGTTCGGCTTTGACGTCTGGAAAATGGTTCAGAAACTTTTGGACAAGCGGCAATACCAGCCTTTCAGAAACAACATGCAAAGCTCCAATTCGCATCGGTTGTGCTTCATACTGCGCCTTGAATATTTGCGTCTTTCGTTTGAAGTCACCAAGCAACGATTGAGCGATTTCAAGGTACTTTTGTCCAGCTTCGTTGAGTTCAACCCCTCGTGAATGCCGTTGGAACATTTCAACGCCCAAACCTTGCTCAAGGTTTTTGACCTGATGAGCTATCGCCGCCGACGTTAAGTTCAATTCGTCTGCCGCCTTCTTGAAACTGTTTAGGCGCGCTGCTGCCTCAAACGCGCGCAGCGAATAAATCGGGGGCAAGCTGGGCATACTCTCTTCTTCCCAGTTACGTAGAGCTAAATTCAGTGAAAGTTACTTCCATTTGGTCGTTTTCCAGATTTGGGAATGGGTTTTCGGCCTTTATCGAATTACCAGCTTCGGCATAAATTTTATTTTGTCAATCTCCTGCAATTGACAATAATTCGATTCACATGCCGAGTTTCAATCAACCGCTTGTAAATAAGAAAAAACTTGATACTTTCCATGTGTACTTCTCCCCATCTCGCCATCCACTGAGATACTGCCATTGGGCGTTAGGCATAAAATTTCTTTGCCAAGACCAAAATCTTCCAGTTTGTCAGGATCGCCTCAAGGTCGGACAAATTATGCACTGTCGGACCTCCTGCATGTGGTGGGCGGTTGAGACAACAGAACTTGGGAGGAGTTATGAACTTCAATCATTTTTCTAAGTTTGCCGTAGCAACCGTGTTTGCTACGGGAACGATGCTGTCGGCCATTAACCCGGCGCAAGCAGACGAGCGGTTCACCTTGGCACACCCAATGCCGCCTGAGCACATCTTCCATCCGACTTCCGAGAAGTTCATGGAAGCCCTGGGGGATGGATACGAGGTCGAGTATCACCCAGGTGGAGACCTCGGCGACTGGACGTCTTTGTTTGAGCAGTCCATGCAAGGCGCGGTCCCAATGACCATGACCTTCGCGGCAACAGAATTCGATCCGCGCCTGAACATTTTCGCAGCTGGGTACATTGTCGACAGCTGGGAGCAAGCCCGCGAGCTCTATGGGCCTGGCGGCGCTCTTATCCCGGTTTACGACGAAATCCTGGCTGACCTCGATATGAAACTCGTCGGCGTGCTGCCGGTCGACTTTGGGGGCTACGCGATCCGCAAAGGTGTGGGCGAAGTACCGCTGAACCTGCCAGAAGAAGGCAATGGCATCAAAGTTCGTGTGCCTGGCCTGGAAATCGCCATCAAACGCTATGAACTGCTGGGCTTTAGCCCGGTTCCGATGCCATTCTCCGAATTGTATACCGCCCTGCAGCTGGGCACCGTGGACGGTCGTACTTTTGGTCCACCGCCGGAAATCTGGCAGATGCGCGACGTGTTGGAAGCATACGTCTACAGCAAGGACTATTTCGAGCACGCCTATTGGCTGGTCAACAAAAGCTGGTGGGACGGTTTGTCTGACGAAGACCGCAGTGAAATCCAAGGCGCGGTAGACACAGCCGTTGGATGGGCCTGGGACGAGGCCCAGAACATCAGTGACAAAACGCTGGAAGACATTCGTGGCGCAGGAATCGATGTCGTTGAGTTCTCACCCGAGCAGCTCGAAGCCGTGAAAAAGATTGTCTACGAGCAGGAATGGCCTTTCCTCGAAGAAATCGTAGGCCCGGAGACAACCGCAGCCCTGAAGTCTGCGGCCGGCATCAACTAACGATGCCTCCTCCCGACTGCCCGGCAAATTGCCGGGCAGTTTTTTATCAGAACAATCCATGTAACGGGGGGAACAAATGACACCCGAAACTACGGGAATAACCGCGTTTGAACGGGGGTTCTTGTTGATCCTCAAATCAGCAATGATCTTCTTTGCGCTTTCACTTGCCATACTGATGTTTGTCACCGTGATCATGCGGTACGGAATGTCCAACCCATTCTTGGCGATCGAAGAAGCCTCTATTTTGCTGGGAATTTGGCTGTACTTTGTGAGCGCCAGTTACGTTACAGGCACGCGCGCGCATATATGCGGCGGCGCGTTGCATCTGGTCGTTAAGAGCGAAAAGAAGAAAAACTATGTGCGTCTGATGACGTCTTTGATCTGCCTGGGCGTAACGTTGGTCGCGCTGTACTACGCCGCTCAATACGGCTGGTTCACATTCGAACGAGGACGAAAAAGCACTTACTTGCAGTGGCCACGATCAATCTGGGTCGCAAGCATGGTGTTTGGTTTTGCCGTAATGGCGCTGTTTTTCCTGCTTCAAACCATGCGCGACGCCTTGAAAATCCGAGATTTTAACGAACAAAACGTGATGGGAGAATCCTGATGCTCGCGGTTTCTGTGGCACTCATACTGATTGTCGTCCTGCTGATGCTGGAGGTTCCGGTTGCGTTTGTTTTCGGGCTGGCATCGTTGGTTATTGTTCTGATCACCGGCCGAGACATCGCCTTCCTCATCCCCTATGCGTACCAACAGGAAAGCAGCTTTGCGCTGCTGGCTTTGCCGCTCTTCGTGATCGCAGGCTCGTTGATGGGGGCCAGTGGCATTTCGGATCAATTGGTTCGATTTGTGAACTCGTTTGTTGGCTCGATCAAAGGTGGGCTTGGTGCTGTCACCATCGTGACCTGTGCCTTGTTTGGCGCAATTGCCGGAAGCGGGTCTTCTGCGATTGCGGCCATCGGATCGATGATGATCCCACGTATGGTCGAGGCGGGGTACCCGCGCTCATACGCCATTTCGCTCGTCGCCTGTTCCTCAGTTCTGGCCATTCTGATCCCTCCCAGTGTCGCGATGATCCTGTTCGCAATTACGAGTGGTCTATCGGTCGCCGCCTGTTTCCTGTCCACCATCATCCCTGGTGTGCTGATCATGGCGATCTATGTGATCATGAACGGATTTCAGGCACGCAGGTTCAAGGATCTTGAGGTCGAGCCCAAGGTTTCACTTCCGCAGCGCGCCGGAAAGATTTTCCGCGCAACCAAAGGTGCATTTTGGGCCTTACTGATGCCGGGGATCATGCTGGGGGGAATCTATGGTGGAATATTTACACCAACCGAGGCCGCAGCTGTTGCCCTGATCTATACCCTTCCCGTCGGGTTCATAATCTACAAGGGTCTGAACATGCGCACGACGACGGATGCGCTTGTCGAAGGTTCGCGCAACACTGGCGCCATCATGATGATGCTGTTCTTCCTGTTCATCATGAGCCGCGCGATGGTGCAGGAAAACATCCCGAAAGATATCGCAGACTTCATGCTTTCGATTTCGGACAACAAGATGGTCATTCTGTTGATGATCAACCTGTTGCTGTTGATGCTGGGCATGTTGGTTGACGATACGGCTGGCGCTGTTTTGGCGGCGATTGTTCTCCTACCTGTGACCAATGAGATTGGCATCCACCCGATCCACTTTGCGGCCATTGTCGGCACCAACCTCGGCCTGGGGAATGTCACGCCACCCTGTGCCCCACTCCTCTTCATGTCCGGGGCGATTGGGGGTCAGACAATTGACCAATACATCAAACCCACACTGAAATTCATGCTGATTGGCCATCTGCCTGTGGTGCTGCTTGTGACTTACATTCCCGACATTGCGCTGTACCTGCCGCGCACCCTGATGGGGATAGTGTAAGCAGTCTGAGGCCCCGCGCAGACAGGCTCGGGGCCTTCTTACACGAAATCGACTGAGTAAAGGGACAAGCTATGCCGCTCAAAGATATTCTCGTTGCATTCAGCAATGGCAGCACGTCAAAAACTGTTCTCAACTTTGGTTTGTCACTGGCTGACCAGGCAGGCGCAAAGATCACCGCGATTCACGTGACACCGCCGGTGATGGAAGAAAACCAGATCCTGTCCTGGATGCCCGAGCGGCTCATGAAACAAGTTCAGCGTGCTAACGAAGAAGCGCCGATCAAAGCCAAAGAGGCGCTTGACCAGCAAATCGGTACGTTCAGAACAGTGAATTGGCGTGTGGAGTCGGGGGACGTTTCAGACAAGCTTGCGTCACACTCCCGCCTGCATGATCTTTTGATTGTTGGGAAATACGCTGAAACAACCGAAGAATCCGGAGCCCATGTTCGGTCGGAGCATATCGTAACACGGTCGGGGCGTCCGC
This sequence comes from Ruegeria sp. SCP11, assembly GCF_040329455.1. NCBI lineage: Bacteria > Pseudomonadati > Pseudomonadota > Alphaproteobacteria > Rhodobacterales > Roseobacteraceae > Ruegeria > Ruegeria sp. SCP11. The sequence goes on along the minus strand of NZ_JBDZYG010000020.1, from coordinate 45,050 downwards.
TTATTGTCGTACCGCAGAGCTGGAGTGCTGGAGGGCCGCTCAAAAGAGTGGTCGCTGCCTGGGATGGCGGTTTGACTGCGACACGAGCTCTGTGTGATCTGCTGCACCTGATGCCGTTCATTGACCATTTGGATGTGGTGAGTGTAACTCAGGCGAGCGAAAACGCATCTCCTTTGAAAGAGCTGAGAGAACACCTTTCACACCACTGCCAAAACTTCAGTGTAACTGCGTTGAAACCCGAGGGGGCGACCGCCATCCAAATCCTAAATTACTGCCGGGAAACCGAGGCCGACATCTTGGCAATTGGTAGCCGAGGGACCCCCCGTTTACGCAGTGGGCTGGTGCACGGTGGAACTGGGCGTACGATCCTTGATCGGTCCGATACACCGGTTTTTGTATCTTACTAATCACTTCGACCGAAGAAGCGCGGATATGCACGTCACTCTGCAGGCGGGCAAACCAAGTAAAAGCACGTCCAAAATCAAAAGTCGGTGCACTACTAATACTTGTCCGCAACTTCACTTTACGCGGTGAGTTTCCTTACACCCAGTCTCACAAGTGGTGTGGCAGCCCGCTGAAAATGTAGCGGGCTGCGTTTGTTCGTATGAGTTGGTCTATGGGTTTGAGAACGCAATCCTAAATGCAGATCTTCGCTTTAGATGAGCCCTACCAGCCCTTCGGAAGGATTGAGTCTTTGAACATTTTGTCCATTGCCTTTTGCGGCAGGAACCGACGCAAGAACGTCAACATCTTTGCATCTTTTCCGATGAAGTTCCGATGCGAGGGGGTCCCTGTGACGCAATTGTAGATCAGGTCAGCAACATCCTTAGGGTCACCGAAACCGAATGGCTTCGGGGGCTGCGCCAGAATTGCCGAGTAGTGGGACTGAAAAGACTCTCGCAGTCCATCCAACTCTGGCTTTGCATTTCCATCCAGCCAGTTCGAGTTATGTCCAAAGCCGGTCTTGAAGGCGCCGGGCGCAACGGAACATGCGGAGATGCCAAACTGTTCCAACTCAATTCGCAGTGACTCCGTTAGCCCTTCGACGGCAAACTTGGTTGCGTTATACAAAGCAATCATGGGTAGTCCGATGCTGCCGCCGACCGACGTCACATTCACAATCGAGCCACTCTTTTGCTTGCGCATTTGCGGCAGTACTTCCTGGGTTACCAGAATGACACCTTTAAGATTGGTGTCGATCTGGTTGTCGATGTCCTCATCACTGGCTTCTTCAAGGAATCCCGCGACGCCGTATCCAGCGTTGTTGACCAAGGCGTCGAGGCTGCCGAATTTCTCAATCGTCTCAGCTACGGCGGCTTTGATGCTCTCACGGTCCTTCACGTCAAGTCGTGTGACCATAACACGGTCGAGTTTATGTAGCTCCTGATCTTTTTCGGGGCTGCGCATAGTGGCAACCACATTCCAACCTTCTCGTTGAAATTTGAGTACTGTATTATAGCCGAACCCAGAGGATGCGCCTGTTATCAGAACAGTCTTAGGCATGCTTTTCTCCATCTATGTGTCAGGTCTTAACAAGCTGTTAGATCAGTGCTTGCGGTCATTTGGGCTTGCCGAGGCGTTTGATTGAGCGTAAGTAATCATGCGATTACTTTTTGTCAATAAAAAGTTAATCAAACGATTACATTTTTGCGGGAGAATCAAAAATGACAATAAAACCAAAGAGTAAATCGGAAGCAACAAAGGCCAGAATCCTTGAAGCCGCAGCGACAAAATTCTCCCAAAAAGGCTATGACAATACGAGCACGCGTGAAATTGGCGAGTTGGCCGAAGCAAATATCGGCCTCCTGAATCGCTATTTCGGATCTAAAGAGGAATTGTTCCGACAGGCTATTTTATCTCAACTGACGCTGCTTCCCGTCTTGGAGGGTGACCCAGCCGGCTTGGCTGGTCGACTTGGCGAAATCTCAGCGCAAAAAAGTAAGCAGAGCGATACTGGCGTCGATATTATGATGGCGATCCTACGATCAATTGGAAGCGAAGCTGTTGGGCCAATCATTCAAGAAATCTTGACAACGAAGGTGACCGGCGAGGTGCAAAACCACTTGAAAGGAAACAACGTTGAGGCGCGTGCTGCTATGGTCGTCGCGATTACCTTTGGCGTGGAAGCCGTGTTTCGCACCATGCAAGTTTTTTCGGAAAAAAATATAGACACCGAGCAAGTTACCGAAATGGTGACGGACATAATATCGCGCGTTGTTGAGCCGCAAGACTGACGGGACTTAGAGTTATTTGCAGAACATCGGGCGTGGCAAGGAACTAGCTCAAATAGCTTCACCTCGTGTTCTTGCGACAGTTTCAATGCGTCATGTTGTTGCCATCAGCGCATTGTCCACGACAAGGATTTCACCATTTACAAAGCGGGCGTCTTCGCTGGCCAGAAACAATACTGCGGAGGCGACTTCTTCGGGCTCACAGAATCGACCCTGCATTTGAGCAATGTCGCTCTCGGAGCATGATTCACCCAGAGCAATAAGTTCCTGTGCCTCAAGTTGGCCGTGATCTGTGTTGATGAAACCCGGCGCGACGCCGTTGCACCTGATGTTTCGATCCCGAAACTCGGTGGCAATGGCGCGCGTCAGCTGGATGCAGGCACCCTTGGAAACGCAATAGGCCGACTCCATGGCCGAGGCCGACAGGCCGGATACCGAGCAGGTGTTGACGATAGCTCCGCCACCGGCCTCGATCATATGCGGCAAGGCGGCCTGACAGGCGTGGAACATGCTGTTGACGTTGATCGCCATCAGCCTGTTCCACTCATCCTCGCGGGTCTCGAGGAAAGGTTTCACGATGACCGTACCGGCATGATTGAATAACACGTCGGTTGACCCGAAATGCGTTTTGACCGCGGCAATCGCGTCAAAGACACTGGCTCTGTCCGAGACATCGGTGGTGACGAAAAGCGCGTCGCCACCTGTGGCCTGAATCTTTGAAGCCGCCTGTTGACCCGCCTCTTGCTGAATATCCAGAATAGCGACCTTTGCGCCTTGCTGGGCGAACAGGTGGGATGCGGCCAGACCGCATCCTCCTGCTCCCCCAGAAACGATGACGGTTTTGCCCTCAAATTTCCGATCGGTCATCGCAGCCTACCTTACTCTTCCATTTTCGCCAGAACGTCCGTGTGCGCCCTGTCAGCAAAGTACTTCGTCGCATAGGCATAGTCTTTTTTGCCGAAACCATCCGCGCGCATGAACTGATACAGCTGCATGGCCAGCGAATTGATCGGCAGCGGTACTTTCAATTCGCGGGCCAGGTCTTCCACAAGACGGTGGTCCTTGTATTGCAGATCGACCGCAAACCCTTCATCGAAGTCGAGACGCCGCAGGCGGGGCATGACGTAATCGGTGAACGTGTAGCTTTTTCCATCGGAACGCTCGAAGACCTGATTCACAGTTTCAGGGCTGAAGCCAGCGGCGGACGCGAGCGTCAGGGCCTCAGCCGCAACCAGGTTGTAGATTCCAGATGCGAGGTTACTGATTAGCTTGAGGATCGCGCCATTCCCGGCTTCGCCGAGATACAAAACATGCTTACCGCATTGTTCTATGATCGGTTTTGCCCGATCAAAGGCTTTCTGCGTTCCGCCGCACATGAAGGTCAGGTTGCCCGCGCGCGCGCCGTCGATCCCAGCGCCCATAGGCTCGCCACCGCTGACCGGGGCTTCTACATAATCCACGCCTGCGCCTTCGGCCATCTGATGGAATTCACGCACGGTATTCGGGTCAATCGTGCTTGAATCGACGATAAGTGTTCCAGGGCGCGCATGGGCAAGGACGCCGTTCTCCCCAAGCAAGGCTGCTTTCGCGACGTCAGGGTTGGGAAGTGAGATGAACAGAACGTCCGAGTTCTTCGCCAGTTCTTGCGCGGAGGTTGCGCCCGACGCGCCGATCTCTTCCAAGGCTTTGATGCGATCAGCATCAATGTCAAAGACCGTCAGGTCGTGACCTGCCTTCAGCAGGTTCTTTGCATAGTAAATTCCGATTGTGCCAAGGCCAATCTGGCCAAATTTCTGCGTTTCCATAAGAGTGCCCTATTTTTCTCTGCGAAACCGTCTGCCGGTTCAGCCTTGTTTGCCCATCATCACTAAGCAGACCATCTGTTCGCAACGCAGTTTACGTGTTGACTGAGTCAGAAAAACTAAGCCAGATTTGGCGGGTCATGGCTAAATCTATTCCTCCTTTGAAATCACTGCAGGCATTCGAGGCCGCCGCTCGTTTAAGTAGCTTTCTTGAGGCAGCACACGAACTAAGCGTAACCCCCGGCGCAATCAGTAGGCACATAAAAATTTTGGAACAGTATCTTGGTGCTATACTGTTCAAGCGACACAGCAACGGAGTAAAGCTTACTTCTTCGGGCGCCAGTTACGCCAGAAAGGTAGTTACCATTTTTGAGGATCTGGACAGTGCGACAAAGGCGATCAAGTACAGTGCGCCTCGAAACAACCTTACGGTTTCATCCCTGCCGGTATTTGCCGAAAGATGGTTGAGTGAGCGTCTGACTTCTTTTCAAATGGCGTTTCCGAATACCGACTTACAAATCGATACGCATGTAGATGCCGAGTTGTTTTCGCGCCCAAAAGTAGATGCATGGATACCATTTTCGGATGGGGATCACCCGGGCTTTGAAGTACATCACTTGTTTGATGAATTTTTGGTACCCGTATGTAGCCCAAGTTTTCGAAAAACCTTTCCTGACAGTCCAAGCGTTGATGAAATAGTTAACTCAACCCTTCTGCACGACGTAAACTGGGGAAACGATTGGTCACATTGGGCGCAAGCGGTGGGAACAGAGGGTCAAAGGCGAGACGCAGGACTGAAATTTTCCCTGTACAGCGGAGTCATTCAAGCCGCGCTTGACGATTTGGGGGTCGCAATAGGCCATGTCTCAATGATCCAAAAGGAGCTGGCCATTGGCCAATTGGTTGAGTTTTCTGAATATCGGATCAAGTCACCGAAGGCATTCTACCTCGCAATTCCGAGACCAAAAACTGCAATGAAAAAATCGAGAAGTTTGGTTGCTTGGTTCGAACGCGAATGCAAACGGTAGTGCGGTGCCAATTTATCGAAAGCCCCTAAACATAGCGATGGGCTGTTCAGCTGGGTAGGCTCAACCCCACCTGCTCATGGCTGAATTTTCTGCACCAATTGCTGCAGAAATCGCACTGACTCCTGTCAAACTTGCACAACCTTCGGAAAAATTCGCACCTATTCCTGAAAAATTCGCACCGGTCGGAGTTTAACAAATTGATTTTACATCTGAAAAACAACCCTGAAATAACAGAAAAACAGGAAAAATAGAAAGGCCAAGATGAAGCCTTTGGGTGCTTTATTAGCGTATGGAGCAAGTTCGATGGTTTCCTCGGCGATACAATATTTCGCCTCAACTTCCCCTGCACGACCCCAGAGTTAAGCCCTCACCACCTTGGTTGTGTATGCTACGCGCATGCTGAATAACGGCATGAGGCTGGAAGAAGTCTCCCACCTTCTGGGTCATGCAACCATCGTCCAGACTCAGAAGTACGCCAAGTTCGCCAAGAAGGAAGTAGCTGATAAAGCACGGCAAATGCTCAACGCACGCAAAATCGCCTGATCAAAAAGACATGGCACACTATCGGGAACAGTATGGAGTTACTATACAACCAATGGCACACAAAGCACCACATAAGTCACTGATTTTGTTGGATATGTGGAACGTCACTGATAATTGACTCAATCGACAGCCAAAACCTGAATAAATCGGTCAATCACGTCATTCAATTCTGACCCAAACGTCAAGCATTTCTGACCCAGAACGAAAAGCGGTCCTTCATCGAAGCCGCAGTTGAGGTCTCAATTGTGCCCACACTTCCCGGATGCTGTACCTCGAATGAAAAGCGGTAAAGCTCCAAAACGATCATTAGGTCTGTTGACGCGACCCAAAGCGGGCGTGGGCAGTGTGTTGACATGATGCAACGCTGCTTATGCCGAAAGCCGTCCTACGCGTATGGTCATGCAGTATGGATCATTGTTTGGGTGGCGACAGTCCCCATGATCTGGGCGAGTTGCGTGCCATTTCCCGGTACCTGTGAAATACTAGACACACAAAAAGTGGTACTTTTTGCCACCTTAAATACAGCGCAGGTGGCCACGATTTTGGGAACAAGCTGGGCGCTGTGGCCTTTGGTCTGCTTGGCGCCAGGGGTCGGTTTGCAGTCGCTTTATTGCGCAAACAAAAAACCCTCCAACGAAGTTACAACCGTTCCTTCAAGGATGACGCGACGACCATCAGTTTCACAAGAAATGACACCGCCTCGCGCAGATAACTGGCGAGCTAACAATCGTTTTTTCTCCAATCTCCGAGACCAATAGGGTGTCAAACAGCAGTGTGAAACGCCTGATACGGAGTCTTCTGGCACACCATTCGCCGGAGCAAAGAACCGCGAAACGAAATCAAAATCTCCTGTCCCCTGTGCCGATATGATGACTGCGGGCAATGGCAAGTTTGCCAGAGCAGCAAAGTCCGGAGTACAGCTCAGAATTTCATCTTCGCTGTCAAAAACAGCCAGGTAGTGCTTTGCAGCCAATAATTTCGAGGGCTTCTTACCAAGTGCTTCGATCAGGCCTGTGGGGGCGTCGATCACCTCTGGCACAAGTGCGGGCATATCCAGACGCAGTCCGGCTTCCCCGCGTCGAACAGTCATTTGGACAGAACCAGAATGGAAAGTGACTGCTTCTAATCCAATCCCTAGATTGGTGAACACTACGTGAGCAGCGGCAAGCGTTGCGTGTCCGATCATATCGACCTCACGTGTGGGGGTGAACCAACGTATGTCGTATTCGGAATATACATCCCTGCTGAGCGCATTTGTTCGAGGGACAAAAAACACCGTTTCAGATTGGTTCAGTTCACTCGCGATGGATTGCATGACCGGTACTGGTAGCCATTGATCCAGCGGGCAAACGCCAGCAGGGTTTCCGCTGAGAGTACGGTCTGAAAAGGCGTCGACGATATAGGTCCGAAGTTTCATCTATTGTCCTTGTCTGAAGGGCTGGATGACGGCATCCCGTGTCAAGGTAGCGTGTTCAGAAAGAAGCAACTGAAGGTGCAAATTCATCCTGTTAGCCATCCACGTTCGGTAGCGGGATCGAAAACGCTCCATCGTTTTCAATGACAAAGGCGGCGTGCAGAACGGTGCCTTCCTCAAAATATCGCCCCACCAGCTGCAACCCTATCGGCAGTCCTTCTGAATGCATTGCACAGGGCATGGTCAGCGCCGGGTGGCCGGACATATTGAAGAAGGTGGTAAACCGGGTGATGGCATTGCCAACCGCCTCCTCCACTCCGTCGCGGGTGGTTTTCACGGTTCCCAGCTTTTGTGCAATTTCAGGCGTCGCCGGCGTTAAAATCAGGTCGACCTCATCAAATAGCGCGTTGGTCTCTTGCCGATAAAGCTCTACGAAGCGCTTGGCGCGGACATAATGTTCGGCCAGCAGGGTCTGTCCCAGCGCCAGACCGGCGCGGAAGTCCTGCCCGTAGAGCTCGCCCCGGTCCTGCAGATAGGCCGAATGCGCGCTCAGCGCTTCGGGCATCTGCACAGTGAGAGACACGGCGCGGCTATGTTCGAGATCCGGGAACGTCACTGGAACCAGGGATGCTCCTTTCGTGGTTACAAAGCTTTTGACCTCCTCCATTGCCGCCAGAATTTCCGGATCGGTTCGCTCGTAATAGAAATTGGTCGGGATACCGATGCGCAGCCCCGAGATATCGTCGTCGAGCGCCGCGGCATAGTCTTCGACCGGAAGGTTCTGCGAGCCGGGATCGCGAGGGTCATGTCCTGCAATTATTCCGAGTAGATCAGCGCAATCCGCGACGTCTCGTGTCATGATGCCCACATGATCCAGCGTCCAGCTATAAGGGACAACGCCTGTGGTCGGCACCCGACCGATGGTCGGTTTCAGGCCCACCAGCCCGTTCAGCGCGGCCGGAGCGCGCACTGATCCGCCAGTGTCCGTACCTAGGCTGGCAGGGACCATGCCGAACGCTACCGCTGCCGCTGATCCGCTGGATGATCCTCCGGCCAGGCGGCTTGGATCATATGCATTCACGCACGTACCGAAGACCTCGTTCTCACCGGTTGCGCCGTAAGCAAACTCATGAAGATTGGTTTTGCCCAGGTTTATGCCATTGGCCTCGCGCATTTGCGCGATGGCAAAGGCGTCCTCGGTCGCGATCCGGTCGTGAAACACACGCGATCCGGCTGACGTCAGAACCCCTTCGATATCGAACAGATCTTTGGATGCATAAGGAATACCCGCGAAAGGCGATCGCTCCAGATCGTCGCGCGTGAGGACTTCGGCCACTCTCCGCGCCGTTTTGTCCGTCACGGTGATGAAGGCTTTGGATTGGTCATTGTGCCGAGCAATCCGCTCTGCAAAAACCTCAACCAGTTCAGTGGGCGTGATTTCGCGGGTATCGAGCCTGGATTTCAGAGCGCGGACCGTTTCAAACGCTATTTCATTGGTCATCAGGTTATCGCTTTTGAACGGTCAGAGCCGGAGGTATCGTGCCAAGGTCAATCTTGCGAAGGACCTCCAACTCGTCCAGCAACTCCTGAAATCCGGTTATGATGCCCAGTTTCGGGTCTACAAGCTCGTCTATTTCCGCATCGCTCCAGTCGTGCGAGGCCATCTGGCTGCAGATACCTGTCAGAGTCTCTTTTTTCAGTTTTTGCATGCTACCCATCCACGCAGGTTCCGATGAAGCCTCCGGCGCGCCAATACGCGCGCCGGGCTCGTGCGTAACAGTTGCGGCAGTTCGGGTGTTTGGCAACGTGTTGCCACCGTTGAACCTACCGTTTGTAGGCTCATTTGCTCAGCAGGATCTCACGCGGATAGTTCGTGATGTAATCGAATCCGGTTTCGGTCACGACAACCGAGTCTCCGATCCGGCCCGCAGTGACACCATCAACCGAAATGCCGCCATCGACAGCAAAGGTCATACCCGGCTGCAGCACGGTCTTGTCACCGGCTTTCAGCTCCGGCGCTTCCAGATAAGCGACACCGATGGATCGGCCTGTACGGTAGCCGGTTTCATACCCACGTTCCTGATAGACTTCGTTGGCGGCTGCAGCGACGTCTTCGGCCAGAACGCCCGGGCGGATCGCGTGAATCGCGGCCTGCTGTGCGTCAATCGCGGCCTGCTGCACTTCGCGGTCCAGGTCTTTCACTTCACCGATATGGAACATGCGGTCAAAGCCCAGCTTGTACTGTTTGAACTGCGCCATGTTGCAGAAGCAGAAATAAACGGGATCGAACTTTTCATAGGCTTTCACACCGGCGCGACCATGCACCATCGAGGTATTCTTGCCGCTTTGAACGATCTGCAGGTTGTGGATCATCGGCGAAACAAAGCTGTCCCAGCCCTTGTCGGTCAGGAAGGTTGCCGCTTTGCGCGAACCCGCGTCGATCACGGCGAGCGCCGATTCATACTCCTGCGCGCCTTCCTTCAATGAATTATGCGCGGCAAGCATCATCGCACCAGCGATCTCTCCAGCCTGTTTCATCACCTCGATTTCGAAGGGTGACTTGATGGTACGCATTGCGCCCAACACCGGAGAGATATCCTTGAGCGGCACGCCCGGATAGGTCTCGTCCAGATGATTGCGGACAATTGCAGGGATCGAACCCTTTTCAACCCAGATCTCGGATGGGTTTTCACCCAAAGCACCGGCCAGCGCCCGGCCCCATGTGCGTTGCCCGATATCTTCCCAGGTCCGCACGTCCTCGACCCATGTCATGGCACCGACCATTTCCGACTCCATCAGCGGCGTGATGACGACAGGCGAGTCTTCCGCGTCCACCACCAGCATAGTCGGCCGCCCGAACTCGATCCCCAGGTAACCCCAGAAACCTGCCAGATAGGCCATCGAGCTTTCATCGGTAAACACAGCCTTCTGGATGCCAGCATCCTTCATGCGGCTCTGAAGTTCGATCGTTCTTTGTTTAGCGTGTTCAAGCATGTGCCTACATCCTTCAAGAAAAGCCAACGGCATGACACCAAAACCGAAGGCAGGGTTGATCCTGAGGCCGTCCTGTCATTGTCGCATGGACGACCATTTCGATTGTGAATTTCAACGCCGCCCGCCTTCCACGCGGGCGGCGTGTTCGCGCCTCAGTCGAGGAGACCCGGCAAGAAGAGAGCTACCGGCGGCACGAAGGTAACAACGAAGACCATCGGCAAGTGACCCAGCAGCAGGAACTTCAAGGTAGGGCCGACATAAGTGGACAGTGGTTGTCGGGTGACACCCCCGGCCATGTAAAGCAGCGGTGCGCAGGGCGGAGAGATGTTGCCCAGACCCAGGTTCGTTCCGACGATGGCAGCAAAATGGATCGGATCCAAACCAATCTTCTGTGTTACAGGCAGCAGAATGATCGCGGCCAGAACCCCACCGGATACGTCATCGATAATCATGCCCATGATCAGCAATAGCAGATTGATCAACAAAAGGATGACGATCTTGTTTTCCGAGATGGTCAGCAGCAGATCGGCGAACTGGGTCGGCACCTTGGCCAGAACCATGCCGCGGCTCATGACGAACAGGAAAAACAGAACCATCAGGATCGCGCCGGTCAGACGTGCGGCTTCGACTGTCGAGTTGAACAGCTTGTCGAAGGGCAATGTACGGTAGATCAGCAGGCCGACGGCCAGCGTATAGACCAGCGCCATCGAACCGGCCTCGGTCGGCGTGGCGATACCGCTGTAGATGCCGCCCAGAATGATCACTGGCATGATGATCGCAAGGCTCGCACGTTTGCCGGTTTGGCCGATTTCTTTCACGGTGTCCGAAAAAGAAAGTTTCTCGGCAACTGTGATCGTCGTGTTGTTGCGCAGGAACCAAAAATTCAGTGCGCAGTATGTAGCGGCCAACAAGACCCCCGGACCCATGGTTGCCAGAAAACACTTGGCCACTGACTCGCGGATGGCTATCGCGAAGACAATCATTGGAATGCTGGGCGGGATCATCAGAGCCAGAACCGAAGAAACAGCAACAAGCGCAGTCGCATGGCCCGGGGGATAACCTTCCTTGATCATGCGAGGGACCATGATTTTTCCGATGGCCGCAATCGCTGCCGAGGCAGAGCCCGAAATCGCTCCGAACAGCGCACAGGTCACAACCGTAACCGCGCCCAAGCCACCCTTGGTGCGTCCGACGAAGGAGTTAACGAAATCCAACAGCCGCTCGGATATCCCCGACGCGCCCATCAAGGTGCCCGACAGGATAAACAGCGGAATGGCAAGCAGCGAGAACGCACTGACTTGGGAATAACCGAATCCGGCATGAAACGAGATATCGGTGCCCTGCAGAGTGCCGAAGACAAGCGCACCGATGCCAAAGGCAAAGCCGACGGGCACCTCGATCAGCAGCAGGACAATGACGATTGCGATTGCGACGAAGAACAGTGTCATGTCATTCTCCCCCTTTCCCGGTGATCAGGACGCGAGCTTCGAGGAAGATCTGAAGCAGCATGTAAAAACCCATCAGCACGAAGCCGAAGACCATGCTGAGGTCCCACATGTATTTGGGGAATTTCATGTAGGAGCTTTTGCGGTTCAGGTTGATATTGAACTGCGCAAAGTCCCAAGCGTATTTAGCAAAGACGACCAGTGCGACCAGGCAGACGATTGACCCGAACAAACGGAAGGCAAGCAATGTCTTTCGATTTCGAAAGACCAGCGACATTACTCCACCTTCGATGTGGTCACGCTCGCGCGAGCAATAGGCCATTCCGATGAAGTAGATCCACAAGGCCATCATCGGCGCCAGTTCTTCGATGCCGAGGAATGGAGAGGAAATGACATATCGCATGAAAACCTGCGCTGCCATGACAAGGCCAAGTGCAATCATTGCGACAAACATGATGACACGCATCAGCCACGCAACTTTGGCTTCAAGCGAGTACAGGCCACCCAAGCCGCGATAGACAGGCAGGTCGCGATCCTCTGGCGCAGGCACCGGTATGATCGGCGACGGCACCAGGACATCGTCCAAGCTGTCTGTATGCAAAATATCCTTTGTCATTTTCCCTCCCATCCCCAAAAGGAAACACGCGCAAGGCGGGCTTTGCGCGTGTTCGTGAGTGGTGTTATTCCACGCCGGCCGCCTGTTTGATGGCGCCCATCACTTCTGTGCCGATGATCTCCTCCATGTAGGGGTATTCAACGGCCACAACCTTGGCGCGATAGGCATCCAGTTGCTCGGGGGTCAGTTCGATGACTTCGATCCCGGACGCTTCGATCTGCTCGAACCATTTGGGGCTTTCGGACTCGGCGTTTTCCCACGCCCAAGTAACAGCTTCGTTGGCCGCTTCTTTTACCCAGCCCTGCTGTTCCTCTGTCAGGCCATCAAACCATGCTTTGTTTGCGGTCCAGAAGGTGTGCTCGAAGTTTTCGCGCGTGAAGACGTAGGCGCTCAGCACGTCCTTGAACAACAGAACCTCGGATGGCGGCGAGTAGGCCCGACCGTCAATAGCGCCGGTCTGCAATGCTGTATGCACCTCGGAGAACGCCATTGGAACGGCCGAGAAGCCGGTTGCCTTGTAGCGCTCGATCGCCATGGGCATGCCCGGAACGCGCATCTTGAAACCTTCGGCATCAGTCGGGAAGTTTACTGGGACGTCAACGCCCTTGCGCACAACGAAACCGGTAAAGTCGGTCGGGATCGTTCCCAGCAGCTCCATGCCCAGATCGTTCATGATGCCGTTGTAGACTTCGTTCATCGTCGAACCGGGGCCGTAGACTTCCTTTCCCGACTCCCAATCGTTCGCGACATAGCCCAGAACGGATACGTCCCAGCGCGGATCAAGCTCGGAATGGTTCCACGACATGGTCATCTGAACGGCACCTTGGGCGACCTGTTCGACGATCGAGGTCCAGTCACCCAGGTCACCGCCGGGGTGATACGAGACTGACATGCTTCCACCGGACAGCCCGTCCAGCCGCTCGATGAACTGTTCGGAGACTTTGTGGAAGATGTGTTCCTGATCCATGACGTGACCCAGAATGATATCCTGAGCCGATACACTGGACACGGTGAACCCGGCAAAGCCGAGCGCGACAGCACCAGTTTTCAGAATTTTTGACACCAGCATTTACGAAGGTACCTCCCTTTGATCGAAACTCGGCCTGCGTCTGAGGAGCTCTCAAACAGGCTGGCGGGATAATTGACCTGTATACAGCTTTATGTCAATAATTGATTCATAGGGGCATTTTTTACCATAATCTGAGAGAGGTGCATGCAGGTTGTGAAAATTGACTCAGAATCCATCTTTGACGAAGGTCGCCACAACCGGGCAAAAATAGGATTCGTTTTGCTTGCGACCGAACAGACTATCGAAGACGATATGATGGCCTTGATGCCGGACGGCGTAGGTGCACATTTCACCCGGGTGGCCATTCCTGACAGCATCACAGTAGACAGTCTGACTGCGGTCGGGGCCGACCTAGCACGCGCTGCATCGACTCTCTTGCCGGATGGAAGTCTTGATGTAATCAGTTATGCCTGCACGTCCGGCAGTTTGGTTCTGGGCGAAGACACCGTATTTCGTGAGCTTCGCAAAGGCGCGCCCAAAGCAACAGCAACCTCTTTGATCACCTCTGCCATTCACGCCCTCAAAAAACTTGCGGTAGAAAAGGTCGCGGTGTGCACACCATACTTGGAAGAAGTGAATCTGAAAGAAAAACAGTATCTTGAAAATCAAGGGTTCCATGTCACGAAAATACGCGGCCTCAATCTTGAAAGGGATAGTGACATGATCCGTGTGCGCCCGGACGTGATCGAAAAGTTGGCCCATTCGGTCGATTCCGGGGCGGCCGAAGCCGTGTTCATAAGCTGTGGTGCGTTGCGGTCAATCGAAGTCATCGAACGGCTCGAGAACACACTGAACAAACCCGTAATCTGTTCCAATCAAGCCATGGCCTGGGATGTGTTGCGCAAAGCGGGTGTCAGTGACCAAATTTCAGGATACGGTCAGTTGTTGAGGGATTACTGATTGTCGGCCAACTCCGGTTAAGAACACTAAGAGAGATCAGAATAGTGACTATTGCAGATCCAGATATTGCGACACCTTCAAAGGTGACTGTAGACGAGATCCAAGAGCAAATCCTGGAACGCATTTGCTTCGCGCACTACCCTCCGGGCACTCAACTGAAAGAGGCTGCGCTTGCTAAGGAATTCGGTGTCAGCAGAACCCCCGTCAGAGATGCCATTGCGCGAATCGGGCATCTTGGACTTGTAGAGACGCGCAATGGTGTCGGCACAGTTGTCATCGAACTTTCAGCAGAACGTGTCCGCCATCTTTACGAAATGAGGATGGAGCTTGCCCAGATGATCGGGACATTGTCGCCGATCACTGTCACAGAATATCACCGCAAAGAAGCTCGTTCGATCTACGAAAACGCCGTCGCGCTGCGAGAGCGGCTGGACTCTCAGGAATACGTTAAACTGAACCAACGACTACAGGCACTGATTACGTCCCTGATCGGGAACCACTCTCTACGCGAATTCTGGAATCAAGCATATTTCCAGTCGTCCAGCGTCTGGCATCGCATGGAACAGATTGTTGGAAAAATTGCCTATGACGCGTTGGTTCAGGAAACCTTTGATTTGGCCAACGCACTGGAGCGTGAAGACATCGCCGCTGTCGGATTTCTGCAGAGAATCTACATAGGGTATGCCTTTCAACTGATTGAGAAACACCTGCTGAACCCACAAAATAAACGTGAACTTTGATCCAATCGCTTAATGAATACTGGGGGTTTTCGCAGAAATACTACAAAAAGGCTCCTACTCATCACACTGTTTTACCCCCTGGTACAACCGCCTTTTGGCTGGATTTTGAATCTTCGGGAGCAGGCACATTTACACCACCCAAGACTGAATCGCGAGAGTGCAACGAATTTCGAACACTGCAGTACTGGTGTTTTGTGAAACGATCTCTGGTTGATTGGTCGACTCACCCGAGTAAACGGGCACAAGTATTTGCCGGGATTTCCAACCATTCCTCTCTGTGCCGCTTCAACGTGAAAATATCCAATTGCCCAACAACAGGTATTCTGACGCCTAAGCATGCACTAACGGCAGAGAACTATTGTGAGCCGACATTAGCCGCTGTGCGTACGGTCCAAATCGGCTCCCTGCATTTTGCAAGTGTGCAGCAGTGTAGTTTCACCAAAACAGACATTCACCACTTCACCCCACATCTGGTTTTCAGCGTCTGGGAAAATCTACCTATGATTGTTCATTCACCAAGACACTCATTGCCAAATTGTTGACGAAATTCTTTGTCACTCAACCAGTAAGTCTATAGATTAAAGGAGGTTATTATGCCCAAGCCAAATAAAGGTGGCAGTGACAGTAACGTCATTTCCGGAAACAAACGAGATAACGTGCTCATTGGTTCAGACGCCGACGAGATCTTGGACGGCAAAGGAGGGAACGACCGGCTGATCAGTGGCGGCGGCGATGATACGATCTATGGCGGAAGCGGCACCGACACAGTTGTATTCACTTACGCCAGAGATGACTACGACGTCACTTTGCTGGGTGATGGGCGCATCCAGGTATCGGGTCCTGAAGGTACCGACACGATTTCGGATGTCGAAGTGTTCGAGTTTGCGGACATGACGCAATCAGCAGCCGAGGTCATCGTACCCCGCCTTGCCAATCTGACCGCCGGGACCCTTGAGGTTGAAGATGCAAGTCTGTCCCCCGGCGAGACAACCGACATCCACGTGGATATCACGTCCAACGGTGTGACCGACGCAGCAGAGTCCACAGTCGAGCTTTTGATCGCATCCGCCCCGGACGACGCGGCTGTGATAAGCACTGTCGGTACAGCCCAGCTTGGCGCTACGGCCACTGGAACTTCGGGCGCGGTCTCGTTCTCTTTTGACCCGGGGTCGCTGGGGCCGGGAACGTACTGGATCGCCGTGCGCGTTGACAGCACCAACTCTCTTGACGAAGAAAGTGAAGCGGACAACCAGACTGAATGGGTGCAGATCACGATCGAAGCCCCCAGCACAGACCTGCAACTTGTGTCCGCAACCGTCGACGGCAGTTCTGATCTCGATCTGGAAGGCGGGGCGAGATTTCAGATGAATTACGTCATTCGCGACGCTTCCAATATGGATGTGTCGTATTTTCGTGTTGCGACCTATATTTCCACGGATGCAACAATCTCTGCGGACGACCACCGGATTGCGGGCATTACCGGAGGCACCTATTCCGGTTTGACGACAAGCCCCTCAACCTCGCACTGGCTGCCAGAGGATTATGCTCCAGGCGATTACTATCTGATCAGCGTTGTCGAGTGGGGCGACGGAACCACAGACACGCAGCTGGACAACAATACGATCATCCAAACGATCACTCTGACACCACCGCCAGAACCGACTGTGGACATCTCGGTGGGCACTGTCAGTATCGAAACCTCATCAGATTTCGATCTGGGACCGGGTGATTTTTTTGGATCTTCTGCAGGTGCGCGGCTTGATTTGGAATTTGACGTATCAAACCTTGGCACTGGTCCGGCAATCAATGCCGGGTTTACTACCTATCTGTCGACGGATGGGACGCTTTCCGCCGATGACATCGAGATTTGGACTGGCAGCACAAGCCTGCAGGCGGGCGGAATGACGACCCTCACGGCTTCGGCGAACATCGACGGCAACGTGGCAGCCGGTGACTATCAGGTCATTCTGGTATCAGATGCCCCATCGGACGTTGATCCTACCAACAACAGCTCGACTGCCGACGTGACATTGGTCGGTGGTATTGCGGTTGGAACCGAGGCGGG
This sequence comes from Ruegeria sp. SCP11, assembly GCF_040329455.1. Classification (NCBI taxonomy): domain Bacteria; kingdom Pseudomonadati; phylum Pseudomonadota; class Alphaproteobacteria; order Rhodobacterales; family Roseobacteraceae; genus Ruegeria; species Ruegeria sp. SCP11. The sequence continues at coordinate 28,203 of NZ_JBDZYG010000020.1, read as the reverse complement.
TGACGTTTGGGCCAGTGGCGCAGGCGGAGACATCGTGGACCTGCTTGGCGGTGACGACTTTGCATTTGTTGGGCCTGGCTTTGACATGGTCGATGGTGGCGCAGGCTTTGACACGCTGGATTTCTCCTCAAGCACGGAAGGCGTTGGGATTTATTGGGTCGAGTCCAACTCGTACGAGTTGATCGAATTCTCCCCGACCAGTGGCCAAACGGCCTCGGTCTACACAGATTTTGAGCGCATCGTAGCGACGAATCATGACGATCAGGTGGAATTGTCCGGAAGCAGCATTCACGATCTGCAAACCGGAGCAGGAAATGATCTGATCATCGGCAGCGACGGGGACGACACTATAGATGCCGGCGCAGGAGACGATCTGATCGTCGGCAACCTTGGGAACGATCTGCTGATCACCGGCGACGGAAATGACATGATCGGCGTGGCGCGCGACGTATCGACTGGCGTGACAACAGGGTATGGTCACGACGTCGTCGACGACTTCGATTTCAACTTCGACTCCATAGTGATCGAAGTTGGGGTCGGCGAAACATATGATCCTCTGCTGGACCTCGTCCAAACAAGTGATGGAGCACTATTGCAATATGCCGAGGGTTCCAGCCTTTTGTTGAAAGGCGTGGATCTCGACGATCTGGGCATCGATCATTTCCTGATCACAGAGGGGCTGGCAGATACTCCAGTCGATTTCTGACTAACCCTGCACCAACTTTTGGAAAGCAGATTTACAGGACCAAAACAGGAAAGGCACCGCCAACCGCGGTTGCCTTTCCTGATCCAGACCCCGCTACGGGTCACCGCGAATTCTCCTCGCATCACTTAAGAAATCACAGGACAGGCATCAAAGTATTAGTCTGGCGCATTGACCCATCGAGAGTGGATGTCTGCTCATTAATCAAAAAGGATAGCGTTCGAATTTGCGCCGCGAAACTAACTTATCCACCGTTGCAGTTTTCTCTCCAGCCGTACAGCGCGCAAAGCGGCCCTTCGAAGTGAAAATGCCAACGGCAACAAAGTCCGCACTTCCGGCATTGATGCATGGTGCAGCAATTTGCACTTTGGGCTCACTGCGGACGTTCTCTGCGTTGAGCCTGAGCAGGTCCTTTGAGCCCTGAGCTGCCGTCAATCACACTTCAGTCTTTTGCAAGTGCGGCACGTCGAGAACCACGTTTTCCGGACGTTTGGAACCAAGTGGCAATTGGCAGGGGAGCGGACAAAGCTTCCGGTAGCAAAAGAATAACGTCTAGATTCGAGTCAGTCTGATGACATTGCATCTAGGATGCGGCACTTCGAGATAGTTCCTCCGCCACTACAGGTTTCCGAGATCTGCCGCAATTCCGCAGCCAGGGCCTGAAGGTTCGCGATCTTGCGCTCTACTTCGGCCAGGTGCGTTGCCGTGATAGCGTCGACTTCCCCGCAGGGACGCGCAAAGTCCGATGCCAAGTCCAGAAGCTCGCGAATTTGGTCGAGCGAGAAACCGAGATCCCGACAACGGCGTATGAATCTGAGACGATGCAGCGCTGCCGTATCGTAAGACCGATAATTACCAGGGCTGCGGGCAGGTGCCGGAAACAATCCGATCTTCTCGTAGTAGCGGATCGTGACCACCTTCGTTCCTGTCACGCGGGAGAGGTCCCCAATCTTCAAATTCTCGCGGTTCATCTCTTGACCCTATAGTTACTATAGACTGTATGTATCGCAAAAAGGCGACGAAGACGAGGCCTGCGATGCCCTGCTGTTCCAACGATACTTGCTCCTCGAATGCGGTCGCGACTGACCGCTACCGGGTGGTCCTCTGGATTGTACTCACGATAAACGCTGTAATGTTCGCGGTAGAAATCATCGCCGGTCTTGCCGCGGGTTCGGCGGCCCTGCAGGCCGACGCGCTCGACTTCTTCGCCGATGCAGCGAATTACTGCATTAGTTTATTTGTTCTCGGCATGAGCTTACGGTGGCGTGCGTGTGCGGCTCTCCTCAAGGGCGGCTCAATGGGTATTTTTGGGCTCTGGGTCATCGGCAGCGTTGTCTGGCATGCCCTACACGGCACCGTTCCCGGTTGGCATACTATGGGCGTGGTAGGTACGGCGGCCCTAGCGTCCAATGGGGTCTGCCTTGCGCTCCTTTATGCTTGGCGCGACGGCGACGCGAACATGCGCTCCGTGTGGATCTGCTCCCGTAATGACGTCATCGCAAACTTTGCGGTGCTTGCTGCAGCTCTTGGTGTCTTCGGCACCGGAACCGGCTGGCCCGATCTCATCGTAGCTGCCGTCATGGCCGTCCTGGCGCTTCAGGGGGCGACCACGATCATTCGGCACGCCCTTTCGGAACTGCGTGAGGATAACAAGGTTGAGCCTGTTCCACTCATTCGCTGAACCTAATGTTCTAATCTATTAGGTCTCAAGCAAATGTCCTCAAAGGGCTAATTGAGCTGTCGTACTCTGCGGGATGTATCGCGTAGTGCTATGAGCCCTTACCAGTCATCCATAGGCTATCTGTTTACTGCGGACGCAGTCGGCAGGTCGCAACCCGAAGCAGACTTTCAAAACTGAGCTTTGCGATTCCAGCAATGCGTAACAAACCGGCCATTGACAGATCGGCAAGAGTTTGAAGATTGGGCTGTTTGCGGACATCCATCCAGCCCGCAAGCCTAACCTATATTCTTCAACAGTTCAGTCACCATCATTTGAGAAAGCAGATTTCATGAAGTCCTCTTTCAACATGTGAGCTTTCATGGCCGGTAGGCCGGTGGCTTTCAATCCGATGATTGCTGCATAGATCAAAGTCGCTGAGGCAAGAACGCGGCACAAAACCCCGGTCAAAGCGCTTGAGGCGACCGCCGGATCAACGAATACTCGCTGGCCACATCGCGCTGTGGCTTAAATTACCGGAATTGAACTACCGCGGCTGCGCGAGTCGGCGGACAATAGCAGGACATTGATCTCAGAACTCGCGCATGAGTTATTATGTGGCTTCTTGTGGCAGCGTTGCGAAAGGGCCTAACTATATGATATAATGCAAAGACATAGTCACTTTTACGGCGCCTAGAGGCGATATCAGGTAGGAGGAGACAAAATGCAATCTGATCCTGCGAAACCTTGGACAAAAGTCAAAACCGGCTTTCTTGTTCTTTCTCTGGTCACTGCAATATTGGCCGTCTTTTCCGCGGTTCTGATGACCGAGCCGGGGCAGAGCCTCAACCTTCCAAAAGCCTGGATCTTTGCATACCACGCCAACAAATGGCTGGCTATTGTCGTGCTCCTCGCCCTGCTTGCGTCAATGTGGGTCTTGAACCTTCGACACGATTTCGTGCGAACCCGGTGGATGGTGCTGGCGTCGGCCGGCGTGTTCGTCTGCATCATTGCCGCAAATTTCTTGCTAGTCGCGTTGTTTCCAACCTATCAGTATGACGCGAACTACGTTTCAGTCGCCGAGGCTGACAAAGGTCTTGATGACGACGAGATCGTCTATGTAATCGATCTGAACGACGAGGTTCGTGCTTATCCACAAGACCATATGTGGATTCCACACATCGCCGGGGCCGATTTCGGCGGAGAGAAAGTTGTCATGACCTTCTGCGCGCTGAGCAACTTGCCGGTCGTGATCGGCCAGGACATCGGGACGGGCGGTGAGACCGACTTAGGAGTTTTGATCCAGGTTCATAACAACCTGGTTATGGTTGAACGAAATTCCGGTGAGTTGATCCAGCAGATCACAGCTGAGACCCAATTTTCGGGTCAACAGTTGAAAACCTACCCAAACGACATGATGACATGGGGGAGTTTCAAGCAGCTCTATCCCGACGCGGAGGTATTTTCCTACCATTTCAATCGACCGCTGGACGCCTTTCTGACGGCCATTTTTCAAGTCCCTATAGAGAAACAGTTCAGCGAAGATCACGGTGCGATCTTTCCGACGCTAGATCTCAAGGATACCCGCCTGCCCAACAAGGAACAGGTGTGGGGTCTGAAACTGGGCGACAAGCAGGCTGCCATTGCCAGGAGTTTCGTGGAGAAGAACCCCGTTTATGAATTTGAGTTCGCAGGCCAACCTATGGTGCTGGTATACGATCAGGAGCACGACATTGTCGCGTTGTTTGACCGCACATTAGACGGCAAGGTGATCAATGTTTCAGAGATTGATCGGCGCGGAAACACACCAGAGGGAACGCTTGAGCAGATCCCCCTACACAACGGCGTGTTCTGGATGATCTGGGCTCATTGGTTTCCCGACACCGAGGTCTACAGCTAACAACGCCGGATCATGCATTAGGTCTGATCTTGGAGGGCAAGCGGCAAGTGCCGTTCGCCCAATATTCCAAAATCGACATCTTCGGTAAACCTTTGCCTAAGACACCAATTCGGCTGCCGCCGATAAAGACAACCCTGAAGCGGACAAAGCTGCGGTCGATTTTGGCGCCGGGTCATCGAATGTCTCGACGCTATCGTGTGCGCCGCAAAAACTCGCAAGGGCGCTTCTAACCCGTTTAAGTGGTGTTTACACGCTCGCAAGCTAGTTCCCTTTGGGCTCACTGCGGACGTTCTCTGCGGTGGGCATCGATTGGAGGTAAGAGCCCAAAGCAACCATTTCGACTTCTAATTCCAAAGTGCATGTTATGTCTTTGGTCTCACTTCGCGGGCATGTCGGTGGCCCGGCGCACCGCGAGAACCGAAGCAGCATAGTCCCCCAACGAAATCCCTCTGAAAGCAAATGCCGCCGGTTTATTGCATGCCTGGATGTCGACTTTCCCAGTGACCAATTCCGCCAAATCGCCAGCAATTTGCTCGTATGGCAACATCGGCTTGTCGCTTTCCAATTCCTGTAGTCGGTCGTCGACTATTACCGTTTCGAAAGCAGCCATGCCTGCTGGCATCCATGGAATGCAGACATCTGTTATCGCCGCGAAGGCGGAAGGTTTCAGCCATCGGCCATCCAAGAATGGTTCGATAGAGTAGTCCAAAGTTATTGATGTCACTATCAGATCGGCATCACACAAAGCGTCTTTAGCATTGGTGCACGATTCAGCTTCCAGCCCCAGGCCTTGAGCATAACGGCAAAGCTTGTCGGCATTCTCCTTACCTCGCCCGAATACGCGGATTCGTTTCAAAGGAAATAGTTCTGAAAACGCAGCAAGATGGGAGTGAGCTTGCACACCCGCGCCCACAAAGGCCACAGTCTCGGCATGAGGGTCAGCAAGCCTACGCGCTGCCACCACTGACAGAGCAGCAGTTCTGACTGCCGTAATCCAATTCGCTCCCAAGACCGCGCGAAGTAGTCCGGTTTGCGCATCCATAACCATGATTGCACCGTTGATCGCGGGAAAACCCCTCGCCGGATTTTCTGGACACACTGTGACCTGCTTGGTCACGATGAAGCCATCATCTCCCATTGCTAAGGTAGACATTGCGTAGCGCCCGTCTCCGGGCAAGATGACTGTCTTGGGAGAAGTGTGAAGCTTTCCTTCTACTTTGTCTATTAGAGCGAACTCGATGGCATCGGCAACTTCAGAAGGTTGGATGCCCAAACCCCCGAGGTCCTTGTCAGACAGATACATTAGCGCGTTCTCAGAGGTCATGGCGTTCCTCACCACAGCAATTTGGCTTTCCGACAAAATACATTATTTTCGGCTGTTCTTCCTATCGGTTTACCTTTGCAGAAGAAATTAAGCGGTAACTTTCAATCGCCCGATCCAAGACGCAGAAAAGAAATGCGTCTTCATTTCCCAAAATTGTGAACCTAGCCGAACGGCAGCATTGTCCGCACACCGGACGCTGGGCATCACTGATCCGCCTTATTCCCGATAGAAGTCGTCAGATGACCACTCTGAGCCCCGAGCGGACATTATTGTCGAATTTAGATGCTGCAAATGCCTAATGCTGCTAACGACACTTAGCAGCAAAGCTTTATTCTGCCGCAACTTTTTTGAATTCGCTCGGCGAAATACCAAACTCTTCTTTAAATGCCCGCGAAAAGTAGGTTCGGCTTCTGTATCCCGCCATTGACGAAATCCGTTTTATGGGTAGATCGCATCGGGTTAACAGTTCGGCGGCCCTGCGCAGGCGAATTTTTCGAAGTACTTCTATGGCGCCAATCTTGTACGCCTTGCCAAATCGCGAAGCAAAAACTGATCGGCTCAAAGCGCATTTTTCAGCGAGGTTTTCGAGATTATGGGCATATTCCGGATATTCGAGCATAGCCTCCATCGCAGGCCAGAGCTTTTCATCCGTTGCACCATCAACCCACCACAACGACGGGTCTCCAGCAATGTGCCGCCGCCGAAATAGTCGAATTACGCATTGTTCTAGAAGGGATTTCGCCAATGCCCGAGTCCCTATGTCCGGATGACTAACCTCATAGACGAATTGATCCAGCGCCATCCTCACGCGGTCTGTCGGTGACAAGTGTTCGACAATCGGATGGCGAAGAAGGTTCAATGCCCCACAACTGCCCCGGTACGCGATTTCGAGGCGTCCGCATATAGCAAACAAAGGAGATCCCACCGAACTATCGCCGACCACAATGTTTGTCATTCCATCGATTGGCGGCAAGGTGCGTGGACGGACACCACCACCAGCACCACACACATGAAAGGCGTAGGTTAAATAGGCCGGTGCCAGCAACACTGTTCCTGGGGTCAACTGAACGTCAACATTATTCCCAATGTTAACTGTTGCCGACCCATCCAGTACATAATGCAGAATAGCAAAAGGCCGAACGCCAAAGTCCACGCGACAATCCCCACGCAATTCGCATAGGGCGAAGGGACTCATATTGATTTCCAGGGTCTCCAGAACGCGTTCGATGGACATGTCTGACCGCCCCCCTCAGTTCCAGAAGACGCCTTTCAGACGATAAGGCACGGTCTTTTTCTTATTATGTTCGCAGTTTTGGTCCATTCAAGGAGAAAGTGTCATGTGCACCGACCCAAATTGCGACAATCAAACCGAAATCGGCCGTCGTGAGCTATTGACCAGCACTGTCGCCCTGGCCGCCGGTGGTGCTTTGCTTTCCGGAAAAGCACTTGCGGCTTCAGATCCAGACAGTTCTTATTCTGATCCAAGTGAACCAGCACTGCCGCCGACTGATGTGGAAGTCGGATTGTCCGATACAGCGTTGGTCGTAACTGACCCGCAGGTGGACTTTCTGAGTGAAGATGGCGTCACCTGGGGAGTTGTTGGAGCGTCTGTTCAGGAACACAACACCGTTGAAAACATTGGCCGCCTGTTTGAAGCGGCAAAGGCGCGAGGAATGACGGTCGCCATTTCGCCTCATTACTATTACCCATCTGATCATGGCTGGACCTTCGGTGGCCCGCTCGAAAAACTCATGCACAAGATCGGAATGTTCGATCGGAAAGGACCGTTGACACTTGACGGCTTTGACGGCTCTGGCGCTGACTTCATGCCTCAGTACAAAGAGTACATTCTAGACGGGGAGACCATCGTCGCCAGCCCGCACAAAGTCTACGGCCCCGAAAACAACGACCTAAGTTTACAATTGCGTAAACATGGTGTTTCGAAAGTCATCTTGGCGGGGATGTCAGCCAACCTGTGCCTGCAGGCTCATCTATACGAGTTATTGGAGCAGGGTTATCAAGTGGCTGTAGTTCGCGATGCCACCGCGGCAGCGAAGCTCCCGGAAGGGGACGGGTATCTGGCAGCATTAATCAATTTCCGTTATGTTGCTAACGGTCTCTGGACCACCGACGAAGCAGTCGAAAAAATTCAGGCAGCATCGTGAAACAAGTGGTGGATTTCAGTAAGCTACGTGGAAACAAGCTCGATGCTTAGAGTAGCGCCTCGACATCTCGACTTCTGACAAGCTAAACCGCTTCTCCCGCTTTGTGGGAGAAGCCTGCGCACAAAGGCTACAAAATTTCTAACAGCGTGATCCCGTGGTGGGAGCAAAAAAGGTGCATTTCTGGCTTCTGAGAACGGCCATGAGACCTATTGCAGATCTATGCATTGCCGCTACGTGATGTGACAAACGCTTGAAACTGGGGCGAACGGCAGCTTAGTCCGCAGAGCCGCTGATCACGGCTCCAAAACACTGCATCTTTGATTTAAGGTCCGCTTCACTGTGCATTGCCGCCGTCGCTGGGGCCCAGTGCTGCAAAGGCAGCGAAGGTCTGCTTGGTGGCCTTTTGAGCTCAGCGAGCCCTCAATCTCCTGCATTCCGCGAACTGCAGATATGGGCCGCAAGTGACGACTTACTTACAGGGGCAAATTCCACGCTAGCTCTTTGCCGACATTTCCTGCAGTGCGTCGTCGTGGATCTGCAGCTCGATGCCAATTTCATTGCAAAAGGAGTGTGCGGCTTGGTGCGCCATCTGATGTTGATCGTCTACCCTGTCCTGGTCGCACTATGACGGTTGGGTCAGGTTCGTGTGACGTTCGACAGGATGTGGAACGTCACTGATATTTGACACAATTGACACCCAAAACCTCAGCAAATCGGTAAATTCCGTCATTCAATTCTGACCCAAACGTCAAGCATTTCTGACCCAAAACACTTACAAGCTTTTTCCGATGCCGGTTATGTTTCAGTTGAAGAGATCATTTCTTCTACGACGCAAAGTTCGCCCATGATATTGAACCTGAGCATAGCGGCACTTGCCGTTCTGTTTCGCAGACATAGGCAAGTGCCTTATGCGTAGACGTACGCCCAAATTCTAAACTACGTCAGGTTGCGACGTGCGAAACATCCCTGTCTGGCGAATAGATGTCGAGGATGTTCCAATGCCCGGTAGTTGGCGTCGGATTGTTGATCATCGGGACGTCAAGGACAGTTGGTTTGCCGCTGGCGATTGCCGCTTCCAATGCCGGCAACAATTCATCAGCAGCACTGAGCCTGTGCCCTTCCGCACCGTAGGCTCGTGCGATGTCTGCATAACCCGGTCCGTTTGCGGGAGCTGCAGCTGATCCAGGGAACGTAGTCCCGTATGTCAGACCATAATGCGCCTTTTGCAGACCTGCGATAGTTCCGAAGGCGTTGTTGTTCATAACCAGCCAGATGATGCCCAGATCAAGTTCGACGGCCGTTGCCAGCATTGACGGGTTCTGTCCGAAACCGCCATCGCCAACCAGACTGATCACCACGCGATCTGGCGCTGCCAGTTTTGCGCCGATCGCTCCCGGCGGGCCAAAACCCATCGTAGCGAACCCGCCCGGGGTCAGTATTGAGCCGGGGGTCAGGATATCGAATTGCTGTCCGACACCGTTCTTGTTCCACCCAACGTCCGTGGTGATGATGGCATCCTCAGGCAGTGCCTTGCGGGTATCTGCCAGAATACGCTCAGGCATCATCGGAAAGGCCGACGAGGTCGCCATTTCCACGTTGCGCGCTTTGAATTCTGTCCGGAAATCCGTGATCTGCTGTTCCAGCGCGGGGCGATTGAAGCCGTCCGGATACATCTCGCGGGCAACCCGGTTGAGGACACGTAACGCGGGCTTGGCGTCAGCAACGACCCCAATCTCTGTGGGATAGTTCCGACCGATCTCCTGCGGCTCAATGTCGATATGAATGACCTTCGATCCGGGAATGTTGAACGTGTAGCCAGGGTACCAACTTGAACAATCAGCCTCTTTGAACCGAGTGCCCACGGCAAAGATGTAGTCCGCGTTCAAGCAGGACTGGTTGACCAATTCGGTGCCCCAAAACCCGGTCATTCCCAGCACAAGCGGATGGTCGTCTCGCAACGCGCCTTTACCCATCAGGGAATGCGCGACTGGCAGACCCATATGTTCAACAAATTCTCGCAACTCCTCGCTGGCCTGTGCCAGAAGAATACCACCTCCGACATAAGCAACTGGGTTATCGGCTTTAGCCAACGCTTCGACAATCTCTCGCGCTGTCTCGTCGTCAATCGACGGTTTCTTGAGCGCGCGCGTGTTGTCGCGGATACGGTCGAAGCTGTCCGAGGGGATCACCTCGGAAAAGATGTCCATGGGGACATTGACCAGTACCGGCCCGGGCTGGCCGCTTTCAGCGAGATGAAACGCCTTTTCCAGAATTTCGGCCATCAGGTCTGCCCTGTCCACCCGCCAGGCGCGCTTTACGAAGGGTCGATAGATCTCCCACTGGGCGGCGTCTGCATGCAGGTTCACTTCCTGATGCGGATGTTTGCCGTAGTAGTGCGTAGGAATATCGCCCGCGATCACGACCATCGGGATACAGTCCAGTGCGGCGTTGGCGACCCCGGTGGCGCAATTGGTCAGCCCCGGGGAGAGATGGGACAACACCACCGAGGCCTTGCCCGTCACGCGGGCATAAGCGTCCGCCGCGTGGCTGGCTGTTTGTTCGTGCCGCACCGTGACGAAATCAATGGGACTTTCCGCCAGCGCGGCCAGAACCGCGATGTTTGTATGGCCGCATAGACCAAACACATGTTTGACCTCACGGCGTTCAAGGAAGTCAACGATATGTTCGGCAACGGTTTTACCTTCCAGTTTCGCCCCGTCCATCACGCGACCTCCTGTCCGTAGAACTCACCAAACAGGTCCGGCTCCGAGGGGCGATCCTCGGGGATCGGACGGCTGACCCAGGTGTAGTTCATCATGTGTTTCATGGTGACGTTTTCATTGGTGATGTTGCCGCCCCAGATGCCGCAGCCCAGGCTGCTGGTCATGGGCATGCCATTGGTCCAGGCACCCGCATTGGCCTTGGACTGAGGCTGTCGCACCATCATGCGGCTGACCGGAGCCAGACGCGCGAGCCGATCGATATGATCGTCATTGTGGCTATAAATCCCGCAGGAATGGCCTTTGCCGCCCGTGTTATAGATCTGACTGACCGTTTCCAGCGCGTCATCGAACGTGTCGAAGTGATAAAGCGCCATCAGCGTGGTCAGTTTTTCCTTGGAGAACTTGTGCTGTGGCCCGATTTGCCCCTGATTTTCGACCATCAGGAACTTGCGATCTTCGGGGATCGAGAAACCGGCGACCTTGGCCGTTTGCTGAGGCGGACAGGCGATAGTCGGGAAGGTGCGGTTGCCCTTTTCGTCCCACATGGCCGCTTCGAGCATAGCCTTCTCTTCATCCGAGCACAGGTACCCGCCTTCGGCTTCAAGCGCCTTGACCATGTCGTCGTAAATTGAACTCTGGATGATGATGTTGCCGTCAGCCGAGCAACCAGACCCAAAGTCAGACGTCTTTGAAATACGTGTGTTCTGAGCGGCGATGTCCAGATCGGCGGTCTCATCGATGACGATGGAAGAATTGCCCGCGCCGACGCCATAGGCCGGGCGCCCGGAGCTATAGGCCGCTTTTACCATCGGCTTGCCGCCCGTCGCCAGCGTCAGATCACAGATCTCCATCAAATGTTGCGTCAATGGGATCGACGGTTTGCGAATGGATTGAAACAGATCCTCGGGGGCACCGGCGGCACGGCAGGCCGCTCGCATGACCTCGACCATCTCGAAGGTGGTATGGGCGGTTCGCGGATGCGGGCTGAAGATAACAGCATTCCGGGCGTTGGCGGCGGAAACACCGGTCACCGGTGGTGTCATCGCTGGATTGGTCATCGGAATCAGGGATGCGATCACACCGGCAGGCTTGGCATATTTTACCAGACCCTTTTCTTCGTCTACTTCGACGATCCCGGTCGATGGTGTCCGCAAGACATCACGCAGCACCATGTGAATCTTGAATCGCTTCGCAGGGCGCCCTTCGCGATCTCCGATACCGCTTTCGTCCACGCCTTGCTGGGCCAGACGCGTGAAGGTCTTCGCGTTCCCAGCATACCACGCAATTGCCTGAGACAGGCGGTCCAGCCTGTCCTGATCCCAATCCTCGATTTCGGCCATGGCAGCGCGGGCGCGTGCCAGCATATCGGCCGCCATGTTGCGGTCGTTTTCAGTGAGCTCTTTGCCCATGATGATCCTCTTGGTGTTTTGGAATTGCAGCATCGGGCATACGACGCTGTGACCGCGCCTCGCCGAATGTTCGCTTGGCGTGGCTGAGACAGCGACGCGCGTGTTCTTCATATCCCAACTCGGCAACGCGGCTTTGGTTGGGCAATTCAATGGAATAGTCGACGGGCGGCATCCGTTCGATGATGCCGGTGAAATCGATCCATCCCTCACCGGGATATAGCCGCGCATCGCGGGCCAGTTGGATCATGCCCTCACGCGTATCGGCGATGCCGGGCAGGCAATCAGAGATATGCAGGAAGTGAAACAGGTCCGAGGGGACGTGTAGCAACTCTCCCAAATCCACGCGGCTGAGATGCAGATAAAGCGTATCGACCAGAATACCGCCATTCGGCTGATCGGAGGCACGCACGATATCAAGCGCCTCATCCAGTGTGCGCAAGCGGGAGAAGCTTGGAAACTCAAGGTCCACTGTTAGCCCATACGGAGCCGCCAGTTCGCAGGTCTCGGAATAGACGTCGATCAGAAAGTCACGATCATCGCGGGTGTTGGTCCACGCGCTCATGATCATGCGTTTGGCGCCCAGTTCCCCACCGATCTCCAGAGAAGGTTCAAAACTGCGCGGATCGACATCTTCGGTGATGCGCGCCAGTTCGACATCAAGGACTTTCAAACCGGTTGTAGAGAGCGCAGTTTTGGTAGCCTGCACCTGCGCCTTGTCGATTGGCGATTGGGTGAACTCACCGGGCACATGCATCGGAATGAACCGAGGGCTGACGGCATCGTAACCGGCCCGTGCTGCGATATAGACCAGCTCGGGCGGCGTACAGCCGATCAGCGTCAGATGCGCCAAGGAATAGAGAGAGGGGCTTGCGCCAGCCTCTTCGGGTTTCACCATGAACGACAGCTCCACGTGCCTGCGAATCTCAATTTCATCACACGTTGTAAAAAATATCTGAGATTTTTTAAAATATCAACTTTTAATACTGAGCAGGAAATGAAAACGCCCGGGCAACAACCCGGGCGTGCTTAACCTTCGTGTTGGCGGAGCCTTACAGAGTGACCCAGTCCCCTCCAAACTGGTGAGAGCGCACAGAGGCGTCAATGAATCGGACGCCATCTGCACCTTGTTCGACACTGGGATAAGTAAGCCAATCATCCGGAACGGTAACGCCATCCCGACGCGCGGCTACGGCCATGGCAAATTCCGTATAGAGGTTGGCCCAGGCTTCGATAATCCCTTCAGGGAAGCCGCGCGCGGTACGGACAAGACGTTCTGCGCCGGGGCCGATGCCATGCCCGTGACCTCGGCTGATGATACGATCCGGCTCACCGAACCGATTGAACTTCAGCTGTTCCGAATTCTCCAGGTCCCACTCGAGACCTCCTTCGTTCCCGAATATCCGCAACCGCAACCCTCCCCGATTCCCGGGGGCAAGGCGTGTTGCCATCAAGGTTCCGGGGACTTCATTTTGGTAACGGGTGAACATGAATGCTGTGTCTTCCAAAGGCTTTGGCGCGCCGCAGACATGAAACTCGGCCCGTAAGTCGGTCAAGGGCAGGCCCGAGACAAAACTGGCGAGATGCGCGGCATGGGTGCCGATATCGCCGACACAGCTGGTCGGACCAGAAATCTTTGGATCCAGCCGCCATTTGACATGGGGCGCATCAGCCACATCATCGGGCGTCATCCAGTCTTGCATGAACTCGACGTGGATTTGGTTGATTTTACCGATGCCGCCTTCCGCCACGATTTGTTTGGCCTGACGGATTACTGGAAAACACGACATCGCATAGCCGACAGCAAAGATGTGTCCCGTGCGCGCGGTAATCTCCTCAAGCCCCTCGGCCTCGTCGACATCGTTGGTCAGCGGCTTGTCGCACAGTACGTCAATGCCCGCCTCCAGAAACGCTTTGGCCGCTTCGAAATGAACGTGGTTCGGGGTAGTGATCATTACGGCATCCACGCCATCCAGGCGCGCCGCCTCGGCCTTTGCCATCTCGTCGAATGACGCATAGCACCTTTCCGCTGGCAGATGCCACTCGGCCCCACGCGCCTTGCTGCGCGCAGCGTCAGAACTGAGCGCGCCTGCGGTGACCTCCCACCGGTCGGTCATCCGCGCAGCCGTTGCTTGCGTGACAGAGATCCGTCCTCCGCCAACAACACCCAGCCGCAAACGGCGAGACAACCGGGGGAAAGGGCTGTCAAAGTTCAGGTCTTTGGGTAAAAGTCTCTCAGCCATTCTGAACCTCCATGCCCGGGGCGCGTACGCCTTCTGGCAGCATTTCCACCGCCATGAAGATGCTGGGTGTAATCGTCTCGTATTGATGCCAGGGATAGTTGCCCTCAGCATCATACATCGGCTTGTGCGTCGTGCCGGGAGCCATGAATTCTTCGAGGTAAAGGGTTTCAACGTCCCGTTCGCGGCATTGCTGCATTTTGCCAAAGCCTACGATTTGCGTATGCACTTCGCGAAACCCCGGTACCGGGCAGAACGGATGATCTTTGTGCAATCCGACATTCAGCGGCACCGAGCCCGAGTGGTACATGGTCAGTCCAACGTTACCCACGAAGACCTTTGGCGACATGTAGTGGCTGACACCACGCAGACGCTCCTCTTGGCGAACATCAAAAGCAGATGGCCATGTATCTTTCACCCATGCAAACAACTCGTTGTCATCGGCATGGGCGTCGAATCCGTGGACAATGACTGCACGTTCCACGCCGTTAAGCGTGCTGTTTTGCACGATAACGGACGAAAGCGGTGCAACGACCTGATCCTCGACCGCGAGGTCCCTCCCCCCAAGGTTCAGAACAATGGCGCGACCCTCGACAGATATTCTGTCTTCATCGGTGATGTGCTGGACGCGAAAGAATGGCTGAGCAAAGTCGAGTGTCTCAATCGGCATGAACCAATTCCTTCCTCTCATCGTTAAGAAAATCGACCGGCAAAGGCTCCGGAGCCGCGCAACGGCTTTCTATCGTCTGATAGGCGCCAAATTTCGGTGCCCGTTCGATCGCGTCCATGACCTCGAAAACGTGGTAGGCGAGCGCTCCACTTGCACGGGGTTGGCGTCCTTCTTGCGCCGCCAGGGCCAGATCCAAAAGGCCGAGACCACGGCTGTCCTCATTGAACCCGTGTTTGTTGTCGACCACCTGCCAGCCTTCGCGACCGGATGGGCGCGGCTGATGAGACCAGCGCGAGGTCTCCCGCGTTTTCAGCCAGACATCCCCCTGAAAGATGTTGGCACCATGTACCGGGTCAGGGTCTGGGATGCTGATGGTGCCTTTTTCACCGTAGATTTCGAACCGCGGCGTTTCGCTGTCCCAGACGTCGAAGCTCATGGTCATCGACCCTATAGCTCCGGAAGGGAACTGCAGCAGGCTTAGGGAGTGCGTGTCCACCTCGACATCTATCCATTCGCCACTGCGAGGGCCGTTTTCGATCATCCTATTGTCGAACGTGCGCCGAGCCATTCCGGCAACCCGGTCAACGGGACCAAGGCAGCAGATCATGGCGGTCAGGTAGTACGGCCCAAGGTCCAGCAATGGCCCACCACCCACCTTATAGTAGAAATCAGGGTTGGGATGATGGCGTTCCGTCCCGTGGGTACCGACATGGGCAAAAACCCCTGTCGGTTTCCCGATAGCGCCTTCATTGATCAAGCGCCGAACGGTCTGCCAACGACCGCCCAGAAACGTGTCGGGTGCGCAACCGACCAGTAGCCCCTTTTCAGAGGCCATGTGCAGGATCGCCTTGCCATCCGTTCGATTCATAACCAACGGCTTCTCGGAATAGACGTGCTTGCCCGCCTCCAACGCGCGCAAACTGATTTCCGCATGCGCCGCCGGAATTGTCAGATTCAGAACGCAGTCAATCGTCGGATCGTCAAACACTTCATCTGGAGTGCAAGCCTTGGCGACACCGTATTGATCCGCTTTGGCGCGGCTTTCCGAAGGATCAAGGCTTGCACAAGCCACGACTTCGACGCTCGAAAATTTGGATAGTGTCTTTAGATAAATATCGCTGATACGACCACAGCCAATAAGGCCGACCCGGAAGGATTTCGATGTCTCACGCGTCATCATTCCTGTCTTCGTAGAGGGGTAAGTAATTCGGGGGCATCGGCCCTTTGTTCCGCCCCCCCTGGTTCATCTGTTCCCAAGCGTGGGCGAGTATTCCAACCGAGCGGGACAGGCAAAACAGCCCCCGCGACAAGGGCGCAGGAAAGCCAAGTTCACAGAAGATCACAGCTGTCGCGCCGTCGATATTCATGGCAATTGGCCGACTGCCGCGTTGACGACCCAGTTCGGCCTGAACCGCTTCTCCGATATCGGCAAACCGGCCAGAAACTGTGCCTTCTGCCGCCGCATCTCGAACAAGTTGCATCAATCGTGGTGCGCGTGGATCGACGGGCTTGTGAAACCTGTGACCAAAGCCCGATACGATCTTGCCGTAGGTCTCGCGCCAGCTGTCCAAGCCATCCCGAACAACGTCATTCAGCGAAGCTCCCGCATCCATGTGGACTGCGATATCATAGTACAGCTCTGCACACTGCTCTCCTGCCCCGCCGTGCACGTCGCCCAGCATGTTCACCGCAGTCGCCATCGCATTATTGAGACCTACCCCGCAGGTGGCGGCCATACGCGCAGCCGCAATCGAGGGGGCCTGCGGACCGTGATCCACGCCTGCGACCAAAGCAGCCTCGAACAGGCGCGCTTGTGCGTCGCTGGGCAGATCGCCCCGCACCATCAGCCAGATCATCTGCGGGAAAGATACGTTCCCGATCAGGTCCTCTATGGCGTTGCCACGAAAAGCGATCTGACCGGGCTTCATGTCGATGATTGAGGTACGCCACCATTGGCGGATAGCTTGCTCGTCGTTTGTCATACCGTTGCACCTCTAAACTCGCGCATGCGCTGCTGACAAAGTGAATCGAAAACGCTTTGAAGACGACTGATTGAGGCGGTGCAGCCGGTGAAGATTTCAAAAGACGCTGCAGCCTGATGAACTGCCATTCCAGCACCATTCATCACTTTCAACCCAGTTGTGCGGGCGCTGCTCAGAAGGTGTGTCTCGAGCGGGAAATATACGATATCTGCCACCCAAGCACCCGGCCGCAACAATGATGGATCAATTACCGACCCGGGGTACTTATCCATCCCGAGCGGTGTTGCGTTTACCACTCCGTCCACAAATTTGACCCGATCCAACGAATTCGAGGGGGAACCCTGAAGCTTTGCATAAGGGCGCAAGACCTTTAGTCGACTGACCAGCGCCTGCGCTCGGTGGAAGTCAGGATCGATGATCTCCAGATCTCGAACACCTGAATCAAGCAAAGCCAAAGAGACTGCACTGCCCGCGCCACCAGCACCAAACATGAGAACCGTTTCAGTCTTCGATGATCCCAAAAAATCTCCGAAGGCACTGTGGAAACCTATGTAATCGGTGTTGTGGCCAACCATTCGGTCGTCACAAAAAACCACCGCGTTGACAGCTTGAAGCTCCTCAGCAGTCTTGGAAAGCTCATCAAGATGATCAATGACTGATGCTTTGTAGGGGTGTGTCACGTTGACCGCCGCACAGCCTAATTCAACGGAATAATGCAGTAAATCAGCGACCGACATTCCACGAAATGGCTCTTTTGCAGTGTCGATCCTACCGTAGCTCAGATCGATACCCTGGGCCCGGCCCTCCGCCTCGTGCATCTCAGGCGTCATGGAGCCAGAAATCCCTTGTCCGATTAGTGCGGCCTTCATTTTAGGTTGTTCCTTCCGCCACGTGGTGTCGCGTTTGCGCCGCTAATCGAAACGCAGCGTTACGTGCGCCATAGCCGGCGTAACCAGTTCGGCGTTCAACAATTTCAAAGAAAAGGCCGTTAAAGATAGGGCGACTGTAGATCTGAAAGTACTCGGCACCCGCTGCCCGGTCGTAGAGAATGTTGCCCTCGCGCATTTGGGCGATCAGATCATCATCCAATCCGAAGGTCGCCTGCAGATCGGCGTAGTAGTTCTCTGGGATCGTCAAACTGGGAAAGCCTGATTTGCGCAACTGATCCGACGTTTCAAAAATATCGTCCGACTGGAAGGCGATGTGCTGAACACCGGCCCCAAAACCGTCTTCAAGGAATGAAGCCGCCAGTGTTCGACGCCCTATTGCCCCATTCAGGTTCAGGCGCACTTCGCCCTCGGGGCTTTCGATAGCCTGGCTTTGCACAACGCCAGACGGGTCGGCAACGTTCACAATAGGAGACTTTGCCATCTCAAAAGTCGAAATGTAGTAGAGCAGCCAGCTCTGCATCTCATCGTGACGCATCGTCTGTGCCAGATGGTCGATGCGGCGCAGACCGGCAGGCTGGGTCGCTTTAGTCTTAGCGACTGGCTCGAACTCGATATCCCAAACCCGATGCAGATCGGATTTCTCATCTATGAAATGGACAACATTGCCACCAACACCTCGGATGGCCGGGATGTTTAGCTCCCCAGTCCCCACCGGTTGTGAGAAATTCGGTGCGCCCAGCGCGGTCGCGCGCTGAACCGTCTGATCCGCGTCCTTGACGCGCAACCCCATGTCGCAGACCGAGGGGCCGTGGCCCAGAAATGCCGAATGGGCGAAGCCTTCCTTTTCGGTGTTCACGACGATGTTTATGGCACCCTGCCGCCACAGCTCGACGGACTTGGTGACGTGCTTTCGCTCCATTCGAAAACACATTGCAGACAGCATGTTTGCCAGCTGCGCGCCGCTTGTTTCGTCGGCTGTGAACTCGACAAACTCAAAGCCTGACGCATAGACGCGTTCCGGTAGTTCCGGGATGCCGAGTTCGGTTCCCGGCTCGGTTCGTGATACCTCATCCAGGAGGTTCACCAGTGACCTGTAGCTGTCTCGGGCCAGTGTTCGGCCACCGGGTTGAGGAGCTGCTTCGTTGACGCGCGCAATGGACCAAGGCCCCTTATATCCGGCGCGGGACAACACCCGCACGAAGCCCGCAAGGTTCAGCGATCCAAGACCGGGCAAAAGCCCGAAGTGCCGCTTGAGCCGACGTATATCCATCTCAAGCCGGGGTGCATCGGACAGTTGCACATGGAACAACCGCTCTCCCGGAATGTCCCGAAGGCGGGCGGGTTTGGACCCGTCAGCGAGCGAGAAGAATGAGTTCAAAGCCAACCCCAGATGAGGGCTGTCGATGGCTTCAACGACGCCTAACGCCTGTTGATCCGAGTGAATAAGATCCGACCATGGCAAACCCATATAGGCCAGACGCAACCCCATCTCTTTCGCGATCTCAGCCGCCTCGCCAAGATCTGCGATTACCTGTTCTCCGGTCGCAGCGGCATCAACCTCGAAAGCGGACCCGATTAGCAGCAATTCCGTTCCCAACTCGCTCATCAGGTCGAGTTTACGCTTCAGCCGATCAAAGGCGCGCTCCCGTCCGCTGCCAGACTGGCCTTCAAGGTTATGGAAAGGTTGCAGTAGGCAAATCTTCAGGCCGAGATCTGAAGCAATGTTCCGAATTTGTGACGGCGGCCCGTCAAAAGCGGTCAAGTCCGGTTCGTGTAATTCGACACCCCCGAATCCCGCGTCAGCGATAGCGCTTAGTTTTTCGGCCAGATCACCGGGGATCGAAGTTGTCGAAACCGAGAGGCACATTATCCCTGATATCCAAACATACGCGGCAACCACAGGACCAGATCAGGCATCAGCATCATGATCACCAAGGCGAAGATGAGAACCGCGAGGAAGGCCCAGATTTCCGAGATGATTTCGCGCAGCGGAATGTCCGTCACAGCGTTGATCACAAAGAGTAGAATGCCATAGGGAGGCGTGATCAGACCGATCATCGAGTTCACGACGACCAGAACTCCGAAATGCACCAGATCAATCCCGAGCGCTTCGCAGGTTGGAATGAACAGGGGCACGATCACCAGAATGATCGTTGTTGCGTCCAACACGCAACCCAGCGCAAGGATCAGCAGGTTAACCAGGATCAGAAAAACAATCGGTCTGACATCCGAACCCTCCAGAAGTGCCGAGATCGACTGAGGAATTTGCTCCTGAATGACGATGAAGTTCAGAATGAACGCGCCACCAATGACCACCCCAACGGCTGCGGAAGAGCGCGCGCTGTCGACGAACACTTGATAAAGGCCACGGAAGGTCAATGCGCGGTAGAACAGAGCTGCCAGTAGCAGGGCGTAGAATGCAGCTACGGCGGCAGCCTCGGTCGGAGTGGTGACGCCCCCATATATACCGTAGAGCAGGATTGCGGGCATCAGCAGTGCCGGAAACGCGTTGGCGGTTTTAGCCGGCAACTCGCGCAGCGGTACAGGCTCTTCCAATGCAAAATTCCGCTTTCCAGCCAGATAATAGTTCATCGCCATCAGGACGATACCCATGATCAGGCCCGGCAGAATGCCAGCAAGGAACAGCGACCCGATAGACGCCTTTGAGACGAGCGCATACAGAACCATCGGGATTGAGGGCGGAATAATAGGGCCGATCGTTGCCGACGCCGCCGTGATTGCGGCTGCGTAGCCTCGGCTGTAGCGGCCATCCTTAGTCATCATCTCAATGATGATCTTGCCGATCCCCGCTGCATCCGCGACAGCCGAGCCGGACATACCCGAAAAGATCAGAGACGCTACCACGTTTACGTGCCCGAGGCCGCCCTTGAAACGCCCGACGGCAGCGACGCAGAAGTTCAGCAGGCGGTCCGTGATCGACCCCGCATTCATGATATTCGCGGCGACGATGAACAAAGGCACGGCAAGCAGGATCGTGCTTTTGTAGAAGCCTTGCAGGATTTTCTCACCCGCGAGGGCGACGTCCAATCCGGCCGTGCCCAAGTACACCAATGAGGCCAAAAGGATGGAATAGCCGATAGGTGTCCCGATGCCTGCCAGAACAAAGAGCGCGAGCAGGCAGGAAAGAAGTTCAAAACTCATTTGTCTGCTTCCTCGTCGTCTTCCCCGTCGACCCGGGGATGATCGTCAACCACGTTGTACCCAACGACCAGTTCCAACTCTGTCTTAGGTGGGCCATTTCGCAGGATGTCAAAGAACAGCCATCCATACCGCGCGGCTACGACCAGCATGAACACCGCATAAATTGAAAACACAGTGCGCAGCGGTATCTTCTCACCCGAAAATGGATTGCGCACGGTCGAGGTTTTGCGGATTTTCATCCAGTCAATGTAGTCCCACGTCGGCAGGAAGCTGTAGAGCATCCCGACCACAATCGCCGCGGCCGCCAGCATCGCAAAAACCTGACGCACGCGCATCGGTACCGAAAGGTAGATGATGTCGAACTTCACATGATCCCTCTCACGCACGATGAATGCGCAGCTGAAGAAGATCACCCAGACCCAAAGAATGCCGATGAGCTCAAGCGTCCATCCAGCGGGGGTGAAGAAGTACCGCAAGAGAATTTGGAGAAGGAAGATCAGGAAGATTGCCGCCAGCATCCCGCCGGCAATCGCTTCGGTCAGTCGGGAGAACCCCTTTATGAAGCCTTTCATTGTGGTTCTCCCTCCCTTGTGTAGATGAGCTTAGTTGCCCAGAGCGTTGATCTGCTCCAGAACACCGTCCGGCCATGATCCGGCGAACTCGCTTTCCAGATACATCGACTGCACCTGATCGCGGAACGCCGCGAGGTCGGGCTCGTAGACTTCCATGCCCTGCTCTTTCAAGAAGCTGACAAGGTCCTCTTCTTTCTGAAGCTGCTTCTGACGACCAGCTTCAGCCGCTGCGTCGGCAGCTTCCTGAACCTTGGCTTGCTGTTCCGGTGTCAGACCGTCCCAAACCTCTTTGCCGATGGCGACATAGTTCAGGTCAACCAGATGCGATGTCAGGACGATCTGATTGGTCACTTCATAGAACTTGGCGTCGACGACGGTCGGCAACGGGTTATCCTGCCCGTCAACAGCACCGGTCGACAGCGCGGTATAGACTTCGGAGAAGGCCATTGGTGTCGGAGCGGCACCTAGCGCTTTTCCAAGGAACTGCCACGCATCTGTGCCCGGCATCCGCAGGTTCACGCCTTCCAGATCGGCCGGAGTTGTGACCGTCAGCTCATCCTTGGGCTGGCGCAGGTTCACCTGACGACGGCCCAGATACATGACCGACAGGAGTTTAACGCCCAGTTCTTCTTCAGCTTTCTGTTTGAAGGCATCCATCAAGGGATCGTTGAAGACGGCCACCTGATGCGCGGCGTCCTGGTGGACATAGCCTGCGGTAAAGATCGAAAACTCGGGGAAAAACTGTGCCAGTTCCTGCGCCGAGGTGATCGACATTTCCAAGTTACCCCGGCTGATGGCGTCCAACTCGGTGCCTTGTGCGAAGATGGTGCCATTATAGCTGGGCTCATAACTCGCGAAATCAGCGACCAAGGGCGCGAAAACCTCGGCCATGGCGACCGAGCGCTGGTCAGTCTCCGATCCTGATGTTGCGAGGCGAAGTTGCACTTTGTCATCCGCCAGCGCACCACTTGTTGCGCTAAACAGAACACCGGTTGCAACCAGGGCTGATACAGCAGCCCGGCGGGTAAGTTTGGTAATCACTTTGCTCCTCCCTGAGACATCATGATGCATTTTTCCGATTCTGAGTTTTGACCTATTTTGGGCATTTTGCAAGATTTTTTACAAAATATCAGATATTTTTTGTTACCTGTAATCTCTGTTGTTGCGTTTCCTGAAGGTTTCTTATCCTGACAGTCTCGCCAGTCCTGCAGGAATTCTGAATAGCTTCAATAACTTGAAGCGTTCTAAAACCTTCCCATCCAGACACAATCGGATCTACTTCGCCCCGAGCAACTTCAACAAAGTGCCTGAGTTGATTGACCAGGGGGTCAGAGGCACCCTTCTTCAGCGCGGTTGATGAGATTGGCGTCCACCAATCCCTTTGCTCTGTCTGGTAACTCCACAGGCGAAGATCGGGAACGGACAACGAACCATGAGAGCCACCTAACATGTAGCTACTCTCAGTGGTCGAAGGATAGATTGGATATTCCTGAGACGTCATCTCCCAGTTCCACGGAGCGACGATGCTGTCGGACACACTAATGGTCCCAATCGCCCCGCTTTCAAACGTCAACAGCGCACCAGCAACATCTTCGTTGTCATAACCACGTTGCGATGCAGCCGACTGCGCTTGAACGGTCACGACCTCTCCGGCCAGATACCGCAGAAGATCCACATCATGGACAAGATTGACCGAGATCGGTCCTGCACCAGGTTTCTTTCGCCAGGGCGCAGCATCAAAATATTCGTCTGGCTTATAGAACCAGCAATTCGCATGGACAGCGCGCACATCTCCAATCTTGCCATCTACAATGGCTTCTTTGGCTGACTTGATCAGAGGATTGTACCGACGATGATGCCCGACCATCAGCGGCACATTGGCCTTCTCCGCTTCCTGAACAAGCTCCAATGCAGCGACGGCTTCCACGGCGATCGGTTTTTCAACGAGAACGGGACAACCGTTTCGAACACACGTGAGGCCCTGTTCGACATGAAGCGTCGTCGGTGTCGCAAGCACAGCTCCGTCCGGCGTCTGATTTGCAAACATTTCTTCGAGGGTCTCGTAACATGCGACCCCGTGTTCAACAGCGTACGCACGGCCTTCGTCGCTGGGATCGACTACCGCGACAAGATCAACCAGACGCAACGCTCGAACAGCGTCTGCGTGGCGGCGTCCAACAAGGCCAATGCCGACAATGGCAATGCGAAAGTTCTTAGACACTTTGCTTCCTTCCGGGGGGTCCGGAAAATCCCGGATCCGATGTTTGCGACCGGGCTTCATTGCCCAATTTGAACATGACCGTATTGGGGTTTTCGCGATTCCGCAATAATGTATGATATTTTTATTTTTACCATACATCAGTTTGGATTGCTGATGTCTCTGAAAAATGCTAATTGAACGAAGAAACTGATAATATCGGGTGAAACGCATGGCGAAACAGCCGTCTACGATAGGTGCAAGCACCTATCAGCGCATCAAGCGGGACATCATCTTCGGGGAGCTGCAGCCCGGCTCCAAACTGAAGCTGGACGCCTTGAAGGAACGCTACTCGGCAAGCCTTTCGACACTTCGTGAAACGCTGAACAGGCTCGCCAGCGACGGATTTGTCGAAGCTCCCGAGCAACGGGGTTTCCTGGTCACGCCAGTTTCACGAGAAGACCTGACCGAGATTTCAGAGCTGCGCGTATTGTTGGAATGCCACGCGTTGGAGTTGTCCATTGCGAACGGCGACACGGACTGGGAAGGCAACTTGGTTGCCGCACACCACAAACTTCACCTGATGGAACAGCAGCTTCTCAAGGGCGACGAGTCCGAGAAAGAAACCTGGAAACGATATGATTGGGAGTTTCACCAAGCGATGATCGCGGCCTGCAACTCCAAGAACCTTCTGTCTCTGCACTCGATCATCTACGACAAGTACCTGCGGTATCAGATGCTCGTGCTGACCTATCGCGGCGAAGAGGCCGTCAAGGAGCACAAAGGTATGTTCGACGCCGCTTTGGCCAGAGATGCGGGCACCGCTAAGAAGCTGTTGGAAGATCACATCCGAAACGGTCTCGCACATACGCTGGAGGCTATGTAGCTCGCTGTGGTTGCCGCCTATCTCTATCACCTGGATCAGCGACGCGGGATCTGAAAGGTAAGTTTAATTACTGTGCTTACTAGGCGAATTTCGCAAACTTATCATTCAACACCCGAACCCCGCTGTATCAGGGAGCCGTTTGGACAGAGGTTAAAGCGCTAACCGGCGCCATGAAATTGGCGGGGTTTTGTAACTTAGCAAAAGTAGATCTATCGACGACCTTCGCCTCAAATGGCAGGTCTCGTAACCACTGGATGTTAAAGGCCTCATACAGGAGACTGGTAAGCCTCGAGTTGCCGCCAAATGCGCTTTCTATTGGCACATGCGTATTCCCACGAGATTGCCGCGCGAATCCCAATAACACTGCCGCCCAATCCCACTAAGAACGTGCATCACGCCATACGGGACATTCAGAGGCGGGAAGCGCGAAGACCTCATCTATCGCAGCGGTTCCCGCCTCTGCTGCCAACCTAGCCTACAGCCGCTTCGCGCAGAAGGCACACTTTGCAAACGTGCGTGTGCGGCACAAAGGGGCACGCAGCAGTTGAACGTTATGTTTCAGCCCTGCAAGTAAAACCGGTCGCTCGCCGCAACTGCTGCAAAGAATGAAAATTGCGAATTAGTCATCGGAAGAAGCGAACTATTGGATTTGTTATTCCGATGGAGCGAACTCAATTTCCTGATCTGGGAATGCTTCGCTTAGATTGACCATTGCTTGCTTCCAGTTCGACCCGCCCCATTGGTTCAGGAACGCATATGTGCGGCCACCATAATGCACGAGAAAGTCATCATCGCAGAAGTAGCGTTTCGGGTCGAAATTACGCCCTTCCCCAATCAACACATCTTTCACGAGACTTTCAAAGTCCTCAGCGTTCACTTCGCCATCAACCGAAACGAGTGCTCGATTGGCTTGCGGACCGCATTGTTCGGCGACCTTCTCGGGAGTGATACCTTGTTCGACGAGATAGCGAAACGATTGATAAATGGCGTGCCGCTTCGGCAGCCCAACTCGCTTCTGCCCACCGAGAACCAAATCGTAGTTGGTTCTGCCACGGGTGTCAGAGCGTGCCTCTCGCTCTTTGCGCTTCTTCGCAGTAACCCGAACCTGATAGTCCGCCATCTCCGGAAGCGGGATGATCTGCTGGACGTCCACGAAAACTCGCCCATCGTGTTCGTAAGGCTGAAGACGCACACACCGGATGTCAATTTCACGTTCAATAAGCCAGAGGACCGCTGTCGTTACCTCGCGAGCGAACTCCGCAGAGGCTAAAACGATCCGGACGTCTTGCGCAAACGCATCTTCATCAGGCTCGACCCATCCGAGGAAATCAAGCAGTTCGGTCTGCGCGTCCCTTTCTGCACTTTCGTTCTGTGCCAAGTAACTACCAAACACTTCAGTGGCCTCATTGAAGGTCATGCTTGAGACCATTGCGGCATAGCGGATGGCCTGAAGATCCATGTGGCCACCATCCTCTGTTCGTTTGAGTTCAATGACGACGAGGTTCGCATCGCGGTCGATGCCGAGAAGGTCGATGCGTCGCCGCGACTCGTCCCAATCCCCGAACTCTTCCGCGATGATCAGAGTGTCAGGCGAGATTACGGAGATGTTCGCTCGTATGAGGCGCTGAAGATCACGCCGCTCCTGCAACTGCAACTGACTAAACGTGGCCCTGGAAAGGGGCCGGATTTCTTCGCTTGCGAACTCGTAGATCGGCATGAAAAGTATGACCTTATGAAAACTACAGTAGTTCAATCGCAACGCAAACCTGCTGGCAAGCACTAAGTAGTGGCTATGCGTGTCGCCAACCTCGTACGGTGAATACCGCTTTCGCTGTTGGTTCCAAACTCACTGAGAGTTTTCTTTTTCGGACGTCTGTTGAAAGAACCGTCTAGCCCCCAGAAATTGACAATATAAACATAATGATGCTCCGCGTAATTGTAGCAACCTGCAAACACAATCGGCTCGACCTGCAATCATCCTGACTTTCGGCCCGAATTATTTGTATCTATCCGGCACCCCAAACCCGGATTATCTGCGAATGAATCCACATTATTTGCAACCAGCCTGCAATCATCGACTCGAACCCAGATTACGTGCAAACGGCGGTCCGGTAGGAGAGCTTGGCATGTTTAGTCTGAAAGATTGCGACGCAGCAATCGCCGTTCGCCGCACGGGTCATGAACTCGAAAAATGCGGACAAACCGGACTTGAGCATGCGCGGCTACTGCTTACGCAGCATACATTGCAGTTGCAGCGCACATTTCACCGCGTTGGAGCCAATGTCACTGGACAGGTCATTCGCGGAGGTCGATTTGGGGCCTCATAGGTTGAAACGGTGCGCTAATCGTCTGATCACCATGGCGTGTTCGATGGAGAGTCGCCTTGCAATTCGCCCGAGTTTAGAAACAGCTAAGAAGTTATCTGGAATGCCATACCGACATAGTTGGCTCCGCAGAGCACTTGCTCCGTCGCTGCACTATTGTGTCAAACTTGAGGAATTGAGTATGTGCGGAACTCAAAGTGATAAAGGTACTGTTGTCTAAGGTTACTGATGGTAGAGCAAAACACGTTAACCTCCCTCAAATTCGACACCAATATGCTGCCCGAAAAGCAGCAATACGCGTTTCTTCGTGAGCAACTGTTCGACTCGGCGGGTTATGAAGTTGATCGCCCCGGACCTGTTGATCGCCCGTTTAGCCTCAATGGCGAATACAACAGAACTCCGAAACTCTGGATTTACAGATACCAGTGCAATACGCCGTGCTTCTTCCACAGATCGGAGCGTGGCATGGCGCGCAGGGAGATGAACGCCATTGGAGTGCATTACCGGCTCAAAGGAGAAGATCTGCCGACACCGCTTTCCGAAGGTTCGGCGCCTATGGGGACGGGGAACCTGCGTTCGCTCGACACCGAGCGACCGTATTCCTACCAGCATAAAGGGGTGACGGCTTACACGTTGAATCTGCACCGGAAGAAGGTTTCAGAAGAGGTTCCTGGAATCTCGCAGCTACACAACATGGTCTTGCGAGACAGCCCGGTTACCAGAATACTCAAAACTGCAATTTCTGGTGTGTTCAGCGAATTGAAACACGCGGTTGATCGTGAAATCGAAACGCTTTCTGATACGCTCTATCGCCTCACCGTAGACGCGTTCAGACATCAGTGGATACAGGAACTCGAAACGCGCGAAATCAGGGATGAAACCGTCCTTTTCACGGTTGTAGATTTTATCCATCAGAACTTTCATCGTCGTGATCTGACACCGGAAATGATTGCCAAAGCGATCGGAATATCACGTTCCAAATTGTACCAGATTTGCCAGCAAATGGACACGCCTCAGCGCCTTATTCGGTTGATACGATTGGAAAAAGCCGCGGGCCTGTTAAGGGCCGATGCCAACTGCAATATTGGTGATGTTGCCTATAAAACAGGGTTCTCTACTCGCCCGGTATTTTCCCGAGCGTTCATGGATCACTACGGCGTGTCTCCGACAGACTACCGCGAAGGGCTACGGGAAAAACTGCCTGAGTTTCAAAGACTAATCCCACCGACCGAAAGGGACTGGAGACTGAGGTCTTCGCTAAAGGCGGCGGCATTAGGTTAAGACGGGGATACCGGAGTCTTCCCCGGACCTACAGCAAGGCTAGCATATGTGAGTTATGAAACTCGCAACAATTCCGGCCAATTCGAAACACCGCTTTAAACAGCTTGGGGCCCGCTCCAAG
>NZ_JBDZYG010000019.1:0-84811 GCF_040329455.1 Ruegeria sp. SCP11 | reverse complement strand
CGAAGCCCTGATCAACCAGGAACTCGGTGAGCCCTTCCGCCGCGACGCAATGAAAAAACCCGTCGCCGTCGCAGGCATCGACGCCGCAGACATGACACCTCAAACAGAGGCCTGATCGCTGTGAAGCCCCTACGTCAAATTCTTGGGGCTGCGACCAGTTCCAAAAAGATCATCGCCCTCGCCGAGGGCGATGATCCACGTGTTGTAGAAGGTGCGCTGAAAGCGCGTGCCGAGAACGCAGCCGATATCATCCTTGTGGGCCACCACGCCCAAGTGACCGCTCTGCTGGCCGAAAAAGGCGGAGCGGATGTTGACGGGATCGAGATCCACGATCCGGCCACATCCCCCCACACAGATCGGTTCGCTACAGCTTTTTACGAGTTGCGCAAGCACAAGGGCATGACGCCCGAAAAGGCGCAAGAACTGATCAAGAGCCGCCTGAACTATGCAGCGATGCTGGTCCATCTCGGACTGGCGGACGGAACAGTCGGTGGCGCAGTTGAAACCACTTCCGATACCGTGCGCGCCGCTTTGCAGATCATTGGCAAAGCGCCGAACGCCCATATGGTGTCCAGCTTCTTCCTGATGATCTATGACCGCGATCACCACGCCGTTCAGGGCGTGCACATCTTTGCCGATTGCGGTTTGGTCGTTGACCCCGACGAACGGGAACTGGCCGAGATCGCTCAGGCCTCGGCAACGTCCTACCATGCGCTGACCGGTGAGGTGCCGCGCGTTGCGATGCTGTCTTTCTCGACCAGCGGCAGCGCCAACCACCCCAAAGTGTCAAAGGTGGTCGAGGCCACTCGCATCGCCAAAACAGCCAGCCCGCATCTTCTGATCGACGGTGAGCTGCAATTCGACGCCGCCTACGTGCCCGAGGTGGCCAGCAAGAAGGCCAAGAACTCACCGCTTGAGGGACAGGCCAACGTGTTCGTCTTCCCCAATCTCGATGCTGGAAATCTGGGCTACAAGATCGCACAGCGCATTGGCGGGGCAGAGGCCATCGGACCGGTGCTGCAGGGCCTTGCAAAACCCGCAAACGATCTTTCGCGGGGCTGTTCAGCCGATGACGTACTGCACATGATCGCCGTCACGGCGGTACAGGCACAACACACCGCGGCAGCGCCCGAGACGTGTTGACCCGGTCACCGCATACTTTCGTCGGATTTACCGCCGATGACGCGATGTCCACCCTGCGAGGCGTTTTTAGAGTGCTGCTATCGGCCAGGGTTTCGAACCCGGCCGATACAATCCATACTTGGACTGTCCACACCCTGATCTCTACAGAAACTCTTTTTATTGCAGGATTTATCCTAGCCGGATTAACATTTCTCACCTGACACGCTGCCCCGACAGAAGGACGCCAGATGACCATCCAGCAACCGCAGATCGACACCAGCCCAAAAGTTTCGGACGAGGTCCGGCGCACCACCTGTTACATGTGCGCCTGTCGCTGTGGCATCAACGTGCATATGAAGGATGGCAAGGTCGCCTATATCGAGGGCAACCGAGACCATCCGGTGAACAAGGGTGTTCTGTGCGCCAAGGGCAGCGCCGGAATCATGCAGGTCAACGCGCCGTCTCGCTTGCGAAAACCCCTACGGCGGGTCGGCCCGCGAGGATCGGGCGAGTTCCGCGAGATCGAGTGGGACGAAGCGATCAGCACCGCCGTCGGGTGGCTGAACGAATTGCACGAGACTGCTCCGCAAAAGCTGGCCTTTTTCACTGGCCGCGATCAGAGCCAAAGCTTCACTTCATTCTGGGCGCAGAACTTCGGCACCCCGAACTATGCAGCCCATGGCGGGTTCTGCTCGGTCAACATGGCGGCGGGTGGCATCTATACAATGGGCGGCGCGTTTTGGGAGTTCGGCCAACCCGATTGGGAGCATACCAAGCTGTTCATGCTGTTCGGCGTCGCTGAGGACCACGACAGCAACCCGATCAAGATGGGCATCGGCAAGATCAAGAAACGCGGCGCGCGGGTGATCGGGGTCAACCCTATCCGATCCGGCTATAACGCCGTTGCCGATGATTGGGTTGGGATCACGCCCGGCACCGATGGTCTATTCATCCTGTCCTTGATCCATGTGCTGATGAAGGCGGGCAAGATCGATCTGGATTACCTCAGCCGCTACACCAATGCGCCAGTTCTTGTGAATGCCTCTGAAGGCCCAGAAAAAGGTCTGTTCCTGCGCGATTCCGATGGCAAGCCACTGGTGATCGACCGAGTGACCGGCGAACCTACTGCTTTCGACAAACCGGGGGTTCGCCCAGATCTGTCGGCCACTTACGAAAAAGACGGGATCACCCATCGGCCTGTATTTCACTTGATGGCTGAAAAGTACCTCTCCGACGATCACGCCCCAGAAACCGTGGCCGAGCGGTGCGGTATATCCGCCAAGCGTATCCGAGCCATCGCCGCGGAAATCGCCCGTGTGGCCTTTGACGAGGCCATCGCGCTGGATCACGAATGGACCGATTTCCGGGGCGAGACACACTCGAAGATGATCGGCCGCCCGGTCAGCTTCCATGCAATGCGCGGTATCTCGGCCCATGCAAACGGGTTCCAGACTTGCCGTTCGCTGCACGTGCTGCAAATCCTTCTGGGAACAGTCGAGGTCCCCGGTGGTTTCCGCTTTAAACCACCCTACCCCAAACCCGTCGAAGCCCATCCAACGCCACATGGCGACCGCCGTCCCGGCCGCCCGCTGGAAGGCCCGCATCTGGGCTTCCCACGCGGCCCCGAAGACCTGCTGCTGGATGAGTGCGGAACTCCACAACGCATCGACAAGGCGTTCACCTGGGAAAATCCGATGTCTTCCCATGGGCTGATGCATATGGTGATCTCGAACGCGGCCGCTGGCGATCCCTACAAAATCGACACGCTGTTCATGTATATGGCGAACATGTCGTGGAACTCTTCCATGAACACCAAGGGCGTTATGGAGATGCTGACCGCCCGCAACGAAGATGGCAAATACGTCATCCCCAAGATCATCTATTCCGATGCCTATTCCTCGGAAATGGTTGCCTATGCCGACCTGATCCTGCCCGACACCACCTATCTGGAACGGCACGATTGCATCTCGCTGTTGGATCGCCCGATTTGCGAGGCCGACGCCGCCGCCGACGCCATCCGCTGGCCTGTGGTTGAACCCGACCGCGACGTGCGCGGCTTCCAGTCGGTGCTGATCGAACTGGCCAATCGTATGAACCTGCCGGGTTTCACCAACGAAGACGGTACGCCCAAGTGGAAGGACTACGCCGACTATATCGTCAACCACCAGCGCAAGCCGGGGATCGGCCCGCTGGCCGGGTTCCGCGGAGAAAACGGCGATAAGCAAGGCCGCGGAGAGGTCAATCCTGACCAGCTGAACCGCTACATCGAGAATGGCGGGTTCTACGTCGCGCATATTCCCGAAGGTGCAGATTACTACAAGCCTTGGAACACAGCTTATCAGGACTGGGCCGTAGACATGGGTATCTATGACAGCCCACAACCCTACCTGTTCCAGCTCTACTCTGAACCGATGCGCAAGTTCCAACTGGCGGCCGAAGGCCACGGCGACCGGCAACCGCCCGAGCACCTGCGCCGGCGGATCAAGGACACGATGGACCCGCTGCCGATCTGGTATGAAACCGACCAACAGGGCAACGACGGATTCACCGTCAATGCCCTGACCCAACGCCCGATGGCGATGTATCACAGCTGGGGCACTCAGAATGCGTGGCTTCGCCAGTTGCACGGGCGCAACCCGCTCTATGTTTCGACCAAATTAATGCGGGAACATGGGCTGCAGGACGGTGATTGGGCCAAGGTCAGCTCTCCACACGGGGAAATCACCGTCCCGGTGATGGAGATGGCCGCGCTGAACGACAACACCGTCTGGACATGGAACGCCATCGGCAAACGCAAAGGCGCATGGGCGCTACAGGAGGATGCACCGGAGGCCACCAAGGGCTTCCTGCTGAACCACCTGATTCACGAACTGCTGCCGCCGAAAGGCGACGGGCAACGCTGGGCCAATTCTGACCCAATCACCGGGCAGGCCGCATGGTTCGACCTGAAAGTAAAAATCGAAAAAGCCGAAGCCCCAAGTGACGCCGAAAGCCAACCCGAGTTTGGCCCGATCACGTCACCCGTTGGCACTGGCCCGAAAGATCTGGCGTGGAAGGTAGGCAAATGACTCAACTCCCTCAATCCACAGAACGCAAGATGGGTCTGGTCATTGACCTGGATACCTGTGTTGGTTGCCATGCCTGCGTGATCTCCTGCAAAGGCTGGAACACCGAAAACTACGGCGCGCCTCTGTCGGATCAGGACGCCTATGGCGCGAATCCGTCAGGCACCTTCCTTAACCGCGTGCATTCCTACGAAGTACAGCCGGCCGAAGGGCCTGCCCAACTGATCCACTTCCCCAAGTCCTGCCTGCATTGCGAAGACGCACCTTGCGTCACCGTATGCCCTACAGGGGCCAGCTATAAGCGGGTCGAGGACGGGATCGTTCTGGTTAATGAAAGCGACTGCATCGGCTGCGGCCTGTGCGCGTGGTCTTGCCCCTATGGCGCGCGTGAACTGGATGCGGCCGAAGGTGTGATGAAAAAATGCACCCTCTGCGTGGACCGTATCTATAATGAGAACCTGCCCGAGGTGGATCGCGTCCCCTCCTGTGTACGAACCTGCCCCGCTGGCGCACGTCATTTCGGTGATCTGGGCAACCCCAGCAGCGAGGTCAGCAAGCTGGTGGCCGAACGCGAGGGTATGGACCTGATGCCAGAAATGGGCACCAAACCCGTCAACAAGTACCTGCCGCCGCGGCCCAAGGATCAGATCGAGGAGCAGATCGACATTCTGGCACCGCTGCTGGCCCCCGTCGCCGAAGAGCCAAAAGGGTTCCTCGGCTGGCTCGACAAAACTCTGGAGAAGCTCTGATGCATCCGGCCCCTTCTGTCATCATCTTCACCACCTGTTCCGGTCTGGGCTTCGGGCTGCTGTTTTTCCTCGGGCTTGGCCAGCCCGAAGTCACCGGTTTCGTCGCATTCGTGTTCTACTTCATCGCCTATGCTCTGGCGGTGGGGGGCTTGCTGGCCTCAACCTTCCACCTGGGTCACCCTGAACGTGCCTGGAAAGCATTCAGCCAATGGAAATCCAGCTGGCTTAGCCGTGAAGGAATATGTGCCGTTGCTGCTCTAATCGTCATGGCGCTGTACGCGTTGGGTGCAGTGTTCCTGCAAAGCCACTGGACAGTATTGGGGTGGATCGGTGCGCTCCTCAGCCTGGCCACGGTGTTTACCACCTCGATGATCTATACCCAGCTCAAGACCGTCCCGCGTTGGAACATGAATCTGACACCAGCAATGTTTCTGTCATTCAGTCTGGCAGGCGGCGCGCTATTGGCCGGAGCCGAGGCTCTAGCGCCTTGGCTTCTGGCCATCGCAGGAGCAGTGCAGTTAGCCTATTGGGCCCAGGGAGACGGTGCATTCGCCCGGGCTGGAACGACTCTGGGCAGTGCCACTGGATTGGGAGTTCGGGGCAAGGTCCGCGCGTTCGAGCCTCCACATACGGGAACCAACTATCTGCTGAGAGAATTCGTCCACGTCGTCGGGCGCAAACATGCGCAGAAACTGCGGGTAATTTCCTTTGGGCTTGCCTTTGCACTGCCCTTACTGCTGATCCTGATCCCGGTTTCAGGCATTGTGGTCAAACATATCTTTGCGCTGCTGGCCGTGCTGTCGCATCTGATCGGCGTCGTGGTGTCTCGTTGGCTGTTCTTCGCGCAGGCAGAACACGTGGTAGGGCTGTACTACGGAAAACGCTAAGTCACAGCACAAAAAAGGGCGGCACTCTGAAACCAGAGCCCGCCCTTTGCTTCATCAAAGTGGCCTTATATCAGGCCAGCGTGCGCCATTGCGGCGTCGATGGTGGCCTTGGTGCTGTTTTCCAATCGCGTCAGAGGTGAGCGCACCTCTTCGCTGCACAGACCCAGCTTGCTGAGCGCGTACTTTGCACCAACCAACCCCGGTTCGATGAAAATAGCTTCGTGCAGGGGCATCAGGCGGTCCTGATATTCCAGCGCTTTGGCGTAGTCACCATCCAGTGTGGCCTGCTGGAACTCGGCGCAGAGTTTTGGTGCCACGTTTGCAGTGACCGAGATACAGCCCACGCCGCCATGCGCGTTGAAGCCCAACGCAGTGGCGTCCTCACCCGACAGTTGGCAGAACTCCGGCCCGCAGGTGGCGCGCTGCTGACTGACACGGGCCAGATCGCCGGTCGCATCCTTGACGCCAACGATGCGCGGCAGCTTGGCCAGCTCACCCATCGTCTCGGGCGTCATGTCGATGACCGAGCGACCGGGGATGTTGTAGATGATGATCGGAATATCCGCGCAATCATGCAGCGCGCGGAAATGCGTAATCAGACCCTTCTGGGTGGGCTTGTTGTAGTAGGGCGTCACGACCAACGCCGCGTCCGCACCGATCCGTTCAGCGAATCGCACGAAGCGGATTGCTTCGACCGTGTTATTCGAGCCCGCACCGGCAATGACCGGCACACGACCCGCCGAGGCTTTGACTACCTCTTCCACGACCGTTTCGTGCTCTTCATGGCTGAGCGTCGGGCTTTCACCAGTGGTACCCACAGGGACCAGCCCGGTCGAGCCTTCCTGAATCTGCCATTCCACCAAGTGTTTGAGCGTCTTCAGGTCCAACTCGCCGTTTGTGAACGGGGTGACGAGGGCTGGCATTGAGCCTTTGAACATGGCACGCTCCTTGGTGTGCGGTTAGCAATTATTGCGCTTCGGGCCATCACAATCGTCGCGATGTGAGTTGATCCCTGCGGCGCAAGGTTTATCCTGAGTGGCTGTATCCTTGGTTGGTTGGGAAATGCAAGGCATGACACGCGTTCTGGCGCTTTTGATAGCAATGATTCTGGGGTCAATCGGGCAGGCGCGAGCCGATGCAGTGGGAGATCTGCGTGCCGGAATGAATGAAATGCGCAAGGGCGACTGGAATGGTGCCCTGCAGGTGGCGGGCCAACGGGGATCGGTCAGCCGCGATATCATCGTCTGGCACTGGTTGCGCGAGGGTTTTGGAAGCTCAGGCGATGTGCTGGTGTTTCTGGATCGTAGGCCGGATTGGCCCGGTCTGGCTTGGTTGCGACGCAAGAGCGAGCCCGCTTTTACCGGGGCCGATCCTGACCGAGTGCTGAAATTCTATGCCGACGTGCCGCCTCAAACAGCTGAAGGCGCGTTAAACTATGCTGTTGCATTGAAGGCAAAGGGCCGTCAGGGCGACGCCGAAGCCGATATCGTGGCCGCATGGCGCACCATGCCGATGGGGAAGGGCCTGCAAAAAGATTACCTTGAGAATTTTGGCAAGTTGTTGAAACCCCACCACGCGGCAAGGCTGGATCGGATGCTGTGGGACAACCATCTGGTCAGCGCGGGGCAGATGCTGTCACTGGTCAGTGCAGATCAGCGCAAGCTGGCCGAGGCGCGGATTGCGCTGCAAAAACGCCAACCCGGTGTGGATGGCAAAGTAGCAGCGGTGCCGAAATCGGTCGCCGACTCTCCGGGGCTGGCCTTTGATCGGTTCGTGTGGCGCGACAAGAAAGAGTTGGATGACAGCGCGATTGACCTGATGCTGGCGCGCTCAACCGGACCGGACGCGCTAGGTGAGCCTGACAAATGGGCCGAGGGCCGGCGCCGTCTGGCGCGGCTTGAGATGCGCAATGGCAGTGCAAACCGGGCGTATCAGATCGCGGCGAACCACCACATGACCCCGGAAATGGGTTATGCCTACGCGGATCTTGAGTGGCTGGCGGGCTTCCTTGCCCTACGCAAGCTGAATGATCCCGCTACGGCGGTGCGGCATTTCCAGAACTTCTCGGGCGCGGTGCAGTCGCCAATCTCGAAAGGGCGCGGCGGCTATTGGCTGGGCCGGGCGTATGCCGCAAGGGGGGATGCCGACAAGGCTTATGAAGCTTATGCGATGGGTGCGGATTATCAGACCTCTTTCTACGGTCTGCTGGCCGCCGAGCGGATCGGACGGCCCTTTGACGGTGAACTGGCCAACCCGCGCCGGGCGCCACATTGGAAACAGGCAGACTTTGCGGATTCCAGCGTGCTGGAGGCTGGTCTTCTGTTGCTGCGCGCTGGTGAGGACACCCTGTCCGAACGCTTTCTGACCCATCTGGTTGAGGATCTGGATCAGGTGCAGGCCACGCAACTGGGCGATCTGGTGATCGAGATGAAAGAACCGCATTTGGCGGTAATGATCGCCAAACGGGCGGCGAAATCCGGTATTGTTCTGCCCGCAGCCTATTATCCGGTGCATCCGGTTGCCGATATGGGCCTGCCCATGGCGAAAGAGATGACGCTGGCCATAGCCCGCCGCGAAAGCGAATTCGACCCGGTCGTCGTTAGCGGCGCAGGTGCACGCGGGTTAATGCAGGTGATGCCTGCTACGGCGCAGCTGGTGGCCAAAGAGCTTGGCATTCTAAGCGGGCACAAAACGGTCAATCTGACCTCGGACTGGAAGTATAACGCCAAACTCGGCGCGAATTACCTCTCTGGTCTGGCGGCCGATTTCAACGGTAACGTGGTAATGATGGCTGCGGGCTACAACGCCGGGCCGCGGCGGCCGATCTCGTGGATGGATCGGTATGGTGACCCGCGCGCTGGTGAGATTGACGTGGTCGACTGGATCGAGACCATCCCCTTCAGCGAGACCCGCAACTACGTGATGCGGGTGGCGGAAAGCCTGCCGGTTTATCGCGCGCGGCTGGGCCAGCCCGCGCTGCCGATTCCGTTCTCGCAGGAGCTGGTCGGGTCAACTCTGGCGTCGTTCGCGCCATAGGGTGAACAGGCCCGCACTGACGACCAGAGCTGCGCCCAGAACCACCTCTGGTCGCAGCGCCTCGCCAAAGACGGAAATGCCGAGGATGGACGTCCAGACCAAGTGAAAATAGGCAAAGGGCTGCACCGCGCTGGCCTCTGCCATTTCATAGCATTTGATCAGTAGCCAATGTCCCAGAACGCCGCTGACGCAGAGCAGAGCCATCCACGCCCAATCCGCGCGCGCCATCGGCTCCCAGAACCACATACCTACCAGCGTCATGGCCACGGCCCCGGCGACACCGGTCCAGAAAAAACTGGTGGCCGAGCTGTCTTCGCGGGCGACATAGCGGGTCAGCAATCCATAGACCGCAAACATCAGCGCAGAAATCAGCGGCAAGATGGCCCAAGGGTTAAACACGCCGACGCCCGGTTGCAGGATGATCAGCACCCCGATGCATCCGACGCCGATCGCCATCCAGCGCCGCCAGCCGACCTGCTCTCCCAGAACCGGCCCGCTGAGCGCGGCCACAAGAAGCGGATAACAGATGAACACCGCCATACTGTCGATCAGACCCAGTACCGTGAAGGCATAAACGGCGACGCAGATTTCGGCAGCAAGCAAAACGCCGCGAAACACCTGCAAACCCAATTGGCTGGTCTGTGTTGCGGCCTTCAAACCTCCGGGCGCTCTCGCGGCCAGTGCAATCACAAAGGCCGCGAAGAACCAATAGCGGATCATCACAACCATGTAGGTGTTGTAGGTTCCAGCCAGATGGCGCGAAATACCGTCCTGAAGGGCAAACACGATCGTCGCCGCGATCATCAGCGCGATACCCGCGCGCGAGTTGTTCTGCTGCGTCATTCCCGGATCGCCCGTGTCATATGGCGCTTGCGACCGTATCCGGGGGTGCGGGTAACCGTGAAGCCTGCCTCTTCCAACCCACGACGAACGAACCCGGCAGCGGTATAGGTCGCTGCTGTGCCGCCGTTGGCGGTGTGGTCAGCCACATGCTGCATCAGGTCAGCACCCCACAATTCCGGGTTCTTGGCCGGAGAGAACCCGTCCAGAAACCACGCATCCGCCTCCTCCGTCCATGCAGGCAGCGTCTGGCGCGCATCGCCTTCGATCACCTCAAGATGCAGAGTACCCAGATCGCACCTACCGCCCCGCCACTTTGCCAAAAAACGCTCGCTCCACGGGGCAACCTCGGGAAATGCGGCCAGTGCACGGGACATATCGTCGACAGCCATCGGAAAAGCTTCGAAGCTGGTGAAGGTCAAAGGCATGGTCTGGCCGGATTTTTCCCACTCGGACCAGACAGTCAGCATGTTCAGGCCGGTGCCGAACCCCAGCTCGGCAATACGAAACCCTGGCGCGAACCGTGCGGGTAGGTCATTGCCGGCAAGGAACACGTGCCGCGTTTCTTCCAACCCGTTTTGCAGCGAGTAATAGGGATCGTCGAAACGCTCCGAGACCGGGATCTGATCCTCAGTCCATGTCAATTTGGCGCGCTGGTCTGCCATCGGGGAATCCTGTAGCTAAGCGGCGCGACACTGAACAAGGAAAAGGGGAATGGCAATGGTCGATGTAACGGTCCGAGGCGCGGGTATCTTTGGCCTCTCGATCGCCTGGACCTGCGCCCGGCGCGGCGCCAAGGTGCAGGTCGTCGATCCTTTCGGCCCCGGTGCGGGATCCAGCGGCGGGCTGGTCGGCGCCCTCGCCCCGCATGTACCCGAGAACTGGAACACCAAGAAGGCCTTTCAGTTCGACAGCCTGATCATGGCCGAGCCGTTCTGGAAACAGGTTGAGGCCACCGGTGGCGTCTCACCGGGATATGCGCGGCTGGGCCGATTGCAACCCATCGCCGACGCCCACACGCTGGAGCTTGCCCACACCCGTGCGACCACGGCGGCTAAGCTGTGGCAGGGCCGGGCTGAATGGCGCGTTGTCGAGACCAATGCGCTCGGCGGGTGGTGCCCACCCAGTCCGACCGGCTACGTGATCCACGACACATTGAGCGCGCGGATGCATCCCCGCCGCGCCTGCTCCGCTCTGGTCTCGGCGCTGGCTGTTATGGGGGTCGAGGTTGTGGCGGACGCGCCAGATAAGGGACGGGTTATCCATGCCACGGGGCTTGCGGGCTTGCAGGAATTGAGTGCGGCCTTCGGGAAAACTGTGGGCAATGGCGTCAAGGGTCAGGCAGCGTTGCTGAGGTTTGATGCGGGCGAGGTTCCACAGTTGTTTGCGGATGCGATTCATATCGTGCCTCATGCCGATGGAACACTGGCGATCGGCTCAACCTCGGAACGTGACTATGACGACCCGACCAGCACAGATGCCGCCCTGGATGACGTACTGGACCGCGCCACGCGGGCGGTGCCACTGTTGCATGGTGCCGAGGTGATCGAACGTTGGTCCGGTGTCCGCCCCCGTAGCAAGAGCCGCGCGCCGATGCTGGGCGCGCACCCGCTGCACAAAGGACAGTTCATAGCGAACGGAGGCTTCAAGATCGGCTTTGGCATGGCCCCGAAAATAGCTGAGGTCATGGCCGATCTGATACTGGACGGTCGGGACGCGATACCGGATGATTTCAGGCCGGAGGCTTCTTTGTGAGCAGACCCGACTGGTCCCCCACACGCCTGACCGCCGACAGCCCGACCTTGCCCGAGGTTTTGCGTCTTATCCGGGACAGTTTTGCCTATATGGAAGGGCGCATTGATCCGCCCTCGTCAATGCACCGCCTGACCGATGAAAGTCTGCGGCAGCAGGCCCAAGATGAAGAAGTCTGGATAATCGGAAACCCACCCACCGCGGTTATGTTTCTGACAGCCAAACCGGGCCGCCTGTATCTGAGCAAACTTGCGGTGGACCAATCCCGGCGCGGTCAGGGTTTGGCGCGGTCTCTGGTGGACTGGGCCGAAACACGTGCGCGGGCGACCGGACATACAGTTCTGGAACTGCAGACCCGGATCGAACTTGTGGAAAATCACACCGTATTCGCGCGTTTGGGATTTGTGAAAACCGGTGAAACAGCCCATCCCGGCTATAACCGTACGACCTCAATCACAATGCAGAAACGGCTAGGTTGAGGCCTCTGCCATCATACATTGCCGCACGTCGGGGCCGCGCACCCAGAGAGTTTGACCAGACCTGCACAGGGTCGCTGTTTCAAAGTGCATCAGCGGTGCAGTCGCGCGGAAGGCAAATTGCGTCAACGGCCCCATCAGGTCTTCGGCAAACAGCATCAGAAGTTGGGCCAGCAGCGGGCCATGGACGACCAGCCCGGCATAGCCTTCGACGTCGCGGGCGTAATCCAGATCGTAGTGGATACGGTGGCCGTTGAACGTCAGGGCTGAATAGCGGAACAAAAGGGTGGAATCGAAGGTTACGTCTCGGCTGTTCGTCTCATCGGTTCGGGCCGTTGGCGACGCGGATTTGACCTTAGCGCCGGACGGATCTTGGCGGTAGACCAGATCCTGCCACTCGGTCAGACACAGGGTCTCGCTCTGCCAGATCTCGTGGCGCAGCGTAACAAAGCCCAGCGGTCCAGTACGACCGGTTTTCGAGGTTGCATTCTCGCAAGTTGATCGGCGCTCGGCCGGCTGCCCTGCGATCATAGGAGTGTTGAACTGCAGACGACCTCCCGCCCACATGCGGCGAGGCAGCCCCATGTCGGGGATCAATCCACCACCCACCTTCGGGTGGCCATCCCGGCCCAATTGCGATGGCGGGCGGGGTGACCAGAAATAAAGTTGATGGAAAAACGGCGGTAGCGGCGTGCCAGCTACAACGGATGCCTCGTGCCCCAGCGCCACCTGAAACGTGGCGGCGCGGGCCGGGTCGATCCCGTCGGTCTGTATTTCCTCTGCCATAGTGGCAGATTAGGCAGGCGTTTTCCGGGGAACAAGCGTTAGAAGCCTGCCTCGGCCCGCAGCTTTTCCATTAAAGTCCGCAAACTGTTTTCATAACGGTCGCTGGTCAGCTTGCCCTGCTCATCGAACTCATTGGAACTATTCGCCAAGTGAATCTCTGGCCCCTGCAAGATGCGAGGTTGGAACGGCACCATATAGCTGCGCAGTACCATCTGGGCGCGCTCACCCCCCGCGCGACCCGCCGCTGCCGACATCACGGCAACCGGTTTGTCGGCCCAAGGGCGGCCTTCGGTGCGGCTAACCCAGTCCAGCGCGTTTTTCAGAACACCGGATGGACCCTTGTTATATTCCGGGGTGGAAATGATTACCGCATGAGCCTGCGCGATCTGGTCTGCCAGGGTTTGCACGGCCTCGGGGATGCCTTCGCCGTCTTCCAAATCGCCATCATAGAGCGGCAAGTTCAGATCGGCCTCGATATGAGTGCCGGGATCGAACAACCGCGCCGCCTCGCGCAGCAGTTTGCGGTTGGTGGCACTTTGGCGCAATGAACCAGACAGGCTCAGTAGGATCGGTTCGGACATCGGGAAACTCCGTTATGGTGTTTCCCAATAGCTAGCCCAAGCGGCGGGCGTTCCAAAGCCCATGTGACGCGCCGTCAATGTGCAAAAAGGGGCACCAGAAGGCACCCCTTTCCTATTATGTGTTTCCGTTGGGGATGATCTCGATATCGACCCGACGGTTCCGGGCCTTGCCCTCGGGCGTCAAGTTCGAAGCGGCGGGGCGGTTTTCCCCTAACCCGATTGTCGAAATGCGGGCACCACTTACGCCGTTGGCCTGCAGGATATCGGTCACGGACCGGGCGCGGCGCTCGGACAGGGCTTGGTTGTAAGACGCTTCACCGTCGCTGTCGGTATGACCGATAACCTGAACGTTCGAGTTCGGGTATCTCGTCAGGTTCTGTCCCACCCGCACCAGATCAGCGCGCAGCGCCGGGCGCACGGTCGCACTGTCGGTGTCGAAAGAGATATCGTTGGGCACGGTGACAATCAGACGGTCGCCCGCGTTGGTGATGGTGATGCCGTCATTGGCCAGTTGCTGACGCAACTCGGCCGCCTGCCTGTCCAATTGGTTTCCGATCAGACCACCCCCGGCTGCACCGACCGCAGCCCCGGCCAGTGCCCCTAGACCCGGGTTCGAGCTATTGGCAATCGCACCGACACCGGCCCCGACCAGACCGCCCAGAAACGCACCTTGTCTGGTGTTCTGATTAGGATCGGAGGGCAGGTTCAGCGTGCCGGGGTCCGTACAGGCACCCAGAAACATGGCCGAGCACAGCCCGGCAGATAAAACAAATTTGGAAATCGTCATGATGTCACCTTCTGCTCCTGCGCCCGTTCATCGGGCGTGTTTTGTTTGGTGCAGTATATCACGGTGCCCACAGGCAGGCTCAAGCAACAATCCGGTGAAATCGGCGAATACTCGCCACTTACGACAGGTGGGCGGGTGCAGAGTGTTGATGCCAGTATGGGCCAACACCGACAGGCCGGTCCACAGCGCCTCGACCTCATAGCATCGAAGTTCAGCCATCACGGGGCGTCAGCCGGGCGCAGGATCACGGCCTTCGAAGCCTGACGATTCACAGCACCAGCGCGGCTAAAATTTAGAAATCCGCCTTGGCGCGGAATTTCATCGAAACCCCACCTTCGGGGCTTTTCAGGCGCAGTTCTTCGGAATGCAACATCAGTCGCGGAAATGCTCGCGCCGGGCCTTCGGCATAGAAGGGGTCGCCCAAAATTGGATGGCCCAGCGCCTGCATATGTACCCGCAACTGATGCGACCGTCCCGTCTTGGGAAACAGACGAAGGCGAGTCGTTTCACCCTCAAACTTCACCACACGCCAATCGGTGACGGCAGCTTTGCCCGTCTCATGGCACACCATCTGACGCGGACGATTAGGCCAGTCTACGATCAGCGGCAAATCCACTGTTCCGGTCTTTTCTGCAACCCGCCCCCAAACACGCGCCACATAGGTCTTTCGGGTCTGGCGGTTCTCAAACTGCATGCTCAGGTGCCGCTGCGCGTGCGGTGTTTGGGCAAAGACCATTACACCGGATGTATCCCGATCTAATCGATGCACCAACAGCGCCTGCGGAAACGCCGCCTGCACGCGGGTCAGCAGGCAATCAGCCAGATGCTCCCCCCGCCCCGGCACCGACAACAGGCCAGAAGGCTTGTTCACCACAATCAGCTGCGCATCCTCGTGCAACACGTCCAGAGGGGTTTTCGGGGGATCATAGGTCTCGCTCATGCGCGCTTGCCTATCGCAGCGCGCGACCTCCCGCAACGTCGGGCTTGCCTGAACGGAACGGTTCAGCAACTCTGCCCTCAAAGCGGAAGGAGGACCGATGCACCCCACGATCGAACGCATGCAAGAGGTGGTCGCCAAAGGCGATGAAAGCCTGATCCATGAATTGCTGGCCGAGGATGTGCGGTTCTCTCCGCCGACCTATTACAGCACCTGGACCGGGCGCGCACCGGTGGCGGCAGTTCTGGGCCATGTAGGGCAGGTATTCTCGGACTTCCGCTATCGTCGCGTAATGGGTGAGGGCAAGGACTGGGCACTAGAATTTCAATGCAAGGTCGGTGATCTGGATGCTGTGGGTGTGGACCTGATCACCCTGAATGACGACGGGTTGATTCAAGATTTCGAGGTTGTCATGCGCCCGCATAAAACCATCGGTGCATTGCGAGAAGCGATGATGGCCCGGATCATGACCGACGCCCGGTTCCTCGAGTTCAAGAATGCGCTGAGCTGACAATGCCTGTCGCCCCAGATCAGATTTTGCGAGTCCCTCTGTTGCCGGTTCTGGCAGCTCAAGGCCTGTCCGTACGTCGCAATGCTCAATTGCTGCCCGAGCCCACTGGTCCGCGCGAAGGGCGCAACGGACGAGGTCCTCGGTTGCGGTTGCTGATTACCGGCGACAGTTCCGCTGCCGGGGTGGGCGCAGGAACGCAGGCGCAGGCCCTATCTGGGTATTTGGTGGATCGGCTGGCCAAGTACTACGCAGTTGAGTGGCGGCTGGAGGCGACAACCGGGCACACAACGCAGGACACGATCGACCGGTTGCGCGGCCTGAGCGGCCAGTTTGACATGGCCCTTACCGCGCTCGGTGTGAATGACGTAACCCGAGGTGTGACACGCAGGCGCTTTGTGGAACAGCAGACTGAACTTCTGGGGGTTTTGACAGGCTCTTTGGGGGTCCGGCGACTAGTGGTTACCGGAGTGCCACAGATGAACCGGTTTCCGGCCTTACCACAACCGTTGGCCTGGGTCCTCGGACGGCAAGCCGCGCGTTTGGATCAGGGGTTGCAGCAGGTTGCGACCAGTTTTCCGCAAGCGCACCACTTGGCCTTGAACCTGCCCGATGACCCGGCTCTGGCTGCTCCGGACGGGTATCATCCGAGCCCGAAAGCCTATGCTATCTGGGCCGGAGAAGCCGCGCGCCTTCTACGTCAGGCCTGAGCCCGCATCTGTCGGATCATCGGAATCGAGTAGACCACCAATGCTGTCCAGATCAGCGGGAATGCAATCATACGTCCGCGGTCGATCTGTTCACCAAACACAGTTAGGGCAGTGATGAAGATCATTGTCGGTGCGATATATTGCAGGATGCCCATGGTCGACAACCGCACCAGCTTAGCGCCGTTCGCATAGACCAAGAGTGGGACGGCCGTCACCACTCCGGCACCAGCCAGTAGCATCGTGTCGGTCGCGCCCACACCAAAATGCCCAGTGCCTTGAACACCCAGCCAAGTGACAAAGGCCAGAGCCGGAATCAGCAGGATCAGAACCTCAAGCAGAAAACCCTGATTGGG
The DNA here is from genome assembly GCF_040329455.1 of Ruegeria sp. SCP11. Taxonomy (NCBI): domain Bacteria; kingdom Pseudomonadati; phylum Pseudomonadota; class Alphaproteobacteria; order Rhodobacterales; family Roseobacteraceae; genus Ruegeria; species Ruegeria sp. SCP11. The sequence goes on along the minus strand of NZ_JBDZYG010000019.1, from coordinate 68,222 downwards.
ACCGATGGGCAGCGACCGCTTGAAAAAAGCATAAAACCCCCATGTCACCATCAATCCCAGCGCTGCCCAGGGTAGGCTGCCAGCTTCGACGATCAGGACCAGCACGCCCAGCGCCGCAATTGCAACCGCCGCCAGTTGGGTTTTCGTCAACGGCTCGCGCAGCAAAACCGCGCCCAACGCGATGCTAAACAGCGGGTTGATGTAATACCCCAGCGCCGCGTCCAGCGCATTTCCGCTGGCAATCGCCCAGACATAGATCGCCCAGTTCACCGAAATCAGCGCCGCCGTAACACAGGCCATCGCCAACATCTTCGGGTTCACCAGCGCCGCTTTCAGATCCCGTGTGCGCCCCAAGGCCACCAACAACAACCCAGCCACCGGCACCGACCAGATGACGCGATGCGCTACAATCTCGACCGGTCCTACATGCGCCATGGCTTTCATGTACAACGGCAAAAAGCCCCATAGGACATAGGCCGTAACGGCCAGCGCCAGCCCCTTGGACGTATCTGCGTTATTCGTTGGTACGGGGGTGTCTGCCACGGCGAGTCTCCGACTGATACCGTGCTTCTCTACGGCAATTCAGACGGGTTTGGGAACCGCGAAAACTGTGAAGCGGGTCATCAGCAATTCTGATATGTCTTGCCGTTGGCTATTCCGCCATTATGCGTGGTACTTTAAACTAGGCGAACAGGAGGTCCTTTATTCATCTGGCGTCAAATACTTCGCGGGAGTCGTCCGGAATGGACGGCGGGGGCAGAGCCCCCTGCCTTTGATCCGGGTCAGACTTTAACCCGCTCGGATTTCGGATCGTACATCGGCTTCAGCGAGGCTTCTGCTTTGACCTTCACGCCGCAGACGTCGATCTCGTAGGTCGAGGCCAACACGTCAGCTGCCTTCTCGCCTTCACTTGGCACATAACCCAGACCGATGGCACCACCCAGCGTATGGCCATAGTTGCCCGAGGTCAGATAGCCCACATATTCGCCATCGCGGATAATCGGCTCGTTGTGGAACAGCAGCGGCTCGGCATCGGTCAGTTTGAATTGCACCAATCGGCTTTTGGGACCGCTTTCCTTACGCGCAATCACTGCCTCACGTCCGATGAAGTCGCAGCCCTTGTCGACCTTTACGGCAAAGCCGAGGCCCGCATCGACCACGTGATCTTCACAGGTGATATCATGACCGAAGTGGCGGAAGCCTTTTTCAATCCGGGCACTGTCCATCATGTGCATGCCACACAGCTTCAGACCCATGTCCTGACCGGCTTCGTGCAGGGTTTCAAAGACATGACCGGCCATGTCGGACGAAACATAAACCTCCCACCCAAGCTCACCCACATAGGTCACGCGGTGCACACGGGCGAGGCCCATGCCGATCTCGACCTCCTGCGCGGTGCCGAAGGGGTTAACGTCATTCGAGAAATCAGCAGGTGAGACCTTTTCCAGCAGCGCCCGCGAGTTTGGCCCCATAACCGCCAGAACGCCCTCGCCCGCGGTCACATCGGTAATGACGACGTTGAAGTTACCCGCATGGCGCATCATCCAGGTCTGATCGGCCAGACGTGTAGCCGCAGGGGTGACGACCAGATAGGCCGTCTCGGTCAGGCGGGTGACAGTCACGTCGGCCTCGATCCCACCAGCGCGGTTCAGGAACTGTGTATAGACAATCTTGCCATTGGGCGCCGAGTAATCACCGCCGCCGATATAGTTCATGAACTTCTCGGCATCCGGCCCTTCGACGCGGATTTTCCCGAACGAGGACATGTCGTACATGCCAACATTTTCGCGTACGGCGCGGTGCTCAACCGCCGAGTTCTCGAACCAATTCTGACGCTTCCAGCTGTATTGGTACTCGCGCTCCTGCCCCTCATTGGCGAACCAGTTGGCGCGTTCCCAACCGGCCAATTCGCCCATCACAGCACCCTGTTCCAGCAGGTGGTGGTGGAACGGTGTCCGACGCACACCGCGCGCGGTGGCCTTCTGGCGATAAGGAAAGTGGTCGGCATAGAGCAGGCCTAAAGTTTCCTTGGAGCGCTCGAACAGGTACTGCTTGTTGCCCTGGAACGGCTGCATCCGGCTGATGTCCACGTCACCCAGATCGAAGGGCTTCTCGCCGCTGTCCATCCACTCGGCCAGCGCCATGCCCGCACCGCCAGCAGATTGGATGCCGATCGAGTTGAAGCCCGCCGCGACCCAGACATTGTCCATCTCGGGCGCAAGGCCCAGATGGTAAGCATCGTCCGGCGTAAAGGATTCGGGGCCGTTAAAGAAGGTATGGATACCGGCCTCGGCCAGCAACGGCACCCGCTCGACCGCTTTTTCGAGGATCGGTTCGAAATGGTCGAAATCTTCCTGCAACTGGTCGAACTCGAAGGATTCAGGGATTCCATCCATCGCCCAGGGTTTCGATTCCGGTTCAAACGCGCCCAGCAGGATTTTACCCGCGTCTTCCTTGTAATAGGCGTATTCATCCGGAACCCGCAGAACCGGCAATTGGGTCATGCCCTCGATATTCTCGGTGACGATGTAGAAGTGCTCGCAAGCGTGCAGAGGTACGTTGACGCCCGCCATGCGACCAACTTCGTGGCCCCACATACCGGCGCAGTTCACCACCATGTCGCATTCGATATGGCCCGAGGCACTGCCGTCGTCGGCAACCCAGTCCACACCGGTGACTTTGCGGCCCTGCTTGACGATATCGGTAACCTTTACCCGTTCCTTGACGATGCCGCCGCGCTGACGCGCACCCTTGGCCAGCGCAAGGGCAATGTTCGCCGGATCGCCCTGCCCGTCCAGCGGCAGGTAAACGGCGCCTTTGACGCCTTCGAGATTGATATGCGGGTACAGCTCTTGCACGCGCTCGTTCGAGATCTCTTCGACTTCAACGCCGAACGCACGCGCCATGGCAGCCTGACGATAGATCTCTTCCTTGCGCTCTTCGGTCAGAGCAACGGTGATCGAGCCGCAGCGCTTGAACCCGGTGGCCACACCGGTTTCTTCCTCGAGCGAGCCGTAAAGCTCCTGACTGTATTTCGCCAGCTTGGTCATGTTCTTGGTGGCGCGCAACTGCGCGATCAGGCCCGCTGCGTGCCATGTAGTTCCACTGGTCAGCTGTTTGCGCTCCAGCAGCACAACGTCGTTCCAGCCCTTCTTGGTCAAATGATAGGCAACCGAGCATCCGATGACGCCACCGCCGATGATAACCACTCGGGCCTTGCTGGGAAGATCAACCATCCTGAAATCTCCGCTATGTCAGGTTTGCGCCAATTTGCCACGAAAGATCGACAGTAAATGCACCAAAACCGTCACAGTATCGGTGATTTTCACCGATGTGACGCCGCCCGCTTTTCACGCCGCACGACAAAGGGCGTGACGCCGAAGAAGCTTTTGTAAACCGAGGAAAATCCGTTCGGAAACCCGCAGGCGAGACCGATTTCCCGGACGCTCATAGTGGTGTTGAGCAGCAGGTTATTAGCCTTGGCGAGCCGCATTTCGCGATAGAATCCGTTCGGCGTTGTACCAAAGAAGGTTTTGAACTTCCGCTCCAGCGACCGGTTCGACATGTGCAGCGATTCGACGATCTGGTTGATCGGCAACGGGTCTTCGATATTGGCCTGCATCAACTTGATGCACTGGTCCAACTTGGCATCCCCGGTTGAGGTCAGCTTCGCCCCGGAAAACGGTTGCATCGAGGAGAAATCGCGGATGTTTTCGTGCAGCATGATATCCGCCACGGTCATTTTGGCCGGGCCGGAGATATGGCGGCCGATCACTGCAAGCGCCACATCCGTTGTCGCCTCCATTCCGGCGCATGTGACCACTGCGCCCTGTTCGGTGGCGATGGAGAGTTTGGCCTCGAACCGCGCGCCGCGTTCGCGAAGGAACGAAGCGTTTTCCCAATGGGTTGCCATGTCGTCAGTGCCGTGTTCGTCAATATAGCGGCTGGCGGCTTCCGCCAGCAGAAACACCTTGGCTCCTCGGAAGGTATAGTCCGAAACCACACGCCCCAGCGACAAGTTGGGATGGTCCGGATCGGAATTGCCTATCACAAAAAGATAGTCCGCCTTGGGCTGCGTCGGGACAGGTTCGGTCTGAACCACCGCCTCGCTGCTGCTGGCGATCGGCCCACCTTTCAGCGAGCGATAGGTGTAGGTGAACGGAGGGTTCGGACACACCCGGTTGGCCAGCCGCAGCACTTCGACCAATGAGGCCAGTTCCAACAACACATAACCGGGGGCTACGAGAATATCGAAATGTTGCTGCACTAAGGGCTTGTCAGAAGGTTTCGGCATCCCTGACCCTCAAACTATCCGGTGACCGGCGGCCCGCAAGCGGTTGGCCAGTGCTTCGATGTGATCCGGGCCGACCTCGCAGCAGCCCCCCACAATAGTCGCCCCTTGCGTCACCCAATCCATAGCATGATCGGCATAAGCATCCGGCCCCAGATCCTGCCGCTGTTCCAGAGCATCGACGGTGGGCGCATCTTCAAGGAACTTTTGCGAGATTCCGACGAACCCGTTGGCATAGGCGCCGAACGGGCGACCCAGTTTTGCGATACTCTCCAACGCCGCTGGAATAGCTTCGGGGCGAGAACAGTTGATCAACACCGCCTCTGGCTCGAAACGGTCCACTACCGGCGCTATTTCTGAAAGGGCCTCGCCTGAACGCAAACGCGTGCCATCATCATCCATCACAGTCAACGCAAGCCAAACGGGCTTGCCAGCTTGCGCTGTTCCTTGCAGGGCACCTTCAGCCTCTTGCACGGACGACACAGTTTCGATCAGGAACAGATCAACGCGATCCGCCATCAAGCGAACGAGTTCAGCAAATTTGACGGTCGCCTCGCTCACATCCGGTTTCAGGTCCGGTCGGTAGGACGCCAGAAGCGGGCCAAGTGCACCTGCTATGCGCCCACCGGACGCGCACGCACGCTCAGCCTGCGACAACGCCGTGTCGACCAGATCGGGAAGCTGCTTTTGCAGGCCCACGCGCTCCAGCCGAGAGCGGTGGACGGCATAAGTGTTGGTGGTGGCAACTGTCGCCCCTCGGCGGAAATATTCAGCATGAACATCTCCGACCAGTTCCGGATAATCGATCATCACCCGCGTCGACCAAAGCGGCGTCGCCCTGTCGCCGCTGCGCTTAACCAGTTCCTGCCCGATTGAACCATCCAGAAGAGTGATATCCGCCATTTTTCAGCCTTTTCAGGGAATCAGAACAAGTTTGCCCGGAAACGCCTTGGATTGAAAATCCGCCTGCGCCGCTGCGATGTCCTTTAGCGCGTAAGTCTTTGAGATCAAGGGCCTGATCCGCCCCACATTGATCATCTCGACCAGCCGCCCGAATACCGCAAATGCCTGATGGGTGCAGCCGTGGATGGTGATGTCGCGCAGGTAGATATCGCGCAGATCGGTCTGCACGAGCGGTCCGGCGATAGCTCCTGAAACCGCATATTGCCCGCCCGGCTTCAGGGCCAGGATCAGGCCGGGCCACGCCGTGCCACCTACAACATCGACCACGACATCGAACATGTCCGCAGGCAAAGCCGCATCGCGGTCGAACGTGTCAACTGCGCCCTGGCTTTTGACCGCCTCGGCCTTGGCCGGGCTGGTCACGCCCCAAACCGTCGCCCCTCGCAGCGCTGCAAGTTGCACGGCGGCCAGACCGACGCCGCCTGATGCACCCGTAATCAGCACCTTTTGCCCCGAAGTCACACTTGCGCGGGTCAGCAGGTTCTCGGCGGTCCCAAACGCGCAGGGGATAGCGGCGATTTCGACATCCGACAGGGGTGAGGCGGTCACGTCATACAAATCCGCAGCCTCGACCAGACAATATTGCGCAAAGGCGCCATCAATTTCTGATCCCAACGCGATGAAGCCTGTCGGATGGCCCGGACGTGGACGCGGCAGGTTGATCGGGCAAGTTACTCGCTGACCCGGCTTGAACCCGGCTCCGGAGCCAACGGCTTCGACGACGCCACACAGATCGCCACCCTGGATACGTGGGAATTGCAGCGCACCGCCCCAACCTCCGGCCTCGACGTCCTGATCCACGGCATCAGTCGCCCCGGTCACATCTGAAGAATACCAGCCGACCCGCGTGTTGATATCAGTGTTGTTAACCCCTGCGGCCAGCACCCGGACCACTACCTGCCCCGGCCCCGGTGCAGGCACCGGAATATCGTCGCGCCACTCCAGCGCCTCTGGCCCACCGTGATGCGTCAGGTAAACGCCAGACATGGTTTTGGGGAGTGTCGTCACGTGCGGCCTCTATGTCTAATCGTCCGGATGCGGCGGAACCGGGCCCATCGGGATAATGTCGTACCGGGCGTGCAACTCAGCCATTTTTGCCTCATCGGCGAAATCCGCTTCGGTCATTGTCGCAAGCTCTGCAAGGAAGCCGTCAAACCCCGCAGGCTGAAAGATCATCAGCATCCGCGCAGGGATCGCCCCCGCAACGCGGCTTGCATGCGGAACGCCCGGCGGCACATGGATGGTGGTGCCTGCCGTACAGCGATGCCAGTCACCATCGACGTAGAAATCCACCTCGCCTTCCAAAAAATAGAAGGTTTCAGCATGGTTGTCATGGCGATGAAGGCCAAGCGCGAAGCTGGCTTTCAGATTATCTTCCATGAGCGTGTAAGCGCCATCTGTGTCCTGACCGGATACCTTGACAAAGGTATGGTCATTTTCCCAGTCATAGTTGGGGCCCTCACCGGGCCCCAATTTTGAATATCGCTTGCTCATGGCCCCTCCGTCGGGTGTTACGCGCGCAGCCGCTCGTTCTGAGGATCCCAGAGCGGCTGATCCTCTTGTACCACGGCACGGTGTTTCTGGCCGTAGATTTCCACCTCAAGCTCGGTGCCTGGGTTGGCAAGCTCGGCTTTGATCATGCCCAGCGCGATGGATTTGCCCACGCGATAGCCCCAGGCGCCCGAGGTGGTCTCACCCACGATCTGATCGCCTTGCCAGATGCAGGACATATATGGCGCGTCGCAATCGCCCGCATCCACGGTCAGCGTGACAAAGGATTTCTTCACACCCTGCTGCTTTTCGTTCTGGATCGCGGCCTTGCCGGGGAAGTTCTGCGGTTTGTCCAACTTTACGAACCGTTCCAGCCCGCCTTCCAGCAGCGAGTAGTCGGTGCTCAGATCACCCTTCCACGCACGGTAGCCTTTTTCGATGCGCAGAGAGTTCAGGGCATACATCCCAAACGGTTTGGCCCCGGCGTCGATGATCGCCTCATAGATCGCGGGCATGTCCTCGTTCAGCGCGTGGACCTCCCAGCCCAATTCACCGGCAAAGGAGACGCGGATCAGGAAGGCGTCCTGGCCAGCCACCTTGGCATGCTGATGGGTCAGCCACCCAGAGGACAGGTCCGCATCGGACAAGCCAGACAGAAGCGTGCGCGAATTCGGTCCAGTGACAATCAGCGTGTCGCGTGTCGTGGTTACATCTTCGACCGAGACGCTGGCGGGCATGGCGTTCATCAGAAGGTCACGATCATGCCATTGCGCCGTGGCGGCGGTGATCAGAACGAACTCATCCTCGCCCAGTCGAATGCAAGACATTTCGGTCAGGATACGGCCCCGGTCATCGGCAATGTAGATCAGGTTGATCCGACCGACCTTTGGCAAACCACCGGATGCGAGACCGCGCAACGCCTCAGCGGCGCCCTCTCCATTGACTTTGAAGCGCGAGAAGCCTGGCAGATCCAGCACTCCACAGTCGTCCCGCACGGCCTCGCATTCCTCTTTGATCCGCTGCTCCCATGGGCCCGAACGACCCCAAGTGTGGGTTGCGTCAAGCGATGTGTCATCGCCCGGCTTGGCGAACCAGTTGGCACGTTCCCAGCCGTTATAGACACCCATGACACCACCCAGTTCCTTCACCTTGGCGTGGTTCGGTGACAGTTTCTTGTCCCGCGCGGCAGGCCATTCGTGGTGGGGGAAGTGCATGGCGTATTCATTGCCATAGACTTCCATACCCTTCTGGTTGCAGTAATCCTGATCGGTGTAATCGGTGTAACGGCGCGGATCGACGGCCCACATATCCCATTCGGTGTGACCATCGACGATCCATTCGGCCAGCACCTTGCCTGCACCACCGCCCTGCGCGATGCCGAAGGTAAAGCTGTGCGCCTCAAACGCGTTTTTGACACCCGGCATCGGACCGATCAGCGGCAGACCATCCGGCGCATAGGGGATCGGGCCGTTGATCACCCGGCCGACGCCCGAGGTTGCCATCAGCGGAACCCGCTCCATCGCGTCGGTGACGATGTCCTCGATGCGGTCCAGATCGTCGTTCCACAGTTGGAACGAGAAGTCCTCGGGCATCGGATCATCTTCGGTCATCCAGTGGCCCTTACAGTTGGGCTCGTACGGGCCGAGGTTGAAGCCATTCTTCTCCTGCCGCAGGTAGTACGAGATATCCACGTCGCGCAGCAGCGGCAGCTTGCCGCCATGTTCTTTCGACCAAGCCTCGATCTCGGGCACTTCGTCCGTCAGCAGGTATTGGTGGCTCATGACCATGGCTGGCACAGTGCGGCCGCCATAAGGTTTGAACATTTCACCGACGCGCTGCGCATAGTACCCGGCAGCGTTCACCACATAATCACATGCAATGTCGCCCTTGTCCGTATGCACTGTCCAGGTGCCGTCGTCGTGCTGGGTCACGCCGGTCGCCGGGCAGAATCGGATAATTTTCTGCCCCAGATCACGCGCACCCTTGGCCAACGCCTGCGTCAGCTGGGCCGGATCGATATCGCCGTCGGTCGGGTCGTAGAGAACGCCCTCAAGGTCGTGGGTTTCGAGGAATGGATAGTGCTCTTTGGCCTGCTCTGGCGTCCACATCTCCATAGGAATGCCCTGATAGTGGCCCATGGACATGGCGTGCTCGAATTCCTGCATCCGTTTCTTGCTGTGTGCCAGACGGATCGAGCCCGAGACGTGGTAGTTCATCGGGTAATCCACCTCTTCGGCCAGGCGCGAATACAGCTCGGTCGAATAGCGCTGCATGTTCATGATCGCCCATGAATTCGAGAAGGTCGGAACATTGCCCGCCGCGTGCCAGGTTGACCCGGCGGTCAGCTCGTTCTTTTCCAGCAGAACGCAGTCGGTCCAACCCTTCTTGGCCAGATGGTACAGCGAGGAGGTCCCCACCACACCGCCACCGATAACTACCACGCGGGCTTTTGTCGGAAATTCACTCATTGGTCTTGATCCCTATTACTGTGCCCTTTGGGGCAGGTCGTCTGTGATGTCGTAGTAGTCGCCCTTGTCAGCCACAAAGATGTGGCGGGCGAGTTTCAGTCCGGTGGGCACGCTCAACGCGCCCATGGAGATCGAAATCGTGTCCTCTTCGTTATGCTGCCAGAAGAGGAACGAGCCGCAGGCGCTGCAGAAACCGCGCCGCGCTATGTCCGACGCACGGAACCAGCGCAGCGTATCGCTGGCTGTAAAACTCAGATTGTCCTGATGCGTCGATGTCGACGCCCAGACATGACCCGATTGCTTGCGACACTGGCCGCAATGGCAGGCCGAAGGCGGCGAGAGCTCTCCATCAATCGCGAAGGCGACCGCGCCACAAAGGCAGGAACCGGTGTGCATTTGATTACCCCCTTGCTGTGGGCGTGGAGCTGACCCCCAGCAACACGCCATAGATGATGAAACAGGCCGCCATCACGCGGCGAACCCAGGTGTTGAATACCGCCCCCAACGCCGCCTTACCCATCAGCGAGCCCAGCAGTGTGAACCCGGTATAGCTGAGCGTGGTGATGACCAGAGCGGTGGGCATGATCACCGCCATTTGCTGCCAGATCGGGACGTCAGGCTGGACGAATTGCGAAAAGGCAGCGAGGTATCCCGCCACGCTTTTGGGATTGATCGTCGCGACTGCCAGCGCGTGCAGATAGACATGCTTCGCGGGCCGTTCGGATACAGGTGCGGGATTCGCGGCATTCATCCAGCCACGGACACCCAGCCAGATCAGGAACCCGGCACCGATGAGTTTCGCGATGAAAAACCCGGTCGGGGACGCCGCTATCAGGGCGGTGATGCCTAGGGCCGACAGGATCAGAAACGCGCTGGCCTGTGTCAGGATCGCCAATACGCCCAACATTGCCTTGGGAAACGGCAGACTCATCCCGTTCGAGATACAGTTGACCGCATTCGGCCCCGGCGTGGTGACGAACACCACCCAGAACAGTGCAAATATGGTCCACGCCTCAAAGCTCATCAGTACACCGGCGGGGCGATGACCCAGATGGCCACTGCAGGCTCATCATAGGGATTGGCCCATTGATAGGGTTCGTGCTTGATGCGGAAACTGTCGCCCGGCCCGACCGTGAACTGCCGTGACCCGATTGTCAGGTCCAGCCGGCCCGAGATCATATATCCGACCTCTTGCGTCGGTCGGTTGGCTGGTTTTTGCATATTGGACTGGGGTTCAAAGGTGGAATGCACCATCTCGAAATCGTCGGTCAGGTCGGGTGAAAGAAGCTCTTCGATCAGCCCTTCCTCACCGGACCCCATCGGACGGCGCGTCCCGGCGCGCACGACATAACCCTGCTCGTTCATAGGCACCGAAGAATGTGCAAACAGCATCGACATCGGCACACCCAGGCATTCGGCAATCTGACGCAGGTCCGAGATCGATGGGTCGGACATATCGCGCTCGACCTGACTGAGCCAGCCGACCGACCGGTTCAGCCGTTCGGCAATCTCGATCAGAGTCAGCCCGCGCGCTTTGCGAAGAGCGCGGATATCCGCACCGAGTGTCGCGCTGTGGGGGGCTTGAGTGTTCACGAGTCGCTCCGAATCTAATGAAATTTTCCTCTCCTTTTTCACGATGACGCAGATTCGTGAAATTTCCAAGCATTATTTCATTTGTAGCGGAGCGCCTCTCAGATTAGGAATGAGGTATGTGGATTGCGGTACTGTATCTTTGGACCATCAACGCCCTGACTTTACTTGCTTTTGGCTGGGATAAGTTGCGCGCACGACGTCGGAAGAGGCGTTTTCCGGAACAAAAATTACTTTGGCTGGCCATGCTTGGCGGTAGCCCGGGCGCGGTGCTTGGGCGTTGGATTTTCCGGCATAAGACACGCAAGCGTCGGTTTTCCGTTTGGCTGTTCGGTATATTCGGGGCTCAGGCATGCGTGATTTACATGATAGTGGGTGAACCCTTTTCGACCCTATAATGACCCCATTTTATTCATCCGAAACAATACACTAACCAACTCGCTTTCCGTCTGATACAATCGCGCGATCTCTGAACTCAGGGATTTCTTTTAGATATGCAAAAGGTTGGACAAAAATGGAAAATGGGATCGGTTTCTTCGACATAGTCTGGTCAATCTTCTGGCTGTTCCTAATGGTCGCCTGGTTTTGGGTGATGATTTCAGTTGTCGCTGATGTCTTTCGGTCAAAGGACCTGAGCGGCGGCGGCAAGGCGCTGTGGATCGCTTTTGTGATCTTGATCCCATGGCTCGGCGTGCTGTGCTATCTCATCATTCGCGGGGATAAAATGCACCAGCACAGCGTCGAGACCATGAACCAGATTGAAGAGGCTCAGAAGGATTATATCCGATCGGTCGCGAGTGTGTCAGCCGCTGATGAACTAGAACGGCTAGCGGCACTTAAGGATAAAGGGCACCTGACGGATGAGGAATTTGCCGCTCAGAAAGCCAAAGTGCTCGGGGCCTGAATGGTTTCCGTATTGATTCCAAAAAAGTCAGCCGGGATACGTCCCGGCTGATTTCATTTCGTGAAGACGTCAGCCAGAATTGCACCGATAGATGACGCGTCTTTGTCAGTGAAAGCATCCGGCTGATCGCTGTCTAAATCAAACACGGCGATCACTTCGCCCGACACATCCCGCACCGGCAGCACCAGCTCTGATCGCGTGGAAGACGCGCAGGCGATGTGACCGGGAAAGGCATCCACGTCCGGGACCAGTTGCACCTCTCCGGTGCGTGCCGCAGCTCCGCAGACGCCGCGATTGAAGGGGATAACCAGACAGCCGTGCCCACCCTGATAGGGGCCGATTTTCAAAACGCCCGGTTTTGTCACGCGGTAAAACCCCGTCCAGTCGAACCGATCGTCGGCATGATGCACCTCGCAGGCGATGGTCGCCATTAAGGCGACCTGATCCGTTTCGCCCTCGGTCAGGGCTGCGATGGTTTTGGCGAGCGTATCGTAGTCTACTGTCATGGTCGTGCACTTTGGTGGAGGTTGTCTCCGGAGTATTCAGAAAAAGGTGAAGCGTCAAACGCGTTCGATGGCGATGGCTGTTCCTTCTCCACCACCAATGCAGATGGCCGCAATGCCGCGTTTCAGGTTCCGCTTTTCAAGTGCGTTGAGCAACGTGACCATGATCCGCGCGCCCGAAGCGCCGATGGGGTGACCCAAGGCGCAAGCGCCGCCATTCACGTTCACCACATCGCGTGACAATCCCATCTCATGCATAAAGGCCATGGGGACGACAGCGAAGGCCTCGTTTACCTCCCATAGGTCGACGTCATCTTTAGACCAGCCAATGTTGGAAAGCAGCTTTTGTGCCGCCGGAACCGGTGCCGTGGTAAACAGGCCCGGCGCTTGGGCATGGCTGGCATGGCCGACGATCCGGGCGCGCACGGCCAGGCCCTGCGCCTCGGCCGCCTCTTCGGACGCGAGAACCAATGCAGCAGCACCATCAGAGATGGACGAGGAATTGGCCGCTGTCACCGTACCATCCTTGCGGAAGGCGGGTTTCAGCGTCGGGATTTTGTCCGGCCGCGCGGATTGTGGCTGTTCATCCTGGGCAAAGGTGACTTCACCCTTGCGGGTGCGGGTTATAACCGGCGTGATCTCACCCTCAAACGCGCCGCTTTCCTGCGCAGACAGGGCGTTGGACAGTGATTGCAGCGCGTATTCGTCCTGTGCCTCGCGGGTGAACTGAAAAGCTTCGGCGCAATCTTCGGCAAAGGTGCCCATCAAGCGGCCTTTGTCATAGGCATCTTCCAGCCCATCCAGAAACATGTGGTCGACCACCTGACCATGCCCGATCCGTGCGCCACCACGCATTTTGGGCAAAAGATACGGGGCATTGGTCATGCTCTCCATTCCACCCGCAATCATCGTGTCGGCATGGCCGAGAGCGATCTGGTCGAAAGCCATCATCGCGGCCTTCATCCCCGATCCGCACATCTTGTTCAGCGTCGTCGCCGGCACCTCTTCACCCAACCCCGCCGCAAACCCGGCCTGCCGCGCCGGGGCTTGGCCCTGACCAGCCGGCAGGACGCAGCCCATCAGAACCTCATCCACGGTTTCTGCTCCAGCCCCCTGCAGCGCGGCGCGAATGGCCGACCCGCCCAGTTCGGTTGCGGCAATGCCGTCGAACATACCCTGAAATCCCCCCATGGGCGTCCGGGCCGCCCCCGCGATAACAACCTGTTTCATCGCGATACTCCTCCTCTTTTCCTTTCGATGGATACCGAATGGTAAGAATTGCCGTCTAGCGTATTTCTACCAGTGAATTTCAGATTAAAGGACCGTCGCGCATGGCCCTGACCAGCATTACGACCGACGCAACCCAGATCATCAAGGTACATTCCGACCGAATTGATGCCGCCATGGCCATTCAATTCAAGGAAGACATGCGCAGCGAGGCCGAAGGCGGCACCGCACGGGTGGTGCTGGACTTGACCGGCGTAGAATTCATCGACTCGAGCGGGCTGGGTGCCATCGTCGCCTCGATGAAGCAGCTTGGCAACGACCGCAGGCTGGATTTGGCCGGTTTGCATCCCTTTGTCGAAAAGGTGTTCCGTCTGACCCGTATGGACACGGTGTTCAAACTGTATCCGACTCTGGATGATGCCCTCGCAGCAACTGCAGATTGACCCTTCTGATCATCTGAATAGGCGCAACGCCCATGAGTAACGGCAAGTGTTTGGATCTGAGCTTCGCAGCTACCGAGTCAGAAGCCAGCTTTGGGATTGCGCAACTTAGCCTGGGGCTGGCAGAGCAAGGGCTTCCGGCACACAAGGCAGCGGATGTAAAAATCGCGCTGGCCGAGGCGATCAACAACGTCGTTGAACACGCCTATGCCGATATCACGTCAGCTCAGGTTCAGGTGCGATGCCGCCTGCATAAAAACTGGCTTGAGATACTGATTTCAGACACGGGCAACCCGCTGCCCGGTTTTCGTGTGCCTGATGGTATTCCGGCAGCACTGGGATCGACCCTTGATGAGTTACCCGAAGGAGGGTTTGGCTGGTTTCTTATCCATGAATTGACCAGCGACATCCACTATGAGCGCGAAAACGGATGCAACAGGCTGTCGCTGCGCTTTGACTTCCCTGACCTGCCTGACGGCAAGAAAACGTCACAATAAGGTCCAGATCGAAACATTGTCGCGCCGCAAACTAAGGGCAATGTGATTCCTGTAGCTCAGATAGCTTCCCTCGGCGCTGCATGTCACAGCCCCCACCCAGTGAACGGCGCCGAGGAACTTCCCATTGATTTGACTGGACAACACCGGGCCGCGCGATACCTTCGGCGCGTTCAAATGGGGAAAAACACCATGCGGGATTTTCATACGCCAGGCCGGTCCGAAGTTCTATCAACAGAAGGAATGTGCGCCACGTCGCACCCATTGGCTGCAAAAGTGGCGGTGGATATTCTTGCGCAAGGCGGCAACGCAATGGACGCAGCCATAGCCGGAGCGGTCCTGCTGGGTATATGCGAACCTCAAATGACAGGGCTGGGCGGTGACTGTTTTGTCTTGTTCAACCGCGCAGGTGAGGACGATATCCGCGCCCTTAACGGATCAGGCCGCGCCCCTGCAGCAGCGGATGCCGAAACGTTGCGGGCACAAGGCCTGACGGCTGTGCCTCTGAACACGGCGGACGCAGTGACCATTCCCGGAGCAGTCGACGCGTTTTGCCATTTGGCGAAAACCGAAGGCAAACTTGGGTTGGACACCATTCTACAGCCTGCCATTCACTATGCCGAAGCTGGTGTGCCAGTTGCCCCAAGAGTTGCGTTTGACTGGGAAACCGGAGCGTCGACCCTCCAAGGCGCGGCGCGGTCGCATTACCTGATAAACGACAGAGCGCCCGAGGTTGGACAAGTGTTTCGGTGTCCGGGTCAGGCAGAGGTGTTGCGCCAAATCGCCCGATACGGACGGGACGCCTTTTATTCTGGCGAAATAGCTGAAGATATGATCTCCGCACTTAGCCAAATGGGCGGTGTCCACATGGCCGAGGACTTTCTGGCCACCAGATGCACAGAAACGCTGCCCATCAGCGGCGAGTACAATGGGCTGGAATTGGTCGAGCATCCACCGAACGGCCAAGGCGCTACCGCCATCTTGCTGTTGAACATCCTCAAGAATTTTGACCTTGCCAAAATGGACCCGTTTGGCGCAGAGCGCCTGCACATCGAGGCCGAGGCCTCCAAACTCGCTTATGACGCCCGCAACCGGTTCATCGCCGATCCGGATCACACCACAAATGCGGATCGATTTCTGGATCAGGATGTGGCCGACAAACTGGCCGCTTTGATCGACCCGAACCGCGCGATGCCTGCAGCAGCTCCGCTGACCGAAGCCGTTCACAAAGATACTGTCTATATCACCGTGGTGGATCGGGACCGCATGGCCGTTTCGCTGATCTACTCGATCTTTCACAGCTTTGGATCCGGGACCGCATCCGAGAAGTATGGCATTCTGCTTCAAAACCGCGGCGCTGGTTTTACACTGCAGGCTGGCCATCCAAATGAACTTGGCGGTGGCAAACGTCCCATGCACACGATCATTCCTGGCGTTCTAAAACAAAACGGCAGCGTGCTGATGCCATTCGGGGTGATGGGAGGCGCATATCAACCCACTGGTCACGCCCGTTTCGTATCAAACCAAATCGACCACGGGCTAGGATTGCAGGCCAGCATCGATGCACCACGCGCCTTTGCCGACAAGGGTGTTTTGAAACTGGAACGCGGATTTTCGCCCACTACAATGCAACAATTGAAGGAACTTGGGCACAATGTTGAAGTCCCGGAAACGCCGTTAGGCGGTGCCCAGGCTATCCGAATCTCTGACGACGGCGTTCTGATCGGCGCAAGCGACCCACGAAAAGATGGCTGCGCACTGGGATATTAAAGACCGAGGCCTTGTTTCGCGCGTTCAGTTCAGATGAAAGTGAAGCGGGTATGCTCCGTTCTCAAACGGACCGAACATATCTGGGATATCGGGGTGCTCAACCGGCTCACCCGATTGGTCCTCGACCAGATTTTGTTCTGAAACATAAGCAACATAGAAGGATTGATCATTCTCAGCCAGCAGGTGATAAAACGGCTGATCCTTAATTGGGCGGCTGTCCTCGGGGATAGCCTGATACCATTCCTCTGTGTTCGAAAATTCGGGGTCCACGTCAAAAATCACCCCTCGAAAGGGATGTTTTTTGTGCCGAACCACTTGGCCCAGGCCGTACTTGGCATGTGTCTTTAGCATTGTTTCAGCCCCCAAAGCATTTACTACCTCTTTCCGGGCCAAAATGCCAATCATTGATCTGTAAATAAGGGAAACAGTCTGTGAACCTCTTGCTGACAGTGTTCGAAATTGTGGCGCCGGTCTTCATTTTGGCGGGGATCGGCTTTGCCTGGGTCAAGCTTGGATTCGAGTACCGGCTAGAGTTCGTAACGCGCCTTGGCGTGACCCTCGCAGTGCCCAGTCTGATCTTTGTGGCCCTGATGCAAACCGAGATTCCGCCCGGAGAGTTGACCCGGTTCACACTGGCGGCAATAGCCGGGCATGTCGGGCTTGCCGTCGTCTTTGAGGTATTTGTGCGCCTGCGGGGCTTGGATCGCAGAACCTACCTATCACCATTGATTTTCGGGAATACGGGCAATCTGGGATTGCCTTTGTGTATCTTTGCTTTTGGCCAGGCCGGTTTGGGTTATGCGGTCATCTTTCTGGCTGTCACTGCGCTTCTGTCTTTCACCTATGGCATCTATCTGGTTGCGGGGAAAGGCGGGTTTGGCAAAGCAGCCCGAGAACCCATGGTCTGGGCTACGCTCTTGGGCGCGCTGTTCCTGTGGCGCGGCTGGCAGACGCCGCTCTTTTTGACCAATACGTTGGAGCTTTTGGGCCAGATGGCCGTGCCGATGATGCTGATCACAGTCGGTGTTGCCATCGCTCGCCTGACAACACAGAAGATCGGCCAAGCCATCTGGTTGTCCCTGATCAAGCTCGTCGTGTGCTTTGTCCTTGGGTGGGGTCTGGCTGTTTTGTTCGGCCTGGATTCTATCGGGTTTGGCGTCATGGTCTTGCAGATGTGTACTCCGGTCGCCGTGACTTCTTACTTGTTGGCAGAACGTTTCAAGGCTGACTCAGACGCGGTGGCAGGAATGGTCATGATCTCAACGATCCTGTCCGTCGGCGCGTTGCCTCTAATTCTAGCTATTGTTCTGTAACGATTGTGATTTCCTAAATGCTCAATCTGCGCTAGAATAAAGAAAAAAAGGCACGAGGCACATGAGCAGAATTCTTATCGTACTCTTCGGGGTGCTGCTTTTGGCATCCTGTGGGGGTGGCTCCAAACAGCCGCCCAGCAAGCTGAATGACGCGTGCAGCATAGCGCGCGAACGGCCCGAATACATGAAGGCCTTCAAAAGCACCGAGCGTAAATGGGGCGTCCCCGTCCACGTCCAGATGGCGACGATCTATCAGGAAAGCCGCTATAAGCATGACGCGCGCACACCGCATCAATATGTTCTGGGTGTGATCCCGATGGGGCGCCAAAGCAGCGCCTATGGCTTCAGTCAGGCGTTGGACGGCACTTGGGAAGAATACCAGAAAGAAACTGGAAAACGCCGCGCCAAGCGGGATCGTATTCGCGATGCGTCAGATTTCATCGGCTGGTACATGAACAAAAGCTACCAGCGGAACGGCATTCATCCCAGCGACACGCGCAACCAGTACCTTGCCTATCACGAAGGACACACCGGGTATGCGCGCGGTAGCCACTACAGTAAGACCTGGTTGTTGAACGTGGCCAACGATGTGGACGCACGTGCCAAGCTGTATCAGGCGCAACTGTCCGGTTGCCGCTACTGAAGGGCTAGCGGGTCAGCGATTGCCTGACCCGCTTCTGTTCGATTTTGTAAACAGGTCCCGGCTCAGGTTTTTGCCCGTGTCCAGCTGCCCCAGCAGCACGGTGGTCTGGGTCCCTGCATTGTCGTGAATGACCCATTTGCGCAGTTCGATCGGGTTGTCAGTGAACATCAGCTCGATCCGACCTGATTCAGGATTCTTGGGGTCCTGAGCGGTGACAACCGTCGCGGTGCCGTCGAAATCATGCCCAACGACCATGTTCGCCTGCCCCAGATTCACATTGCGCGCCAGCACCAGTGACAGCGGCGTACGGTTCAGCGGGTATTGCTCGGGCGGCTGGTTCGACTTGGGGTCAAAGATCTGCACGGTGCCCGTGTTGGCCAGAACAACGGCGCTGCTGGGCGGATCATACTCGAACCGCATCTTGCCCGGCCGCTGCAACCACAGCTTACCGGTGCTCAGCGAGCCGTCATCATTGACCTGAGTGAATGTCGTCTGAACGGTTTTCAAACCGTTCAGATAGCTGGAAATCTGCGACAGCGGCAGTTTTTCGGCCGCCCAAGCAGCCGGAGCGGCCAGGGTCAGGGCAAGGGCAAAAGCAATCTGTTTCATGCGTCACAGATAGGCGCTCTGCCCTTGTTATTAAATATCCTACTGTTCGGGGACGAGGATTTCCCGCTTACCAACGTGATTTGCCGCCGAAACAACGCCTTCGTCCTCCATTTGCTCAACCAACCGCGCTGCCTTGTTGTAGCCGATGGCAAGTTTCCGCTGGATATACGAGGTCGAGCATTTGCGATCCTTGATCACAATCGCCACGGCCTGATCGTAGAGCGCATCTTCACCATTGGTGTTGCCACCGGTGTTCAGACCCAGAACCGCGTCGATATTGTCGGCCTTTTCTTCGGCCGGGCCATCGACCACACCGCTCATGTAATCCGGTGGGCCGAACTGTTTCAGATGGTTGACGATTTCCTCAACCTCTTCGTCCGAGACAAAGGGTCCGTGGCAACGGGTGATCTTGGCGCCACCCGCCATATACAGCATATCGCCCTGCCCCAGCAGTTGCTCGGCGCCCATCTCACCCAGAATGGTGCGGCTGTCGACTTTCGACGTCACCTGGAACGAAATCCGTGTCGGGAAGTTCGCTTTGATCGTGCCAGTGATGACGTCAACCGACGGGCGCTGCGTGGCCATGATCAGGTGAATGCCCGAGGCCCGCGCCATCTGCGCCAGACGCTGAATGCAGGCTTCGATCTCTTTGCCTGCGACCATCATCAGGTCGGCCATCTCGTCGACGATGACAACGATATAGGGCATCGCTTCGGGTGCGAATTCCTCGGTCTCGAACACGGGCTCGCCGGTTTCGTCGTCGAACCCGGTCTGCACCGTACGGCTGAACAGCTCGCCCTTGTCCAGCGCGTCCTTCACGCGGCCGTTGTAGCCTGCGATGTTGCGGACGCCCATTTTGGACATCTTGCGATAGCGGTCCTCCATCTCACCCACGACCCATTTCAGGGCCACAACCGCCTTTTTCGGATCGGTCACAACGGGGGACAGCAGGTGCGGGATGCCGTCATAGACCGACAGTTCCAGCATCTTGGGGTCGATCATGATCAGGCGGCATTCATCCGGCGTCAGCTTGTACAGCAGCGACAGGATCATCGTGTTGATCGCCACCGACTTACCGGACCCGGTGGTTCCCGCGATCAGCAGGTGAGGCATTTTCGCAAGGTTCGCCACAACGGACTCACCACCGATATCCTTGCCCAGCGCCAGCGGCAGTGCGTGGTTGCCATCGCCGAAATCGCGGCTGGCGAGGATCTCGCGCAGCACCACCATCTCACGGTTTTCGTTCGGTAGTTCGATCCCGATCACCGAGCGGCCCGGCAGGGTCGACACCCGCGCCGACAGGGCCGACATCGAGCGCGCGATATCGTCGGCCAGACCGATCACACGGCTGGCTTTCAGGCCCGGAGCAGGCTCCAATTCGTACATGGTGACAACGGGGCCGGGACGAACGCTAACGATCTCACCCTTCACACCATAGTCATCCAGCACGTTTTCGAGCATCCGCGCGTTTTCCTCCAGCGCCTCATCGCTGAGGTGATGGCGCTGAATGCTGGCCGGGTTGGAAAGCAGGCCCAGCGGCGGCAGTTCGAAATCGGAATGCCGTTCCTCAAAGGACAACGCCGGCTGCGCTTCGGCCTGGGCCCGGCGCGAGGGCGGCGGGGCTCGACGCACGGGTTGAGCCACCACCGGCTTGCGCGGCTCGGCCACCGGGATTTTCATCGCCGGGCGCGGCTGCGGTTCGGGTTCGGGCATCGGGGTATCCTCGAACACCGCTTCGTCTTCGAAATCCGGCTCGGGCGCGAAATCCTCATGCAGCGGCTCCTGCTGCCATTCCGGCGCGGGCTCTGCAGTCAACATCGGTTCCGGCGGCAAACCGGTCGAGGTCATCGGCGGTTCGGGCGGCAATTCTTCCCCTCCTCGGGGGTTCAGGATCAGCGGGTCCGGGCCACGGCCCCGCCCCTTGGTCAGCGGCAAGTTCGGGTCATGCACGGGCGCCATCTCGCCCGCGGCGACCTTGCGGTTGCGCACGGCGGCGGAAATCTTGGACCGGATACGGTCCTCGCCCGGCATCTCGTCAAATCCTGCAACCGGCTCGCGGTCGATCAATTCCGGTTCGGGCATAGGCTCGGGTCGACGGATCAGGCTGGGCATCCGCGCCAACAGACCCGGCTTGGCAGGCTCCGGTTCTTCAAAATCCGGCTCTTCGAACACCGGATCGGAATAAGCAAGATCATCTTCGAACACGGCGTCGGCTGCTTCAGCCCGCACGGCCCTACGCTCATCCCACCGCGCGCGACGATCACGAGCAGCCTGAGCGGTCGCCGAAGCACCACGGCCCAGCATGTTCATCAGCATGTCGTAGGACATGACCAGGCCCAAAAGGAAGGCTCGGAACCCCTTGCGCACGTCCTCTTTGGTGAAGCCCAGAACAAATACACCCAGCGCCAACATTCCAGCGGCCATCGCCAGCGACATCAGCTTGACCATGAAATGCGAGGAAATCGGCAGCAGCGTCAGCAACGCCCCCATAACGGTGTCACCGAACAACCCACCCAAACCAAAGCTGTGAGTCGTGCGCCAGGCCTCACCCGGCACCAACGTCGCGGCGTAGACCGACACAACAGCGATCCAAATGGGAGCAAAGATCAAGCGAGCAATGGCGCGGTCTTCACCGAAATGCCCGGCAAAGCGCACACCCCAGCCGATCAGCACCAACGCGATGCTCCAGCTGCCCCAACCGACGATCATGAACAGGGGCGCGGCGATCGAGGCACCAATCCGCCCCATCCAGTTCTGCACCGGCGCGTCGGTCGAAACCATCCAATTCGGATCATCCGGCGTGTAGGACCAGATCATCGCAGCAGCGGCCAGCCCCAGCAGGATCAGGGCGATCCCGATCAGTTCTTTGCTGCGCCGCTCAATCGCGGCCTGAGTCGTGCTGTCCAGCAATGGATCGCGGTTTCGCGCGTTATATGATGCCATTTTGCCCTCGTACCTCACGAATAGATGCAGTCACGAAGCTTGATCAGCCCTTGCTGCAACTCTTTTTTTGGAGCCACCAGAGCGGCCCGGATAAATTGCTCGCCCGGGTTTTGCCCCGGATCGCCTTGAGAAAGATATGCGCCTGGCAGGACCCGAACCCCGGTTTCCTGCCACAGCTTCAATGCGGTTTCTTCGCCGTTTTCGACCGGCAGCCACAGGAAAAACCCGGCCTCGGGCGGCATGTAGCCCTGAACGCCGGAGAACACCTTATCAGCAATCGCGTATTTCTCCTGATAGAGCGCGCGATTCTCTGTGACATGTTCTTCGTCCGCCCAAACGCGGGCCGCGGCAGCCTGCAGCGGCAAGGGCAGAGGCGCACCGGCGTAGCTGCGCAATAGTTTGACTTGTTTGATCGTCTCAGGCCCGCCCGCAATCAGGCCTGAACGCAGACCGGCCAAATTCGACCGCTTTGACAGTGAGTTGAACAAAGTGATCCGTTCGGGATCAGCACCCAGTTCCTGCGCTACAGTCAAAACGCCAATTGGTGCTTCACCGCGGTAAATCTCAGAATAACACTCGTCCGCGAAGATACGGAAATCGTACTTCTCGGCTAGTTTGATCAACTCGGCCCAATAATCACGAGAGGCGACAGCCCCCTGCGGGTTAGCTGGTGAACAGATATAGGCCACCGCGGTACGGTTCAGCACATCATCGGGCAACCCTGCATAGTTCGGCAGATGACCGGTAGCAGCGGTCGCGGGCACAAAGACCGGCTCGGCCCCGACCGAGATCGAGGCGACCATATAGACCTGATAGAACGGGTTTGGGCACAAAACGACCGGTTTCTGGCCGTTCTTCTGCTCTGGGCACAATGCCATGGCGGCATTGTACAGACCTTCGCGCGTACCGTTCAGGGCCATTACGTTGGCGTCGGGGTCCATCGCCACACCGTAGCGACGGCTGACCCAATCTGTGATCGCACTGCGCAACTCAGGCGAGCCTTCGTTGGGCGGATAGCCCTGAAAACCTGCGGCGTTTTCCATGATGACGTCTGTCACCCATGCGGGGAAGTCGTGCATCGGCGCACCGATGGTCATGTGAACTACATCTCCGCCCGGTTGGTGATGATCCAACAGGGTGCGCAGACGTGGGAATGCATATTCCGGTAGGTTCGAAAACCGCTCGGGGAAATTCATAACTACTGCCTCAATATCGGGATCATTTACGCCCCGTTTTTTTGGCAGATTACAGGTCGTACCTCGCTTCGTCCAGACAAAGAGGTGCCGAATCAGGGGATTGTGGCATTCAGGCCAATGCTGCCTCGGCCGCTGAACCCAGACGCAAAAGCACCTCTTCCGAGCCCGGAAAACCCATCATCATCAGCCCGCAACCAGGGGTTCCTGTGGGCAGAGTCAACGCGGCCAACCCCATCAGATTGCCGATCCTTGTGTTGCGCAGGGCCAGCAGATTTTCGGTGACATAGTAGTCGTGATCGCTCATCAACCGCTCCAGATTCGGGGGCAGAATGGGGGCTGTGGGAGCCAGAACTGCGTCGAACCCCGAGGTTGCCGCATCCCATGCGGCACGGCAAGCCTTCAGCTTGGACCATGCAGCAATGTAGTCGGGGCCAGAGTTGTTCTTTCCTGAACGGAACCGTTCCAGAATTTCGGGGTACATGGCGTCTGGGTTGGCCTCGATAACGTCCCGCCAAAGACCATAGGCTTCGGTGGTGTAGAGCATACCCGACAGGCCCATCGCCTCGTTCAGTTCCGGCACTTCCAGTGGTACGATTTCGGCTCCAGCTTCCCGCAGGCGATCCAACGCATCGTCGAAGGCCTTGCGTGGCGCATCGCGCAACTCGTCCTTGGCTACG
This sequence comes from Ruegeria sp. SCP11, assembly GCF_040329455.1. Taxonomy (NCBI): domain Bacteria; kingdom Pseudomonadati; phylum Pseudomonadota; class Alphaproteobacteria; order Rhodobacterales; family Roseobacteraceae; genus Ruegeria; species Ruegeria sp. SCP11. The sequence goes on along the minus strand of NZ_JBDZYG010000019.1, from coordinate 44,700 downwards.
TTCTGCAGATCGGCAAAGCGGCGACCTTTCAGGCTGGCCCCGCGCAGATCAGCAGGGCTGCCGCCTTCCATCAGCGCCAGCAAATGGGCTGCATCTTCCACCGAACGTGCCAGAGGGCCAGCGGTATCAAATCGCAAACACAAAGGCACAACCCCTTCCAGACTGACCCGGCCGGCGGTGGTCTTCAGCCCGACCAGATTGTTCCATGCCGCCGGGATTCGCACCGACCCGCCCGTGTCCGAGCCGATCCCCCCGGCTGCCAATCCCCAAGCCACCGATGCCCCGGCGCCCGAGGATGAGCCACCGGGCACGGCCTCTTCATCGTCGACGCAGGGCGGCGTTCCGGTGATCGGGTTGAGGCCAAGGCCTGAAAAGGCAAGCTCGCTCATATGGGTCTTGCCCAAGCACACGGCACCCAGCGCGGTGGCGTTGCGCACAACGACCGCGTCCGCACCCGGCACCCGGTCTTTCAATAGCGCCGATCCAGCCTCGGTCGCGGTTCCTGCTGTGTCAAACAAGTCCTTCCAACTGATCGGCACGCCATCCAGCAGCGACCGGCGTAGACCCAGTTTGGAGCGTGCTTGCGCGGCTTGGGCCTCAGCTCTTGCACGGTCTTGTGTGACGCGGGCATAGATTCGGTCGCTATGGGGATGGGCGTCGATGGCGGTCAGATAGGTCTCGGTCAGCTCAACCGGGTCGATCCGCCCCATGCCGATGCCTCGCCCCAGATCACACGCCGTCATGGTCAGCCAATCCTGCATCCCTGCCCCCTTCGAAAAACTGTGTTGTTCCGGACGGTAGCGACAGGACCGCACATGGACAATCCCGTATCGGCACGCATATTGCGGGGCATGGAACACAAGTCCGATATCCTAATCGTAGGCGGCGGCCTGAATGGCCCGGCTTTGGCATTGGCGTTGGCGCAGACGGGGCATTCTGTCACCGTAATCGACGCGCTGGCCGAGACGGTGCGCAAGAATGCCGCCTTTGACGGGCGTGCCTATGCGCTGGCGCTGGCCTCGCAGCGCTTGCTGGACGCGATTGGGGTGTGGGAGAAGGTTGCGGACAACGCCCAACCGATGCTGGAAATCAAGGTGACCGATGGGCATGCGGGTGCGGGACCATCCCCGTTTTTCATGCATTTCGACCATGCCGAGATCGAAGAAGGTCCGATGGGCTACATGGTCGAGGACCGCCACCTGCGCCGCGCCTTTCTTGACGCTATGGCTGAAGAAAAAGCCATTACCCAAATCAACGGTAAAACCGTTGTCGCACAGGAGGCCGACACGACCAGTGCAACCCTGACACTGGATGATGGCAGCACCATCACAGGTGGTCTGCTGGTCGGTTGCGACGGACGCCGCAGCGGCACCGCCGCACGGGCTGGTATAAAGCGCAGCGGATGGGATTACGGACAAACTGCTCTGGTCTGCGCTATCGAGCACGAACTGCCGCATCACGGGGTGGCGCATCAGTTCTTCATGCCGCCCGGCCCGCTGGCCATCCTGCCGCTGACCGGCAATCGCAGTTCGATTGTCTGGAGCGAACGGACCGAGACGGCCAAACACATCAACGCCCTGTCCGAGGCCGACTATCTGCAGGTGCTGCGCCCCCGGTTCGGAGATTTTCTGGGCGATATTCGCCTGCAGGGCGACCGGTTCACCTATCCTCTGAACCTGACCATCGCCAATTCCTTCATCGGCGAGCGCATGGCGCTGGTCGGAGACGCCGCCCACGGCATGCACCCCATCGCCGGGCAAGGACTGAACGCTGGTCTACGTGACGTTGGCGCGTTGGCCGAAGTGCTGACACTGGCCGGACGGCGCGGCGAGGATATTGGCTCGATTTTGGTGCTGGAGCGTTATCAGGAATGGCGTCGCTTCGACACCGCCGCGTTAGCGATGGCAACGGATGTGTTCAACAAACTGTTTTCCAACGACAATCCTCTGCTACGAATCGGTCGCGATATCGGGATGGGGGTCGTCGGCTCTCTCCCCGGCCTGCGTCGAGGTTTTGTGCGTGAGGCCGCCGGGTTGACCGGAGACCTACCAAAACTGCTGCAAGGCCGACCGATTTAGTCGAGCACCCGCGCCTCATCGACCAGCATCACCGGAATACCGTTGCGGATCGGGAAAGCCAGACCGGCCGCCTTCGAAACCAATTCCTGCTTTTCGGCGTCATAGTGCAGCGTGGTATGCGTCTGCGGGCAGATCAGCGCCTCAAGCATGTGGCGGTCGAAGGAATGTTCGGTTTCGGTCATTGGAGTTTTTCCTCGTTTGATCCGCCACGCATGGCGAATTCTATCAATGTCACCAACGTCTCGCGCCGGGTGCGCAGGCTGGGGGCCTCAAGCAGCGCCTGTTTCTCTTCAGGATCGAAATCCAGCAGCATCGACAATGAGTTTACCAGCAACTCATCATCCGCGTCTTTCAGAGTGTCCCAGTCGGTCGAGAGCTGGCGCGACGAAAAGAACCGCTCGAGCAGTCCAAGGAACGTGTTGCGGTCGAAACCATCGTCCACCTCGGCCTTGCCGAGATCACGATCAAACCCATCCCACGACACGGCGCAGCGGCGGTAAGGAGTAAATGCGTCCAGTTCCGACCGAACACGGAACCGCGAGATACCCGTCAGCGTGATCAGATAGCGGCCATCCTCGGTTTCCGAAAACTGCGTTACCCGCCCCGCGCAACCGATCTGGTGCAGCTTACTGTCGTTGCTCTGGCAGGGGTTGGGCTGCACCATTCCAATCAAACGTTCTTGTGTCTTCAGCGCGTCATCCAGCATCTGAAGATAACGCGGCTCGAAAATATGCAGCGGCAGGCGCGAGCGGGGCAGCAACAGCGCCCCGGGCAATGGAAAAACGGATACCGTTTCCGGCAGATCAGCGGGATGCATCATGTATCCGAGTGTAGCTCTGATCGGAAATTAGGCAAATATCATCGAGCTAAGCTTGCGCCGCCCGTTCAGAACAATCGGATCATTGGGCTTGAGCGCATCGAAGATGGTGAAAAGCTGAGTTTTGGCGGCACCGTCATTCCATTCACGGTCACGACGGAAAAGTTCCAGCAGTTGCGCCACGGCCTCTTCGACATCGCCATTGGCGTGCAGGGCCTGCGCCAGATCGAACCGGGCCTGATGGTTGTCGGGCTCAGCCTCAACAGCTGCGGTCAACTCGGCCACCGGGCCCGCATCTGCTGCCTGTTTTGCCAGTTCCAGCTGCGCATGGGCCGCTTCGACCTCGGCCGAGGTAGAAATCTCTGCCGGAGCACCGTTCAAGATCGCCTCGGCCTGCTCCAGATCACCAGCCGCGATATGGGCACGCACCAGACCACCATAGGCGGCGGCATGGTTCGGGTCTTCTCCCAAAATGGCAGCAAAAGTCTGCGCCGCATCTGTGGCGGCTCCTTCGGTCAGCATTTCTTCGGCGGCCTGAACCGCATCATCCAATTGGCCACCGGGGCTTTCGCCACCCGCAGCCTCGATCACGCGATCAACAAAGGCCTTGATCTCAGACCCCGGCAAAGCGCCCTGAAACCCGTCGACCGGTTGGCCTTTGAAAAAGGCATAAACGGTCGGGATCGACTGAATACGCATCTGCGAGGCGATCATTTGCGCCTCGTCCACGTTGATCTTGACCATCTTCACCGCGCCCTTGGCAGCGGTCACAGCCTCTTCCAGAGCGGGGCCCAGCGTTTTGCACGGACCACACCAAGGCGCCCAGAAATCCACAATGATCGGGGTTTCCTGAGAAGCTTCGACCACATCGGCCATAAACGTGGCCTCAGATCCGTCCTTGATCAGATCGGTGGCCTCGGGGCTGGCTGCGGCGTTCAGAAGGTCCATGGCATTCACTCTCCGGTTCGAACTTGCGCTCTATATGCAACCGCTTGGCTCAGAAACCAAGGGCAGAGTTGCGCGATTACAGGTCGAAACTGGCAAAAACTGGGGCGTGGTCGCTGGGTTTTTCCCACCCGCGCGCGTCGCGCAGGATGCGGCTGGAATGGCCCGCGTTCGAGATATCTGGCGTAGCCCAGACATGATCCAGACGCCGCCCTTTATCTGCCGCATCCCAATCACGCGCACGATAGGACCACCAGCTATAAATCTGCCCCTCGGGGATATCCTTGCGAGTGATATCGACCCAACCACCTGCATCCTGAGTTTCGGCCAGCGTTTCAACCTCGATCGGCGTGTGCGAGACCACCTTGAGCAGTTGCTTATGGGACCACACGTCATCCTCACGCGGCGCAATGTTCAAATCACCCACCAGAATGGATTTCTCGGGCTTTTCCGAGCGGAACCAATCGCGCATTTCAGTGAGGTAATCCAGTTTCTGGCCGAACTTCTCGTTCACCTCGCGATCCGGCACATCACCGCCCGCAGGAACATAGAAATTGTGGATCGTCACGCCGTTCTCCAGCCGCCCAGCGATGTGGCGGGCGTGGCCGAGACTGGCAAAATCCTTGTCGCCCACCTCTTCCATCGGCAGGCGCGACAGGATAGCGACACCGTTATAGCCCTTTTGCCCACGGGCAATCATGTGGGTGTAGCCCAGTTCGGCAAACCCTTCGGTCGGAATCTTTTCAACCGGGGACTTACACTCCTGCAAACACAGAACATCCGGCGCCTCTTCCCGCAGCAATTTCAGCACGATAGGCTCGCGCAAGCGAACTGAGTTGATGTTCCAGGTGGCAATGGTGAAGGGCATGGGGCGGATTTCCTCTGTCGCGGTTGGCGCAGGTTAGCGTGGTAGGGGATGGGGTACCATCGGAAAAACCTTGCTGCGCCACATATCGGGTTGAACTGACCGAGCGCGTTTTCGTTCAGGGAATCCTTTACAAAAAACATATATCCAATACTCTGAATTTGTGAATTTTCGATAGTAAAGGGGGGGGCCACCAGTGAAGCCATTTACATCGAAGTTAGTTATTTCTGCGTGGATTTGTCTGTGTTCAATGCCCGCGCACGCCCAAATTTTTGGCCACGAATACGAAGGTGCTCAAGCCCCGATCCGGGAAGGCGAACAGCCCGTGATCCCGCTTGATACGGAGGATCCATCCTATAACGCTTGGCGCACACCACTACCGAGCTTTGACACAGGCGAGCGCGCCGATGGCCCGATTGATCTGCAAAGATTCTACGGTCAGGGCTTCATGCAAATACCCACGTTTCTGCATCAACCTGTCGCTTTGACGCCTGCCGATCTGGCCGCCGGTGAGGTCGATGTGGCCATTTTCGGTGCCTTTACGGACATGGGTGGCGGCATGCGAGGGGCGTCTCATGGACCGAATGCAGTCAGAGCGTCATCAATGTATCTTGGTTATGGGGCCAGGCAGCCGCATATGCACGTGATGGTCGATCCGCTTCAGGATATGACGGTTGTAGACTATGGAAACGCACCAAACGACATGATGAGCACCGAACGAACGATCCACGCTGTTCGATCGTTTGTTCGTCAGGTCGCCGAGGTCCAGCATGAAGATGGCACCCGTGTCATTCCGTTCATCGTCGGTGGCGATCACTCACTGATGTACTCGGACGTGGCTGGGTTGGTCGATGTTTACGGCAAGGGGAACGTGGGCGTCGTTCATTTCGATGCCCATTACGATGCTGGAAAGTACGGGATGGGTCACCTGATCAATCACGGTATGCCTGTTTATCGTCTGATCGAAGAAGGATTGGTTCCCGGCAAGAACTTCATTCAGGTGGCGCTACGCGGCTATTATCCTGACGAACGTGCATTCGATTGGATGCGTATGAACGGCTTTCGGTACCACACAATGGCTGAGATCGAAGAACGCGGCTGGAACGCAGTGATGGAAGATGCCATTGCCGAGGCGAAGGATGGCCCGGAGTACATTTTTGTATCATTCGACATCGACACACTGGACCCTGCTTTTGTGCCCGGCACAGGAACGCCTGAACCCGGAGGACTGATGCCGCGTGAGGCATTTCACATCCTGCGCCGCCTATGTGCCGAAACCAACCTGGTTGGATTTGAACTCGTTGAGCTATCGCCGCACATGGACCCGACATATGTTTCAGCACTGAACGCCAACCGATTGCTGAGAGAGTGCCTGACCGGTGTGGCCATGAACAAGCTGGGTATCACCGAGCCCGACTACCGGAGCCCTTTGACAGTTACCCATGGGCAGAACGACAATTAAACTTCGGATTGTATCGGCTGTATCGGTTGCATTACTCGGCTCGGGTTCCTTGGCTGAACCTCTCCACGTGTCATGGGCTGACCTGCGGAAAGAGCGACCTCAGGAATGCTCTGAATTGCTCGCGAATTATCTCTCGAACGCGAATTGCACAGGTACAAATGTGTCGGACCGTATGCTCTCAATGCAACTTGCCGAATGTACGCCGGGCAACGCGAAACTGGATGGAAATGTGATCCGCATTGCAGGCTACGCACACCCTGTGGAGTTTGAGTTTAGGAACGTGAAGCGCTTCCTGCTTGTTCCACCGATGCGTAAGGAGTGCCGCCATCCACTTCCACCTCTGCCGGATCAGGTTATCGCGGTGGAATATCCTGAAGGCCTTGATATTGATGCTGATCCGGTCTGGATCACAGGCCGTCTGCAAATTCGGCCAAGTGGAAACGATATTGCGCCTTCAGCCTATCGGATCAATGCCACAAAAGTTGCAACCGCAACCATTCCAGATGTTTCAGCCCCAGAGTAATCCACTAGGCCTGGTCGGATTTGGATCAGCAGGTCAAGGCACCGTGCAAAAAAAGGCCGGGCCAAAGGCCCGGCAGTCCAACAGGGAGGTGCATGTCTTAACCCGGACATGCGCGGGTTGGGAGTAATCTAATTACACATCCAGAGTATCACTTTGATCCACGTCAATCCACAACGAGTTAAGAGACCAATCGATATCCGCCCGATTCTGTGACCAAAAGGCGCGCATTCGACGGGTCGGGCTCGATCTTCTGGCGCAGACGATAGATGTGAGTCTCAAGCGTGTGGGTGGTGACGCCAGCGTTATAGCCCCAGACCTCGTGCAGCAGGACATCGCGAGCAACTACACCATCAGTCGAACGGTACAGAAACTTGAGAATGTTGGTTTCTTTCTCGGTCAGCCGGATTTTGCGATCCTCTTCGGTGATCAGCATCTTCATCGCGGGCTTGAAGGTGTACGGCCCCAGAACAAAGACCGCATCCTCGGATTGTTCGTGCTGACGCAGCTGCGCGCGAATGCGGGCCAGAAGAACCGGAAACTTGAAAGGTTTGGAGACATAATCGTTGGCCCCAGCGTCCAAACCCAAGATCGTATCTGCATCGCTGTCATGGCCAGTCAGCATAAGAATCGGGCTTTTGACGCCTTGTTTGCGCATCAGGCGGCACAGCTCGCGCCCATCAGTATCCGGCAGGCCGACGTCCAGAATGACCAGATCGTAGATCGCTTCGCGCGCGCGCTCCATCGCTGACTGACCGTCATGAGCTTCGAACACGTCGAAATCCTCGGTCATCACAAGTTGTTCGCTGAGCGCCTCGCGCAGGTCTTCGTCGTCATCCACCAGCAGGATTTTCTTGAGCTGAGCCATGTCCGGTCCTCCTAAGCCTTTTCCACCACTTGCGGGCGGAAGATGCAATCAACAAGGTTTACTGCAGTCGTTTCACGCCCTCGTGTCTGAGGCGGAGGAAATGTTTCACATTTCCGTCTGATCAGGCTAGGAGAAGGGCCAAATCGTTACAGGTTAGTACAGATGAGTCTCGTCCCGGATGTATCAGAATTGCTTGCTCGGGCCCGTGCGGATTTGCGCATGGGGGTCCCGGTAGCCCTGACCGATGACAGCGGTTTCAGCGTCCTGGCCGTCGCGACAGAAACGCTTAGCGCGCAACGTCTTGCAGATTTGCGTGGGCTAGGCGGTGAGCCGGTCGTCACCATCACCGGACGTCGGGCTGAGACGCTGAAGGCGCGAGCCTATGATGGTGATCTGGCGCGGGTAATTATCCCTGCGGATGTGGATATCGCGTGGGTTCAGGCGGTGGCAGATCCATCGGACGACCTGAACGCACCGATGAAAGGCCCCCTGATGACTGAACGTCAGGGCAACGCCAACCTGCACCGTATTGCCATTGCCCTGACCAAGTCAGCACGCCTGCTGCCTGCAGCGGTTGTTGTGCCCATTGAGGACGGTCGCGATTTTGCAGTGACACATGGCCTGACATGCATCGATCACACCCGCGCGGCCCCGCATCTGGCTGATCGCAGTGAACTGCACGAAGTTGTTGCGGCCCGTTTGCCAATGGAAGTGTCCGAAGCCGGACGACTCCATGTGTTCCGACCCGAGGACGGTGGCGAAGAGCATTACGCCGTCGAAATCGGTCGTCCTGATCGGGAAAAGCCAGTCTTGGCGCGCCTGCACTCGGCCTGTTTCACAGGTGACCTAATGGGCAGTCTGAAATGCGACTGCGGCCCCCAATTGCGCGGCGCGCTGGCGCAGATGGGCTCGGAAGGGGCCGGAATTCTGCTGTACCTGAATCAAGAGGGGCGCGGAATCGGACTGGCCAACAAGATGCGGGCCTATTTTCTGCAGGATCAGGGCTTTGACACGGTCGAGGCCAATCACCGGCTGGGATTCGAGGATGACGAGCGCGATTTCCGGCTTGGCTCGGACATTCTGAAATCTCTGGGTTTCAGCTCGGTTCGGTTGCTCACCAACAACCCTGCGAAAATCGCGATGATGGAGAATACCGGAATCGCCGTCACCGAGCGCGTCCCTTTGAAAGTTGGCGAAACTGCTCATAACCAGGGGTATCTGGCAACCAAGGCGGCTAAATCAGGGCATCTGCTGTGACGCCTGATGATCTAGTGCTGACCCCGCGCGGAGTGCGGTTTGCCGGGCGGGTCTTTCCCTGTTCTATCGGTAAAGGCGGACTGAGCAACACCAAACGCGAAGGAGATGGGGCCACACCGACAGGCACGCATCACATCGTCGGGATGCTGTATCGGCCGGACCGAATTACAAAACCTGCCGAATGGGCGATTCCCATCGGCCCTCGCGATCTATGGTCAGATGATGACCAGGACAGCCGCTACAACACCCTCGTCAGCGCGCCTTACAGTTTCAGCCATGAAAAACTGCGCCGTGCCGATCCCTTATATGATCTGGTGCTGATCACCGACTGGAACTGGCCCAACTCGGTACCAGGTCACGGGTCGGCGATTTTCATCCATCAGTGGCGGCGCCCCGGCTATCCGACCGAGGGTTGCATCGCCTTCCGCCGCGATCACCTGCGATGGATCGCGGAAAAGGTCTCCTTGGGCACGCGTCTTATTATTCCTCAGGCTTAACGCGCGCACCAAATATGGCGGAACCCACGCGCACGTGGGTGGCCCCCAAGGCGATGGCTTGCTCAAAGTCCCCACTCATCCCCATAGAGAGACCAACCAGACCGTTGCGCTCTGCAATCTTCGCCAGCAGAGCGAAATGCAGTGAGGGCTCTTCTTCAACCGGCGGGATGCACATCAGGCCCTGAACCGGCAGGTCCAGACCCCGGCACTCTGCGATGAAGGCATCGGCCTCTGCGGGCAGGATACCAGCCTTCTGTTCTTCTTCCCCGGTATTGACCTGAATGAACAGGTCCGGACATGTGCCCATGTCCTGCGCCAGCCGCGCCAGTGTTTTAGCCAGTTTAGGCCGGTCGACCGAATGGATTGTGCTGAACAACTCGATCGCCTGTCTGGCCTTGTTCGTTTGCAGCGGGCCGATCAAATGAAGATCGATATCTGAGAACTGCTCCATAAAGATTGGCCATTTCCCGGCAGCTTCCTGAACCCGGTTTTCACCGAAACACCGATGGCCCTGCTCCAGAACGGCCTGAACGCGTTCATTCGGCTGCACCTTGGAAACGGCGATCAGTTTAACTGACCCAGCAGGCTGCCCAGCAGCGGTTTCAGCTTTGGTGATGCGGGCAGTGATATCTTGCAGCGACATAGGGTTCCTCAATCTGCTTTGACCGCAGAGAAACACCAAGTCGGCACAAAAGAAAAGGGCAGGTCCGAGGACCTGCCCTTAAACCTTGCGGTTTCAGATCAACTTAGAAGTTGAACTGCGCACCGAAGTCAGCTTGGATTTGCGAGTCGCAAACGCTGCAGTCGTTCTGGCCGATACCACCGCGCAGCGATGCACCGCCGCCCAGGTCGTAGATGGCACCAATAGCGAACTGCTGGGTGTCAGCGTCAGCCGAACCGTCACCGTAGGCGAACAGCAGGGTGGTTGCGGCGCCCAGGTTGTAGGCAGCCGACAGACCCCAAGCGGTGCCGTCGGTTTCGTAGAAGCGGTTACCGATCCGCTCAGGAGCGGTGTCGTCTTCGTCAGCAACAAACAGGGTACCCGAGAAGTCGCCGAATTCAGCACCCAGGGTCAGAACCAACAGGCTTGGGTCGTCGCCCAGGTCACCCGCGTCGGTTTGACCATAGGCCAGAGCTGCGGTGACGTTGTTGAAGGTGTAGGTTGCGCTGATGTCCCAACGGTCTGCGTCGGTGGTGTTACCGGTGCCGCCGCCTTCGAAGAAGGTGCGCTGGTCATACGAAGCGCCAAACGCAAAGTCGCCAACTGCGTACTGGAAGAACACAGCGTTCGAACCCGGGTTGTCGCCCGAAACATAGCTCAGGAAGCTGTAGTCAACGCCCGAGTACTGACCTGCGAACAGTTCCAGACCAACTTCGTTACCGTAGTAGTTTGCGAGGTTGTCGAACGAACCGGCAACGTTGCCGGCGTCAACACGCAGACCACCGTAGATAACCGAGAAGCGCGCGCCGTTCAGCTTAGCATTGTTTGCTTCGCCGTTGCCGTTGTCTTCGTCGGCTTGCAGACGTACACGGCCTTCAAAGCGAACGCCACCGTCAGTTTCAGTGAAACCGTCGATGTTCAGACGGAAGCGCGATACCAGGATGGTGCTGTCGGTGTCAGCGAAGGTACTAGCATCGGTGATTACTGTGGTACCGCCGTCGACAGTGGTCGCTGTGATAGTGGTCGTATCAGTTGCGTCAGCACGGTCTTCCAGGTAGCCCAGACCAAAACGGCCGTAACCGCTGAAGTTAACGCCCGACTCGGCCGCTGCAACACCTGCTGTTGCGATCAGAGCCGTCGTTGCGAAGAGAACTTTTTTCATCTTGTTTCCCTCGGTTTCAAAAAGTTTTTCTACTCGACATATGCCTCAGCACATGTCTCAGCACGGGAACCGTTTCGCTCTTTTTGCCCCCAACACGCAAGCTTGGCATAAATGATTTGACTGCATTGACCGAAAATTGGTGCAAGGATGCCACAGTCTGTTTTCGTGGCCTTACCAGCCCCACGCCCACCCTTACGTGACAATAAGAGGGTTGTTGCTGAACAGGTCCTTGTCTAGGAGTATCCCTGACAACGTAGACCAAAGTGAACAGGACCAGTCGATAATGCGCCTGCAAACGATTTTCGGTTTGATCATAATGACCGCTGCCGTGTCGGCCTGCGGACAGAATCGGGGTGCCGATCCGAACCCGAATGTTCTTGCTACCGGCGGCAATTCTGACGAACAAGAGTTCAACGATCCGGAACGCTCGACCATCTGGGATCTGTTTAGCGGCGCCAACTCAGAACAGGTCACAAGTGTGAATCGCTATCTGTGGGCCGCTTCTTTGGATGTTCTGAATTTCCTACCGGTCCAGGAAGTTGACCCATTTACTGGTGTAATCGTAACGGGATACGGCACACCTCCGGGTGGAGGGCGACAGTATCGTGCCACAGTTCACATCAGTGATCCGGCTCTGGCAGCGCGGTCTTTGTCGGTTGCACTGCAGACAAGCGGTGGTGCTCCGGTCAGCGCAGCCACCACTCGCGCGATCGAAGATGCAATCCTGTCTCGCGCCCGTCAGTTGCGCATTGCGGACAACAAGCTCTAGCAACTCGCCGAAAATCACAATATTACCACGCCGGGTTCACGCCCGGCGTTTTTATTCACGAAGGACCGCACGATGTCTCGCTACTCGGCCAACGAAATCGAAGCAAAATGGCAAGAGGCCTGGGACAAGGCCGGAATCTTCACCGCCAAACGTACGGCGGACAAGCCGAAATACTACGTGCTTGAGATGTTCCCCTACCCGTCGGGGCGAATCCATATGGGGCACGTGCGCAACTATACGATGGGTGACGTGATCGCGCGTCATAAGCTGGCAACCGGGCATAACGTACTTCACCCGATGGGCTGGGATGCGTTCGGGATGCCTGCGGAAAACGCCGCGATGGCCATTGGCGGTCACCCCAAGGACTGGACCTATAGCAACATTGCCGACATGCGCGGCCAAATGAAGCCTTTGGGCCTGTCGATCGACTGGTCGCGTGAATTTGCCACCTGTGACCCAGAATACTACGGCCAACAGCAGGCTCTGTTTCTGGATATGCTCGAAGCCGGGCTGGTCTACCGCAAGAACGCCGTGGTGAACTGGGACCCGGTCGATATGACCGTTCTGGCCAACGAGCAGGTGGAAAACGGGCGCGGCTGGCGCTCGGGTGCGCTGGTGGAACGGCGGGAACTGACGCAGTGGTTCTTCAAGATTTCGGACTATTCCGAGGAACTGCTGGACGCGCTGGACACACTGGAGAACTGGCCCGCCAAGGTCCGCTTGATGCAGGAGAACTGGATCGGCAAGTCTCGTGGTCTGCAATTCGGCTTTGAACGCACCGATGGCGGAGAGCCGATCACCGTCTATACGACTCGCCCCGACACGCTGTTGGGCGCCTCTTTCGTTGGTATCTCGCCGGATCACCCGATTGCCAAGGCTTTGGAGACCACAAACCCCGAAGTCGCTGAATTCGTGGCCGAATGCCGCAAGGGCGGCACCACCGAAGAGGCCATCGAGACCGCCGAGAAGCTGGGCTATGACACCGGCATCCGAGTCAAGCACCCGCTGGATCCGAACTGGGAGCTGCCGGTCTGGATCGCCAACTTCATCCTCATGGACTATGGCACCGGCGCGATCTTTGCCTGCCCGGCGCATGACCAGCGAGACCTCGACTTCTGCCGCAAATACGGCCTGCCCGTGGTCGATACCTTCTTTGCGCTGGATGATGACACACCGGTCGACAAGATCGCATTTGTCCCGCCGAAAACCGAAAAAGTCCGCTGGGTGAATCATTTCGCGGGCCTGACCGAGGCCACAGGCGACGAGGCCATCAACACCACCGTCGATTTCGCCGAAAAGGCGGGCTGGGGTGAAGGAGTTACAAAATTCCGCCTGCGTGACTGGGGTCTCAGCCGCCAACGCTACTGGGGCTGTCCGATTCCCGTGGTGCATTGTGAGAAATGCGGCACGGTGTCCGAGAAGAAAGAGAACCTGCCGATCGAACTGCCCTATGACGATGGCAACGGCAAACCCATCGACTTCTCGATCCCCGGCAACCCACTGGACCGCCACCCCAATTGGCGAGACACTCCTTGCCCGTCCTGCGGCGCGCCGGCCAAGCGCGAAACCGATACGATGGACACGTTTGTCGATTCGTCCTGGTACTACGCCCGCTTCACCGCCCCGCGCGCCGAGACGCCGACCGATCTGGCCGAGGCCGAATACTGGATGAACGTCGACCAGTATATCGGCGGCATTGAGCATGCGATTCTACACCTGCTCTATTCCCGCTTCTTTGCGCGGGCGATGCAGATTACCGGGCATCTGCCGAAAAAGGCCATCGAGCCCTTCGATGCGCTGTTCACTCAAGGCATGGTCACGCACGAAATCTACCAGACCCGCGATGCCAAAGGCCGACCGATCTATCACCTGCCCGAGGATGTGACCGACGGCAAATTGACGGACGGCACCGAGGTTGAGATCATCCCCTCGGCCAAAATGTCGAAATCCAAGAAGAACGTGGTCGATCCGGTCAGCATCATTTCGGCCTTTGGCGCAGATACCGCGCGTTGGTTCGTGCTGTCCGATTCACCGCCCGAGCGGGACGTGGAATGGACCGCATCTGGGGCCGAGGCCGCATTCAAGCACCTCAGCCGTGTGCATCGCATTGCTTCCGAGATCGCGGAATCGGACATCCCGGCCAATGCCGAGGACGAAACGCTGCTGCGCGAGATGCACAAGGCCATCCACGACGTCACCGGTGGTGTGGAGTCTTTTGGCTTTAACGCCTCAATCGCCAAGCTTTATGCCTTCACCAACACTCTGGCCAAATCCAAGGCAGGCACCTCAGCCAAACGCGAGGCGGCTAAAACGCTGGCTCAACTGATGTCGCCCATGACCCCGCATTTGTCCGAGGAACTCTGGCAGCTCTTGGGCGGTGAAGGAATGGTTGCAACAGCACCATGGCCCATCGCGGACGAAGCAATGTTGGTCGATGACACGATTACCCTACCGATCCAGATTAACGGCAAGCGCCGCGCGGAAATCAGCGTGGCCAAGGATATGGCCAAGGACGAGGTTGAAAAAATCGCGCTCAGCACCGAAGCTGTGCAAAAGGCGCTGGATGGCAATGCGCCGAAGAAGGTGATTGTTGTTCCGGGCCGAATCGTAAATGTCGTTGTTTGATCGCAGAACCCTGTTGATGATGCCGCTGGCGCTCGCCGCCTGCGGCTTTGAACCTGTCTACGCACCCGGAGGGTCGGGCGCTGCACTGAACGGCCAGGTCCAGGTATCAGCCCCAAACACAACCGATAGCTACCAGTTGGTCCAGAACCTCGAGCAACGGTTGGGCCGCAGCGCAAGCTCGGGTAGCGCCTACGATTTGGACGTGAGCGTTGCCACCGTGACACGGGCTGCCGCGATCACGACGACAAACGAAACCAATCGCTATTCCATTGATGGTGAGGCGACCTACACCCTCAGATCAAATGAAACCGGGCAGGTGATTGCCTCAGGCTCTGTCGAGGACTTTGTCGGGTATTCCGCGGCCGGATCGACAGTTTCGACGCTGGCAGACGAGCGTGACGCCAAGAAACGGTTGATGGTGATTCTATCGGATCAGATCGTGAACCAGCTATATGCAGCGCCGGGTCTTGGCACATGAAGCTCAGCCCGCGCGAGGCTGAAGGGTATTTCGCCCGTCCAGACGCCGACAAGGCCGGGCTGCTGATCTACGGCGCGGATGCGATGCGCGTGGCGCTGAAACGCCAGCAGGTTCTGGCCGCGCTTCTGGGTGCCAGTGCCGAAGAGGAAATGCGGCTGACCCGGATGCCCGGAGCAGATCTGCGCAGCGATCCCGCTCTCTTGCTGGATGCGGTCAAAGCGGTAGGGTTCTTCCCCGGCCCGCGCGCCGTTTTTGTCGAAGACACCACCGACGTTGCCGCCCCTGCGATCCTCGCGGCGTTCGAGGACTGGGCCCCCGGCGATGCCCAGATCATCGTCACTGCCGGGCAGTTGAAACCCAGTTCGAAAATCCGGAAGGCATTCGAGGCTCACCCAGCAACGTACGCAGTTGGTATCTATGACGATCCACCTTCACGCGGTGAAATCGAGCGGATCCTTTCTGAGGCCGGAGTACAAAACATCCCCCGCGACTCGATGTCGGCTATCACTGAGTTGGCCACCGGAATCAGTCCCGGTGACTTCGCACAAACAATTGAAAAGCTGTCTCTTTACAAGCGCGGAGACAGCTCCGAGTTGACCATAGAAGACATCGAAGCCTGTGCCCCTCGCTCGACCGAGGCCGCGCTGGATGACGTTCTGAACGTGGTCGCCGAAGGCCGCGCTGGCGAGATCGGTCCGCTGATCCGTCGATTGCAGTCACAAGGCACCAACGCGGTCAGCTTGTGCATCGGCGCGACACGACATTTCCGGACCCTCTACGCCTGCGCATCCGATCCCGGCGGGGCGGCTCAGGGGATCGGCAAGCTGCGCCCTCCGATCTACGGCAAACGTCGCGATCGAATTTTACGACAGGCGCAGGGATGGGGCGCACCGAAATTGCAGACGGCATTGACCGTTCTCACCGACACCGACTTGTCACTTCGGTCGGCGGGTCAAACAGCGCCTGCAATGGCTTTGGTCGAACGCGCGATGATCCGTTTGGCGATGCTGGCGCGGTCTCGTTAACCCGCTTTCAGCCAGTTCGCCGCCGAGCGTCCAGCCCACCGCCCCGTCGCCAAGCAGGCCGTCAGAAGATAGCCCCCTGTCGGAGCCTCCCAATCCAGCATCTCTCCGGCGCAGAACACGCCGGGCAGCTCGGTCAGCATCAACCCGTCATTCATTGCAGGGCGCTTAACACCGCCTGCCGTCGAAATGGCTTCGTCCATCGGGCGCAAACCAGCGTGCAGGATCGGCAGGTTTTTAAGGGCGCTCGACCATTGTGCTTGTGGAAACGCGTTGCTTTTGACCATCTCATGAAACAGCGCCACTTTCTGCGGTGACATGCGCAGCGACTTTTTCAGCCATTGTGACAGGGTGGTCTTGGATTTCTTCGCCTCCAACCGAGATTGCAGCGTTGCTGTGTCCAAATCAGGCGCCAGATCAACGTATAGTGATGCGCCTTCTCGCAAGGCCGGTGTCAGGGAATACAGCCCCCCGCCTTCCAGCCCGTTCGCCGAGATCGTGGCCTCACCGCGGCTTTGCAACTCTCCGGCTGTCCAGCGCACTGATTTTAATGCCGCGCCAAAATGGGACTGCATGTGAGGGCTCCAATCGACAGACAGCGCCGAGTTGGATGGTGCAAAGGGTGCAATCTCGGCACCCTTGTCCCGCAGGATTTGCGCCCATTGGCCGTCTGAACCCAGCCTGGCCCAACTGGCCCCGCCCAGCGCAAGCACTGTGGCATCCGGGGTGAGGCTCTGCCTGCCATCCAGCGTGTCAAACAGCAGCGTATGACCTTCCCACCCTATCCAGCGCCAACGGGTTTCGATCTGAACACCCGCCCCCTCCAGCCGACCCAACCAGGCCCGCAACAGCGGCGAGGCTTTCATTGCGGTGGGAAACACTCGTCCGGTCGAACCGGTAAACATCTCCTGCCCCAACCCCTGCGCCCAGCTTTGCACCTTGGTTGCATCAAATTCGGCGATTATCGGGCACAGCCAGTCCGACGCCCCACCATATGCGAGCATCAATGTCTCGAACGGTTCGTCCTTGGTCAGATTCAGGCCTGATTTCCCAGCCATCAGGAATTTGCGCGCGACCGAGGGCTTGGCCTCGGCCACCAGCACGCTATGACCTGCGACAGCCAACTCCTCTGCCGCCATCAGGCCCGCGGGACCAGCCCCGATTACCACTGCCTGCGCCATTTTCGTCCTCTTGCCTTCTTCGCCATCCGGCGCAAATTGGTGAATGCCATGTCAAACAGTGACCCGATCTGCCCGCTTTGTGATCGCCCCATACCGGATGGGGGCGGCAGCCTGCACCATCTGATCCCAAAACTCAAAGGGGGCAAGGGCGGACCCACGGTTTTGCTGCATGTGATTTGCCACAAGGAAGTCCACGCCACACTGACCGAGGGCGAGTTGGCGCGTGAGTTCAACACGGTCGAAGCTCTGCGCGCCCACCCCCGTCTGGAAAAATTCCTGAACTGGGTACGCAAACGCCCGCCCGGATTCCGATCAAAAGTACCGGGAAAACGACGCAAGCGCTGATCAACCTGGTCGCACAGGATCACCGAAAGCATCGCGGAGAGAACCCGTCAGGCCCTGAACTTCCAACCCCCGGTAATCTGGTGCGGGCGCAAACTGCGCCCCGGCAAGATGCTGGAATTCCAGCGTGGTATAGGGGCGTTTCCACAGCCATTCACGGTTTTCAACTGACCAGAGGTCCGCATTCGGTGGGACCTCATCGGTGAACGCATAGAAATGCAGATCGAATCCGTACTGGGCCACTTCCTGAACTGAAAGCAGCCGCATGCCCAGTGCGCGGCAGAACGCGTCTTCGGCGGCAATATCCCCTGTGCGCAGGGTAATCTGGCCGATGCAGGCATTGGCAAAAGGGTCGGAGGGATCAGCGGCATTCTCGGGGCGGTTGCCTTCGAAATCATGCTGCAGAAGCTCAATCACAAATCCTTCGGGGTCTTTCAGATGGCACATGTAACCGATGTCGAGAAATTGTTTCGGGTTCGAAACCTGAGCCCCTTTCTGACGCAGATACGCGGCCGCGAGATCGACATCCGGCACGGTGATCCCGATTTTCCAGTATCGTTGCCCGCCATCGTGCGTGTATCCGCCGCCGCCCGGCATCAGCAGCAGATCCGCATCCTGTCCAGCATACCCGGCGCGCTGGTTCGGCCCCTGCGCGCGCGTCTCCATGCCCAGAACCTCCGTGTAGAACCCGGCCAAGCGATCCGGATCGGCAACACGCAGCAGCACAGCGGACAATCTCATCGGCACATCCTTGCAATTCCGGCGGCAATTCGTGGGTCGGCGGACAGGCTGTCTGCCACTAGGTCATGCGCGACAGGCATCAGTTGGTCAGGCTCGACAACACGGTCGATCAGCCCGAATTGATAGGCCTCGTTCGCGGTAATCTTCTGCCCGGCCATCAAAATCATCTTGGTGCGCGCTGATCCGATCAGGGCGGCCATGCGCACAGGGTCTGAAGGCTGCGGCAGAAAACCCAGCTTCATCACTGGGTAAAAGATCTTGGCGTGCGGCACCGCGATGCGCAGATCGCAGGCCAGCACCATGCCATTTGCTCCACCAGCCAGCGTCCCGTTCAATGCCGCAATCGTCAGGCACGGCAAGGCGGCGATGGCACCCGACAACCTCTCCCACAGGTCCGAGGTTGCAAGCCCTGCACGCGCCTCGTCCAGATCGGCCCCGGCGCTGAACACTTTGCCCACGCCGGTCAGGATCAGAGCACGGGCTTCGGTCGCGGCCTCGGCAATATCGACCAGTTCCGCCAGCATCGCTCCGGTCAGCGCGTTGGCCTTTTGCGGGTTGTTGAGCGTAACCGTCCACAACCCATCCGCTTTGGTCAGTTCAATCACGTCAGGCCAACCCTTTTGCGAATGTCCTCGCGCCGAAGCGAGATTTCAGAACCCAGAAATTCATCTGCATCCTTCGAGCACATCCACAACAGCGCCCGTGCAGGCCAGTCGGCGGGGATGTGATCGCTCCAATCCAGCTGGCTGACGGCATTTATGCCGCTGGCCTTGATGACGCGTTGCATATCCGTGGCCACAGTTCCCGGTGACAGGCCCATGGCGCGGATGCCGTGTATGGACTCCTCTAGATGCAGGCATTCGGTCAGCATCTTGGCGCCTGCCTTGGATGCACAATAATGACTCCATGCCTCAATCGCGTTCGTGGCCGCGCCCGAGGAGATCGTGATCACCGTGCCTCCACCTGCGGCGCGCATAACGGGCAGAGCGGCCCGCATCCCGTAGAAGACACCCTTGAGATTGATGTCAATTGCGCTGCTCCAAGCCGCGACATCAGCGTTGGACAGATGAAAGATTGGATCAATTACCCCTGCATTGCCGATCAGCACGTCCAACCCACCGAACCGATCGACGCAATCGGCGACAGCCTGTTCGACTTGAGCGAAATCGCTGACATCGCACTGCAACGCGATAGCATTGTCGCCCAGCGCATCCGCAAGCGCCCCGATTTGATCGCGATTGCGCGCCACCAGGGCAACATTCGCCCCCGCTGCGGCAAATACGCGCCCCGCCTCGGCCCCTATGCCGCGACTGGCCCCTGTTATCAGTACGGTTTTCCCCTGCATTTGGACCCTGTACCTCCGTTGTTTTGAGATTGTGTGAATCTGTACCGCGCCAATGGGGAAAGCGTCCAGCCCTTGCCTCTTGACGCCCGCCGCCGCAAACACGACGATGCCGGCAAAATTGATCAAGAAGGGTTCTCAGATGTCCGTTTTCCTTCGCCGCAGCAGCGGCGCAGTTCTGGCCTATGCCATTGTCACACAAGGCGCGCTCGCCGATGTTACCGCACAACAGGTCTGGGACGACTGGCAGACTTATCTGACCCAGATGGGCTATACGGTAACGGCCGAACAATCCACGTCGGGCGATGTGACCACAATCACCAATATGACTGTCGTCGCTACCGTGCCGGACGCGGATGGGTCGTTCAAGATGACCATGCCGCAGATGACCCTGACGGAAACCGGCGATGGCACGGTCAGCATCGACTTGCCCGAAAGTTTCCCCATGACCGTATCCGGCGAGGAAGAGGGCGAGGTGTTCTCGGTCGATATCGAGTACTACCACACCGGACTGGAAATGGTTGTTTCGGGCGACCCCGACGACATGACGTATGACTATTCCGCCCCCACGCTTGGCCTGAAGCTGGGCGGGCTACAGGTCGATGACGAGACCGTGCCCGATGACATTGTGGCCATGGATCTAAAGATGACCGATCTGACCGGCAGTTCGCAGATGAAAACTGGCGAGACCCGTGCACTAGATCAGAAAATGACCGCCGCCGGGCTAACCTATGATCTGGCGTTCAACGATCCCGAAGGATCAGATGACGGCAAGATAAACGGAACCCTGAACCAACTGAACTTCGAAGGCACCAGCGTGATCCCCGAGGATTTTGACGGTTCCGATCCACAGACCTTCTTCAAGGGCGGTTTCTCGTTCTCGGGCCTCTTCACCTATGCCTCAGGCCAAACCTCGATCGCGGGCACCAGCGAAGGTCAGGCATTCTCGATGGGCAGCGAATCCGAAGGCGGACGGTTCGGCGTCAGCATCGACGAACAGCGGCTGGCCTATGATGTCGAGCAAAACAGCGCCAAAATGGCGGTGACCACGGCCGACCTGCCCTTCCCGATTGAGATAGCGATGGCCAATGCCGGGCTGAAATTCGAATTTCCTGTGCACCAGTCCGAAGAAGTTCAGCCTTTTGGCTTCGCAATCAATCTGACGGATTTCACCATGTCGGACGTTCTTTGGAGCATCTTCGACCCCGCTGGCACCCTTCCGCGTGATCCTGCAACGATCGCGTTGGATACCACCGGCACCGCCAAGGTCCTGACGAACATCTTCGACCCAGCCTCAGTTGAAGCTCTGGAAACATCGGGCGAAGCGCCAGGAGAGCTGCATTCGCTAAAGATCAATGAGCTTCTGGTGTCGCTCGTGGGCGCAAAACTCACCGGTGACGGAGATTTCACCTTCGACAATTCAAATGCCTCAGAGCTCGATGGCCTGCCGACGCCATCGGGTGTAGCGAACCTTCAGCTGGTCGGGGCCAATGCCCTAATCGACAAGCTGATCAGCATGGGTCTGGTGCAGGAAAACCAAGCCGTAGGCGCGCGCATGATGATGGGCATGATGGCGGTTCCCGGCGAAGAGCCCGACACGCTGAATTCGAAAATTGAGTTCACCGAAGACGGACAGATTCTGGCCAACGGTCAGCGCATCAAGTGATAGTGACCGGGCGAAGCTATTCTGAACCGAAGCTTCGCCCGACGCCTTTATTTGGATTACATCTCTAGCTCTTGGTTTAAGGCCCGGGCTATGCACTGTCCAACCTTTCGTTCATCAAAGTACGCACGCGTTGGAGGATCTTGTGACCAGGGGCTCTTTCCATCCCAACAGTATAAAGAACTTTGTGCTCCAAGGCCGCTAGCTCAGCTTCACATGCGCGCAACCAGTCGACTTTTTGGTACTGTAAGGTGAACAGCGCGTTGTCCTGCAACACAACGTAGCTTTCGGATCGCTTGTTGACCGAGCTTGGCTCTTTGCCCTCGGCGACGACATGAGGCGCGACGTTTCGACCTGTATTGATCGCAGACCCGCAAATCGCTCGCGTACCTCAACTCGTGGAAGTTTAAACGGAAATGTAAATCCTTTGCAGATCCGACCCAAATTTGGCCAATCTGTAACAGGAACCAACGTGGGATCTATCTGCCCTCAGGCCTTGCGGGTCGAGCGGTCCAAGGCTAGGTCCAATGTAATACAACCGGAGGCCGCATGACCCGTACACCTGAAGATATCAGCCAGTCCCTGCTGGACGTAGCCCGCAAGGCCGGGGCCGACGCGGCGGATGCCATTGTGATCGACGGGTCTTCGGTATCGGTCGAAGTGCGGGGCGGGGCGCTGGAACATGCCGAGCGGTCCGAGGGTACCGATCTTGGTCTGCGGGTGTTTCTGGGAAAGCGTCAAGCCATCGTCTCAAGCTCGGACAGCCGCCCCGAAACGCTGACAGCCATGGCCGAACGAGCTGTGGCCATGGCCCGCGAGGCGCCCGAAGACCCGTTCACCGGACTGGCTGACGCGGATCAGCTGGCCAAGGACTGGGATCTGCCTGCGCTGGAACTGTTCGACCCTGCCCCGGAACCCGCCGCCGAGGATTTGCTGCGCGATGCTTTGGCCGCCGAGGCCGCAGCGCTTGCCGTTCAAGGGGTTTCGCAAGTTTCCGATGCGGCGGCGGCTTATGGTACGCACCGTGTACATCTGGCTGCGACCAACGGCTTTTCCGGAGGGTACGCCCGCAGCAGCCGCTCAACCTCTTGCGTAGCTATTTCGGGCAAAGGCACGGGGATGGAGCGCGACTATGATGGCGACAGCCGTACCTTCCAAAGCGATCTGCGCAGCCCCGAAGAGATCGGCCGCACTGCAGGTGAACGCGCCGTCGCGCTGGTTGGAGCACAAAAACCCGCGACTGGAACATTTCCGGTTCTGTTTGACGAACGCATCTCATCCTCTCTCATCGGGCATCTGCTCGCGGCCAGCAACGGCGCGGCCATCGCGCGTGGCGCGTCCTGGCTTAAGGACTGTCTGGGCGAACAGGTGTTGCCGGAACATCTGTCACTGATCGAAGACCCGCACCGTCCGCGCATCTCGGGCTCGCGCCCATTCGATGCCGAGGGGCTGGCAACGCAACGGCGCGCCATTGTCGAAAATGGCATTCTGACGGGCTGGACGCTGGACTTGTCCAGCGCGCGCAAACTGGACATGACCTCGACCGGCAATGCCGCGCGCGGTGTGTCTGGTCCACCCTCGCCCAGCAACTGGAACCTCAGCCTGACTCCGGGCAAACACAGCCGCGAAGACTTGCTGCGCGATATGGGCACCGGACTGTTGGTGACGTCGATGATCGGATCGACCATCAATCCGAACACGGGCGAATATTCGCGCGGTGCCTCGGGCTTCTGGGTCGAGAACGGAGAGATCACCCACCCGATTAACGAATGTACTATCGCGGGCAACCTGCGCGATATGCTGAAACGGATCATCCCGGCGAATGACGCGCGCCCATATCTTTCGCGGGTGGTCCCATCGGTGCTGATCGAAGGAATGACACTTGCCGGCAGCTGACCTGCACCTTCTGATCGACGCCGCGCGCGAGGCTGGAAAGATCGCCACCCGTTACTCGGGTGACACGGCGCAGCGCTGGGATAAACCGGATGGCGCGGGACCGGTGACTGAAGCCGACCTGGCGGTCAACGAAATGCTGGAACAACGCCTACCAGCCGCCCGCCCGGGCTATGGCTGGCTGAGTGAAGAGACCGAGGATTCCGATGACCGCCTGGAAAAGGAGCGCGTGTTCATCATCGACCCGATCGACGGCACGCGCAGCTTTGCCGAAGGCTCACGCACCTGGGCGCATTCTCTGGCCGTCGCTGAACGGGGCGAAGTCACGGCGGCAGTGATTTACCTTCCGCGGCGCGATCTGCTTTATGCCGCTGCCAAGGGACGGGGCGCAACGCTGAACGGTGCCAAAATCCGGGTATCCGGGGTTTCGGATCTGGGTTCGTCCGAGATTTTGGCCGCGAAACCCAATTTGGACCCGCGCCATTGGCAGCAAGGCCAAGTGCCCGAGTTCAAGCGGGTCTACCGCCCTTCTCTGGCCTATCGCATGGCCCTCGTCGGGCAAGGACGCTTTGATGGAATGCTGACGCTGCGCCCCAGCTGGGAGTGGGATATTGCGGCCGGCGACCTGATTATTCGGGAGTCAGGTGGCATTTGTTCGAACCGGTTGGGCAATCCCTTGCGCTTCAACAACACGTATCCACGCCTGGACGGCGTGGTCGCGGCGGGCGCGCCTGTCCATCGCGCTTTGCGCACGTTACTTGACCCGAACAGCGCGGGTATTCACCCATGAGCAAGCCGCGTTCCCTTAGTTTGGCGGCATATCGGGTTTTGTCTTGGGGTGTACCCGGCTCGGCCAACCAACCAAAGATAGCCCGACCCGAAGGCGAACTTTTTTGGGTTCACATCAACGCACAGGATCGCCAGCGTGCGGTAGTCGATTTCTGCCGCAGGCTGCAACAGGCCCGTCCCACGTTAAACGTGTTGCTGACAGCCCCGCCTGATTCCGATCTGCAGCGTTGGGAACAGGGGGACTATCCACTGATCCATCTGCCTCAGGAGCAGAGTGTCGCAGCACGAGCGTTTCTGGAGTATTGGCAACCGGATATCGGCCTTTGGGTCGGCGGCGGCCTGATGCCCAACGTGATCACCCGCGCCGAGGAACACAACATCCCACTGATCCTGATTGAGGCCCAGATCGACATCAACGTCGCACGCGGAGCCAAGTGGCTGCCCGATATTACCCGCTTTACGCTCGACTGTTTCCGGTCGATTCTGGCCACGACGTCCCTAACCGCCCGAGCCATCCGCCGCCTTGGGATTGCCTCGAGCAAGGTTACCGAAGCTCCACCCTTGCAGATTAGCGCGAACCCAAACCCTTGGCCCGAGGATGAACTGATCGAAACCAACCACGCCTTGGCTGGCCGTCCGGTCTGGCTGGCGGCGTATGTGATGGACAAAGAGTTCATTTCGGTCCTGAGCGCCCACCGTCAAGCAATGCGGATGCTGCCACGGTTGACGCTGGTATTGCACGTGGCGGACTCGGCCGAAGCCGGGCCATTGCACAGGCGGCTGGAGTCGATGGACCTGCGCTGCACCAACTGGGATATTGTCGGGCAGGTTGAAGATACGACGCAGGTCATTCTGACATCTGAGCCAGAGGACCTTGGTCTGTGGCTCCGGGTGTCACCGGCTACATTCATGGGCAGCTCGCTGGAACGCGGAGCGGGAGGACACGACCCGCTTGTTGCCGTGGCGCTTGGCTCCGCATTGATCCACGGCCCGTTCGTACACCGGCACCAGCAGATTTACGATCAGCTGGACCGGGCCGGGGCTGCACGGTCTGTCCGGACAGCAACCGAACTGGGCGACACCGTGGTTGAACTGCTGTCACCTGACCGGGCCGCGGATATGGCGCTGGCCGGGTGGGAGATCGTGTCTGAGGGCGCACCACAGGCGGATCAACTGATCGACATGGTGCAAGACTGTCTGGATCGACGGAGTACGGATTGATGCGAGCACCTGATTTCTGGAACACCGCACCTGACAAATTGGATTTGCGCGCGCGCCTGCTGGCACCGCTGGGACGCGCTTATGCAGCCGCGACCGCACGGCGGGTTGCATCAGGCACAGGTGTCAAATCAGGCGTCCCGGTCATCTGCATAGGCAACCTGAACGCGGGCGGCACCGGCAAAACCCCAACGGTCATCTGGATAATCGAACAACTGCGTGACGCTTGGCACAAAACGCATGTGGTCACACGCGGCCATGGCGGCTCATTGAAAGGACCGGTGCAAGTTGATCCTGGCAAACACACTGCCGCGCAAGTCGGGGATGAACCGCTTTTGCTGGCCGCCTTTGCCGAGGTTTGGGTGGCCAAGGACCGCGCCGCCGGGGCCCGTGCCGCAGCCGAGGCCGGAGCGACAGTGATTGTCTTGGATGACGGGTTTCAAAACCCCTCGGTCGCCAAGGATTTCTCGGTAATCGTGGTCGATGCCGCGCGCGGGTTCGGCAATGGGCTGTGCCTGCCAGCCGGGCCGTTGCGAGAACCCGTAGACGTTGGACTGAAACGCGCTGATCTGGTGCTGTCACTGGGTGATGCTGAGGCACAAACCCAATTCGCGGACCTTTGGGGTCAGAGGCTAACCGTCCCACACGCGACAGGCGCGGTGGAACCGCTGCAAACCGGTATGGATTGGAGCGACACGCAGGTTTTGGCCTTTGCAGGCATCGGCCACCCTGAAAAGTTCTTTGCCACCCTGCGCCAACAGGGTGCAACCCTTCTGCGGGCCGAAGCTTTGGACGATCACCAACCTCTGACCCCGACCCTGATGACACGGCTGGAAAACGAAGCCCGCCTACTGGGCGCGCAGATGGTCACAACGGAAAAAGACGCCGTGCGCCTTCCTGCCGCGTTCCGAAGCAAGGTCATCACTTTGCCCGTACGTTTGAAAGTGGATGAGGCCGACAAGGTCCGGCAAATGCTGCTGCAGGTCGCTCCGTCGCCCTGAAAGGCGACCGGCCCGAAGCCGGTCGCATTAGACAGTTAGCTGCCCAGTTCGTCTTCGATCAGTTTCTTGAAATCGGCATAAGACTGGTTGTCGACCTTCTTGCCATTCACGATGAAGGACGGGGTTGCCTGAATGCCGTCACGCTCTGCGTTTTCCTGATACCAGGCCACCAGCGTCTGAGCGCGGGTGCCGTCTTGCAGGCAGGCCTCAAGCTGGTCATTGTCGATGCCGGCCAAACGCCCGATCTTGCGCAGCTCGTCCACGATCTCGGCCGGACCACCGGCTTTGGTCCATTCTGACTGACCTTCAAAGATCAGATCGGTAATGCCAAAGAACTTCTCGGGTCCACCGCAGCGCGCCACCATCGAGGCCCACAGGCCGTAGCGGTCGAAATACACCTCTCGGTAGATGAACTTGACCTTGCCGGTGTCGATGAAATCCTTCTTAAGCTGCTTATACGCACCTTGGTGGAAGGTGGCGCAATGCGGGCAGGTATAGGAGGCGTATTCGATGATCTCGACCGGCGCATCCTCGGCGCCCTGCACCATCTCGACAATGGTCGAGGTGTCGAGATCGGCCTCTTGTGCCTCCGCACCGCTGACAAGCGGGTAGGAGGGGGAGGAATTCGACAGCGACAGCCAATAGCCGCCTGCGGCGATGGCGACCGCCGCACAAATTCCGGTTGCAATACGGCTCATTTCTCAGCCCTTTCTCAGCGTTTTTGCTTGGATAAAACGTTACGGCCCAGACGTTCAAGGGCCGCGCGCAAATCACCGTCGTGAACGTCGCGTGCGGTCCGGTCGGCCTCGGCTGCAATTTCTGGGTCTAACTTGGGTTTCGCCGCTTTCGGTTTGTGGTCGAAACTGGCTTGCCCCTCGGCAAATCCGGTCGGAGCGGTCTGGGTGATACGCACCCGGCTGATGGCATTATAGCCATAGACAGCGTTCACCTTGTCGCGCAGCTGTTCCTTCTGCATTTCCAGCATCGGGGCCTGCGGGCCGGTGGTCAGTACGGTCAGCGTCGCACCGATTCCGCCTTTGCCATAACCCACATTCACTGGCCGCGCGATGGCGGCCATGTCCTGACCCACGATCTCGGCCCAATGAGTCAGCAGCCGCGATACGGCAAAACCCCGGCTTTCGCCGGCGCGCCTGATCTGGCCGTTCAGCAATGTCGCGGTGCGTTTGAACCCGCGGGTCGAAGAACGTCTGCGCTGCATCTGGTTTCCAACTCCTGCGCCGCTATTGTAGAGGGCATGACAACGGGCGCCAGCGAAACCCGACACGGAGATGGTTAAAAATTGCGTGACACCGGTGAATTTGACGTGAGCAGCGCGCTGCTGGATTGGTACGACCGCCACGCTCGCGAAATGCCCTGGCGCGTTAGTCCCGCGGACCGAGCGGCTGGCGTGTTGCCTGACCCCTATCGTGTCTGGCTGTCCGAGGTGATGCTGCAACAGACCACCGTGGCCGCCGTTCGCGACTATTTCACGCGGTTTACAACAAGGTGGCCGACGGTTCAGGCGCTGGCTGACGCGCCTGACGACCAAGTTATGGGCGAGTGGGCGGGGCTGGGGTATTACGCCCGCGCCCGCAACCTGCTGAAATGCGCACGAGTGGTGGCCGAGGATCACGATGGCGAATTCCCCGACACCTACGACGCCCTGCTGAAACTGCCGGGTATCGGTCCCTATACCGCTGCCGCGATCTCGGCCATTGCCTTCGACCGCCCCGAGACGGTGTTGGACGGCAATGTCGAACGGGTCATGGCCCGGCTTTATGACATTCACGACCCTTTGCCCGGCTCAAAACCACTGCTGAAAGAGAAAGCCGCCACGCTGACACCGGACGCACGACCCGGAGACTATGCGCAGGCGGTAATGGATCTTGGTGCCACCATCTGCACCCCGAAATCTCCGGCCTGTGGAATCTGCCCCCTGCGCGACCCCTGCCAGGCCCGTTTCGCCGGAACGCAGCCCGACCTGCCACGCAAGACGCCGAAAAAACCCAAACCCACGCGGTATGGCCATATCTACATCGCCCAACGCGTGGACGGAGCACTGCTGCTGGAGCGCCGCCCCGACAAAGGTCTGCTCGGCGGTATGCTGGGCTGGCCAGGCTCAGACTGGTCCGATGCCCCGGTTGAATCATCACCGTTTGAAGCGGAGTGGCAGGTGCTTGCGGGCGAGGTGCGCCACACCTTTACCCATTTCCACCTGATCCTGCACATCTGGACGGCCTCATTGCCAGACGACCTCCCTCTCAACGGTCTGATCGTTATCGAAAAACACGCCTTCCGCCCAAGCGACCTGCCGACCGTGATGCGCAAGGCCCACGACCTCTGGCGCAACCGGTAACTCATTGAACCTTTCGCCGAACTAGGGTTAGTCTGTGCGCAATTGCCCGGAGCTGCTTCATGACCACCTCACAGACCGTGTCCCGCTGGCAATCGGTCCTGCCCTTCTGGGTCTCGTTCCTGCTGATTCCGCTGTTCTGGTTCACCGCAAGTGCCGGCGGTTGGTGGGTCCTATTGGTGCCATTCTCGACTTGGTGGGTTTTTGCCTTACTAGACCGGTTGACCGGGTTGCAACTCGACAACGCCGACCCCGATACCCCTGAAACAGTGTTGCGCTGGTACATTCTTCTGACCAAGGCTTGGGTTCCGGTGCAATTCCTGACCCTCTACGGGCTAATTTGGTACGCCACGCATACGGACCATCTGTCGACACTGTCCAAATTCGGGCTGTTTTTTGGCATGGGTGTTATCTCGGGCACGATCGGCATCAACTACAGCCATGAACTGATGCATCAGAAGGAGCGGTTCGAACGCTGGCTGGGTGACATCCTGCTCGCGATGGTTCTGTACTCGCACTTTCGTTCGGAACATCTTCTGGTCCACCACCGCTATGTCGGCACGCCCCGAGATCCCGTCACAGCCCGCTACAACGAGGGATTTCACCGGTTTTATCCTCGTGTGTTGAAGCAATGCCTGCTCTCCGCCTTCCAGGCTGAGCGTGACAAACTCGCCCGCAAGGACCTCGCCTGGACCGACCTCTCTAACCCCTTCTGGCGGTATTGGTTGCTGCAAGGCGCGATGTTGTTACTGGCCTTTGCAATTGGTGGCTGGTCTGGTCTCGCCCTGTTCCTGGTCCAAGCGGGGGTCGCCATTTGGCAGCTTGAGTTGGTTAACTACGTCGAACATTACGGCCTAACCCGAAAACATCTGGGTGAAGGCAAATACGAACACGTTCAGCCCCGCCATTCGTGGAATGCCTCGCAAAAAGCATCGAATTGGCTGCTGATCAACCTACAGCGGCACTCGGACCACCACTACAAACCCAACCGTCGCTTTCCTCTGCTGCAACACCACTCCGAGGATACAGCCCCGCAGCTTCCCTACGGCTACCCGGTGATGACGATAGCCGCCATGATCCCGCCACTTTGGCGTCGCGTCATGAACCCCCGCGTCCGCGCCTGGCGGCGTCAATACTACCCCGAGGTCACAGACTGGCAGCCCTACAACAAATCACTCAATCCTGTGCCACGCGCTTGACCGCAGCGCGCGCCAGCGCGCTGCCCGGCCCAACGATCAGCGTTGCATCTGTGATGCAGGGGTGATCGGCGGGAGCCCTCACGCCGTCATCACCCAGACATCCATCGGTGTCTCCACCCCACGGACAGCGCGTTTCTCATACTTCTCAAATCCGGTCATCAGCTCAGATGCATTGTGGTCCTCGACCAGCAGCTGGCTCCGAACCACATCGCTTATGATAACTTTTGCCTGGAATTCTCGAGTCAGCGCCTCCAGCTTGGCTGCCACATTCACCGAGTCCCCGATCACCGCGAACTCCAGCCGATTGGCCCCGATATCACCCAAAACGACTGAGCCATAGTGAACCCCAATCCCAACGTGAATCTCAGGCTCGCCCGCCCGACGGCGTTCAACGTTCCAGCGATCAATCACGGCGACCATGCCCCGCGCGCAGGCCACCGCGTCGCTTGCATCCAGCGGTGTCGGCACCGGAGTGCCAAACGTGGCCATCAATCCATCGCCCAGATACTTGTCGAGCGTCCCGTGATGGCGAAACACCTCACCCTCCATCCGGGCGTGGAACCCGCGTAACACCTCGATCACTTCATATGGATCGCGTCCAGCCGCATATTTTGTGAATCCGACGATATCGATAAACAAAACGGCGATGTTCTCTTTGCGCACTTGTTTGAGCGGCTCGTCATTCTGGCTCAATTCCTCCACCACGTTCGGAGAAAAATACCGCGAAAGGTTCGCTCGTTCCCGCTCCAGCCCCGCATTGGTCATCAGCAACCGGTTTAGCCGCCGCATCGACACACCCAGCGTCACCGCCACCATCATGAACACGACAACCTGCTGGATGCGCTGAGAAGCCATATAACTGTTGGGGTCCAAAAACTCGGCCACATCGGGATACCCAGCCAAAGCCTCTACCACGCGCTTACTAAGGCCGGGCATCGGCGTTGCCACCCACCACGCGATGATCCACCCGGCGGTCCAGACCAAGGCTGTCCACGACCCAATGGCAATTACGGTTCGCCAAGAATACGCCAGCGTTCCGGCCGCCAGAATGATAAAGAAATACTGGAAGTTATCGAACCTGTACTGCATCGCCAGCGGTCGGACATCGTCGCTGAACGGGTTGGGAACGATCATGCCCAAGGTCATGATCAGCAGATCCACAAAGATCAGCAGCAATTCGGTCCGTGACTGCCCTACCCGGCCTGCTCGCCGAATAAACCAGCCGTTCGCGCAGATCAGCAGCAAGATGAAATGATACCAAAGCACATCCCATTGTGGGTTGAGGAAAATCAGCAGCACCGCGGTCAGCGCCATCGCGATCCAGCGAGCACGGACAGCGAGTTCCAGCCCTTCGCGTTTATGCCGTTCCAGCGCGGCTTCGGTGTATTGGTTCTCGAGATCGTATGTGTCCGGTCGGGTCACAAAAAACCGGCCAAAGCGGGATTCACTGGCTGAAACATCCGACATTGCACAAGCTCCTTCACTGCGCCGCAGGATACAGAAGGCGCGGATTGAAACCAGATGTTGAAAAAACAAAAGACCCCGCCGAGATCGGCGGGGCAAGGCGTAGTGCCTTGTGTCAGGCCACAGGCACCGGCGGTGTTCGTGTAATCAGTTCATTTCTGCCCGGATCTGCTGGCGCAGAACGTCAATCGGCACCGTCTTGCCGTCGCGTTTGAAGCACCAGTAGGTCCAGCCGTTACAAGACGGCGCGTTTTCCAGGTGTGCACCCACCTGATGGATCGAGCCTTTGACGTTTTGCCCAACCAGTGTGCCATCCGCGCGAACCTTGGCCTTGTGACGCTGGTTCATGGAATAGAGTTCCTCACCCGGACGCAGCATGCCACGTTCAACCAGCTGACCGAAGGGTACGCGCGGCTCGGCGCGTTTGCTGGCGCTGACCTCCAGCGCTTCGCGGTCGAATTTGCGGACCTTGGCGATGCGCTTTTCGGCGACCTTGCGATAGGCCTCTTCGCGTTCGATCCCGATGAACTCACGCCCCAACATCTTGGCGACGGCGCCGGTGGTCCCGGTACCAAAGAATGGGTCAAGAATCACATCACCCGGATTGGTCGAGCCAATCAACACGCGATGCAGCAGCGATTCCGGCTTCTGCGTCGGATGCGCCTTATCGCCGTTTTCATCTTTCAGACGTTCATGCCCGGTGCAGATCGGCAGCACCCAGTCGCTGCGCATCTGCACGCCTTCGTTCAGCGCTTTCAGGGCTTCGTAGTTGAACGTGTACTTGGCACCTTCGCGCTTGGACGCCCAGATCATTGTCTCATGCGCATTGGTGAAACGCTTACCCCGGAAATTCGGCATCGGGTTCGACTTGCGCCACACGACGTCGTTCAAAATCCAGTATCCCGCGTCCTGCAGGGCCGAGCCCACACGGAAAATATTGTGATAGGACCCGATCACCCAGATCGCGCCATTTGGCTTGAGCAGACGATGCGCCGCCTTCAGCCATTCGCGGGTAAATTGGTCATAGGCACCAAAGCTGGAAAACTGATCCCAGTGATCATCGACCGCGTCTACCTGGCTGTTATCAGGGCGGTGCAACTGGCCTTTCAGCTGCAAATTATAGGGTGGATCCGCAAAGATCAGGTCCACCGACGCCTCGGGCAGACTGTTCATCACATCGATGCAGTCCCCGGATAGAATCGTGTTTAAAGGGAGCGCTTTTGCGCCCTTTTTGGTGGTTGTTGTCATTTTACTGCCTCAAGTATCCACGGCGCTTTTGCGCTCATTTGGTTGAGACTAGGATGAGTCAAAGACGATTCGCCGTCAATTTCTTTTTTGAATCAGCAACTTACGATTTACTCTTGATACAAGATATTGTGTACCGGCTTGAACGAACGTCTATGGTGTGGGGTCACACCAAGATTTCGCAGCGCGTCCCTGTGTTGTTTCGACGGATAACCGGCGTTTGTCTCCCAGCCGTATCCCGGATGCTGTTGCGCCAAATCCACCATCAGTTGATCGCGCCAGTTTTTGGCTATGATCGACGCCGCCGCAATCGAGACCGAATGCGCGTCGCCTTTGACCACCGCCTCAGCCGGGATTGTCAGGCCGCGCGGGATCATGTTGCCGTCGATCAAAAGATAGTCCGGCGGCGGATTCAATGCGGCCACGGCACGCTCCATCGCCAGATGCGAGGCACGCAAGATGTTGTGTTCGTCGATCTCGGCTACTGAGGCCTCGGCAATCGCGATCTCCGCCCTCTCGCGTAGAGCGTCCTCCAGCGTGGCCCGACGTTTCGCAGTCAGTTTTTTCGAGTCGTTCAACCCTTCGGGGATATCCTCAGGGTTCAGAATCACGGCGGCTGCAACCACAGGCCCGGCCAGCGGCCCTCGACCCACCTCGTCCACGCCAGCAACCCTCAGATAGCCTTGCGTCGCGGCGGCTTTCTCAATTTCATAATCTGGAGTCGTCATGCCCCCGGAAAATCGCGTTTTGCCGCACATCGCAAGAAAAAAGAGAGGGCAGCTTGCGCCACCCTCTCCCGCGTGACGCTTCTGCGGCGCCACTCCTGCTCGAAACCTATCACTTTTTACTCACGCGGTATCCTTGCTGACGCAGGCAACCGGGGTGATATGCCCGCTTAACCTTTTCGCCGTCCCAGAACCTGACCTTGCACTGCTCCGGCAGGCTTTTGCTGTACTTGTAATGCTTGCTCAGGCAGGTCTTTCCCAACAACCGTTGTTTGGGCGAATACCCTTTGTGTTTGCGCAAGCATCGTTGCGGCAGGTTATAGCGCGCAACGCGTTCCGGCAGCGGGCGCACGTGATGCGGCCTTTGCTTTGGCTTCTTGTGCACGTGCTTTTGGGGCGCCTTATATATGTGATTGTAGTTATGCGTCACGGTGTTCTTTTTGCGCTCGTCGTCGAAATGTTTCACTGCAACGCCAAGCAACGCAATCGCCGCCAACCCACCAAGAATATCTTCAACATCCGCAGCCCGCGCCTGTGACGCCGAAATGCCGGTAATGGCAACCGCAGAAGCAACGATCAGGGCGATAAACTTCTTATGCATGGTGCTTGTCCTTCAATGGTCTTGAGGTGCCCGCTAACGGGCCGTGTGCTCGATACCCCGACACTGGTTGGCCATTATTCAGACAAGCAATAACGGGCCGGTGTTATCCGATATCAGCCCCGCGAAACCCCTTATGTTATTGAATATCCCACCAACCCATGCGCAGGATGCGGCCTATGAAACAGATCCTCTCTTCTCTGGTCCTGCTGGCCCTGATATCGCTTGGCACCGCCGCTTCGGCGGACGATTGCTATGCCGACTACAAGGCCAAGCAGGACAATCCGCTGCGCCTGCACTATGGCGTCATGCAGGTATCGTCCTGCGGTAAAGGGCAGGCAAAAAAAGAAGTCGCCCAGCGCCTGAAAGGTTCGGGTTGGACCCTACTGAACGTGATGTCCGTGTTCGGGCCGGAAGGGTTGGATAAAAGGAAGGCCAATGCCGGACAGTTCTATCTCCGTTACTGAGGCCCGCCGATCCGGTGTCAGACTGGTTGGCGCGGGCATCGCGGCGATCGTTGTGATTCTGGTGACGGCGGCGATCTTTCTTTTCTGGACCCTGCCCGACGCCAACGCGTTTAACGCGCGGGTTGAGCGGTTATTCATCGAGAGCGACCTGACCTCGCAGACCGAAATCCGCCTGCTTGAGATTCTGGCCCAATCCGGCACCGCCTTTGCCGATACTTTGTCCAGCTACCGAATGGTGATTTTCGTGCTGCTGGTCTTCGCCACTGCCATGCTGGTGACGGCCCTGGTGTTTCTGGTGATGCTTGTCACTCTGAACCGACGCATGGCCCAGATCGAGCGCACCGGCATTCAAGTGACCTCATTGCTGATCAGCCGCGAAGAGAACACCGTTTATCTGAACAATATGGACTTCAAACTGACCCCGGCCGCGATGGAGACCTTGTCGGTGCTGGCCGAATCCAGACTGGATGACGAAGTTCTCTCCGGCGTTCAGATCGAGGCAATGATTTCCGGCAAGGATGCGGCTGATTGTGATGAGGCTGCAGGGGCAACGCGCATCAAACGGCTGCGTGACGCGTTGGGAAATCAAATGGTCAGCGAGCTTCTGGTCAAGAACATCGCCAAAAAGGGCTATATGCTGTCGATCGAAAAAGACGTGATTCAGATGGTCTGATCCGTTCGCATCGTAAAGGGCCTATGTGGTAAAATGCCGGTGACACCCCTTGGAATGCTCGGGGCAAACGCCCATCCTATATAGACTCGCGTCAGGGAGTCTGAAGATGAATGTGCACACCACACCTTCGACCAAAGGCTATGGGATCTCGGTTGAGCCTCTGAAAGGTCGGATCGCGATATTCCGGGATGACATTCTGCTGGCCGAAAGCACCGACGCAAAGGTCATGTATGAAACACGGCTGCCCGCCACGATCTATGTCCCGCGTGCAGATGTTTGCGTCGAACTGGGGGGTGAGACCGAATTACAGACCTTTTGCCCGTTCAAAGGCACGGCCACCTACCACGACGTCATTCTGGATGGCCAGCGTCTGACCAATTCCGTCTGGGCCTATGAAGAAGCGCTACCAGAAAGCATTGCTATTCAAGGATGTGTCGGCTTTATGCCCAACGCCTACACACATGTCGATCTGGGGGACAACACCCTGAGGGAGCCTGAGGATGGCAATATCAGTGGCCCGCTGATCGACTGGCTGATGCGCGGTGCGTCCGAGAATGACACTCCTGAAGCCTTTACCAAAGCGCTTGCCGAAAAGATGTTAGAGCACGGTATCGCCATTCAACGTCTCAGTATTCTGGCCTGGTCATTGCATCCGCTGATCGCGGGCAAGCACTACATTTGGGAAAAGGATGCGGCCGAGATTTCAACAAACGTGCCCACCTACGAAATCCACGACCACCCAGCATATATCAACAGCCCGTTGCGCCACGTCTCAAACGGGCTGGGCGGCGTACGCCAGCGGCTGAACGATGAAAATCCCCACAATAGCTTTCCGATCATGGAAGACCTAAGGGCCAAAGGCGCCACCGATTACGTCGCCATGCCTTTGCCGTTCTCGGATGGTCGGACAAATGTGCTGACCCTGACCTGCGATCACCCGGATGGGTTCACCACGGAAAACCTTGGGCTTGTGTTCGAGTGCTCGGCAGTCATCGCGCGGTTCTACGAAGTTTTTATGCAGCGCGAAAACGCGCAGGTGTTGTTGGAAACCTATGTCGGCAAACGCTCTGGTGCACGCGTACTAGGCGGCGAGATTCGGCGTGGCGACGGCGATGAGATCGACGCTGCCATCATGTTTTGCGACCTGCGAAACTCAACCAGTTTGGAAGAACAGCTTGGCCGCACTGCCTATATCAACCTGCTGAACGATTTTTTTGAAACCGTATCCGGCATCGTGCACGAAAACGGCGGAGAGGTTCTGAAGTTTATCGGCGACGCTGTGCTGGCAGTCTTTCCCGAGGGTGAAGATTCAATCGTCGCACGTGGGAATGCGCAGAAGTCGGCCGTTGAAATCGTTGAAAAACTGGGTGAGCTCCGCCTTGCCGGTACTGACAGCCATTGCGATTGCTCGATCGGTGTTGCTTACGGACGTGTCACTTACGGCAATGTAGGGTCACGCGAGCGGCTGGACTTTACTGTGATTGGGCAGGCCGCGAATGTTGCCGCCCGACTGGGGGAATACGGGAAAACAGTGGGGCACCGGATTGTCGTCTCAGCCGATATTCAACCCGCATGCGCCAATGCCCTGCCATTGGGCGATGTCAAGTTGCACAACGTGTCTCAACCTGTAACGTCTTATGCGCTCAGAACATCCGCAGACACTGTGTTGAATGCCTGAACTTCCGACTTGGACAACTTACCAGCCCTGTTGCGCAGCTACCCTCCAAGCAAGATCAACGCGGTTTGAGCCGGGGAGATCGTGCTTTGTAACTGAGCGATTTGGCTGCGCGCAAGAAATTGGTCCGTCAGCGTGGCGACAGCTGCCTCATCGGTAAATTGCGCCAGATCATCTGACCCGGTCAGACCCGTCAACCTGTCCTTGAAGACCTCAAGCTGCCTGTCGATGTCCAACTGAGCAAAGCTCGACCGCAGACCCAGCGCTGTCTCCATCATGCTGCGCAAGGGCGACTGGCCCATCAGGTCGAACCATTTGGTGTCCCCGCTGCTGTCCTGCGCAGCCAGCTCCGTCAGCGTATGCCGGGTATAGAGCGAAATGCGCATCGTCTCATCGGTTTCCCCAACCGCAATCTCGAACCGGGACACCACGTTGTCCTGCGCAATCGCTTCCATATCGGTGATCAGACCCGTTCTGCGTACCTCACCCGGACCCAGACCGAAGGCCTCAGAAAACTCCCGATAGCGACTGTCGGCCAACCGGTTGGACAGCGCGTCATCAGCGCTGGTGCCATCGGACAGAATCCTCTGAATAAAATAGCGGTTGTTGATGTCATCCTCCAACCCGAAGGCCCCTAACGCCACCTGCAACAGACGCCGGTCTGAGACCAGATCCTCGGCCGTTCGCACATTACCGATGTTCTCCAGAAAGTACTGCCTTTCCCTTTCATTGACGGCCGAGGACGAAAAGCTTTCAAGCTGTGCATCATAGGTGCGCTGCAGGAAACGCCAGCCAACGATACCTCCGGAAGGGATGACCGGCTGGAACGTCATTGCTGATACGCCATCAGGCGTTCTTCGCGCGGCAGCAGTGCCCGCAGCGACTTCAGGCATTTGTAATACTGCTCGGCCAGCAAGGCCTCAGTTGCCTCGGACAGGACCCGGCGGCTGTCCGCATCGGTGAAGACCTGGCTCAGCTCTTCGACCCGCCGCAACAGCTGTTGCCGTGCGCGTTCCGGCTCCATATCGCCTGACAGAACAAGCTGAGCGGCATAGCAAACCCGCCGCACGGGTGTGTTCACTTCATCTGGATGAATAGCATCACGCAGGCGCAATACGTTCGCATCCGGCGTCATTATCGAGAACCGGCTACGGCGATCCCCATTCTCAACTACGACGCCGTTGATCAGCACCCTCTCTTTCGGCGCCAGTTTCAGAACCAGCCCCCCCATCAGGTTGCACCCATTTGTCGTAAGCCACGCAGCACCGCCATGTTGATCTCAAGCAGCGGCTCAACGGTTGCCTTGTTGCCCAGAACCTGACTGCTGTGCTGTTCGGTGAACTCTGCCAAATAGAAAATCCGCGCGCGCAATTCGTTGGGCAAGGCATTGTCGGAATCCGAAACACCGGTTGCCAGAACGCTCCACAAGCGACGGTTTTCGTGCAGGGCCTGAACGAACCCGCCAAAATCGGTTTTACGCCGGGCGGCCGCGGCTTTGAGCCGATGCGTAATCTTTGAAATCGCCTCGTATTCTGTATCACGCGGAGTACGTGTCGGGGCGGCGGTTCGTGCATAGGCACGCTGTGCAAGAGTTTGCGGTGTCACTTGAAATCCTTCCAATAGGCCGTCTTTTGGCGATCAGGGCCGGGGCGCGTTTCCACGCCCCGACCAGGTTCCGAAGATTAACGGAACAGTGACAGGATCGACTGCGGTGCCTGGTTGGCAATCGACAGCGACTGGGTGGCCAGCTGTTGCTGTACTTGCAGGGCCTGCAGACGGGCCGAGGTCTCCTCCATATCCGCATCGACCATCGAACCGATGCCAGACTTGAACGAGTCCGTTAGTTTGGAAACGAAATCCTGCTGCGTTTCGATACGACCCTGTGCCGAGCCAAAGGCCGCCGCTGCATCAATCGACGTGTCGATCAGCGTTTCGATAGTGCCCAGCGCGGCGGACGCACCGCCACTTGTGGAGACGTCAATCGAAGACAAGGCACCCAGACCGCCCGAACCTGCGTTTGTGAACTGACCGCTGACGGTAAGGTCATCCGTGCCGCCATTGGTGAAGTTTAGCGTACCGGGCGTACCGCTGTCGTAGTCTACGGTTAGCCCTGCAACACCCAGCTCATCAACTTTGGACTTAAGCGCAACTGCAACGATATCGGCCGTGGTGGTGGATGCGGCATCATCCGCCGTCACCGTGTAAGACACGGTCTGATCACCCACGGTCAGGCTGACGCTATCACCGGCGGCGAAGGCTGCACCATTCTCGGCGATTTCGATCTGTTCGTTGCCACCACTATTGTCGAGCGAAATGGCCACAGTATCCCCGTTGACAGATGCACCGGCCGAACTGCCGGAGAAAATGTCGTTGGCAGTATAACCGCCGATAGACAAGTCCTGACCCGCGACGTTGATAGATGATGCCGTCACGCTGCCTGTGTTATCGCGGTCCAGCGACGCCAGGATCGAGGCCGAACCTGCCGAGCCGTCAACAAGATTCAACCCGTTGAACTGCGCCGCACCAACGACAGAAGCAATCTGATCGCGCAGCGCGGTTACATCGTCATTGATCTTGACCCGGTCAACGTTGTCCTCCTGAGCGGCGACGATCTTTTCCTTCATTTGGGTCAGCAAATCGGTCACGGTTTCCGATGCGTTCCGCGCCACGGCAACGGTCGATTCACCCAAAGCCAGACTGTCCTTGATCGCGTTGAAGCCCTTGACGTCGGATTCCATGACTTTGGAGATCGCCCAGACGGCCGAGTTGTCCTTGGCGGTCGCGACATCCTTACCGGTCGAGATCGCGTTCTGGGTCATTTCCAGATTCTTGTTGACCGATTTCAGAGTTTGCAGCGCCACCATTGCGCCATTGTTTGTCAGAATGCTGGACATAGCTTTCTTCCTTTTCCGTTCGGGCTCTTTGCGCCCATGCTTACCCCGCACCACAGGCGGGCTTTGACGTCTTTCTGATCATTGCGATCTGCCGTCGGGCTGTTCGCGCCACCTGCTGTTTCAGGTGCCCGGCCACCTTTGCCCCTGATCTCCTAACGGAGTGCTAAAGCTTTCCAGCCAGAAATTTCGGATTTGAATCAAACCCTTTGCTATGCCCGCTTTTCCAGTTTTGCATTGCGGCGCACGGTAAACCCGTTGCGCTGCCCGTCCGCACCATAGGTGCTGAACTCCTGCCGAACGCGGCGCAATTCGGCCATACGGGTTGCAACAGACCGAATTCCCTCGGCAGCGCTGTTGAGCAAGGCCTGGTTCCGTTCGACTTTTTTCTGGAGGTGAATCAATTGCGCGGTGTCAATGACCTGCAACTCATTGATCGCGCCGATCAGCTTCTCCTTCTCCGGCGCTATAAGGTTCAACCGCTCCAGATCACCATCGACAAGTGCAGTGCGTTCAAGGTCCAACACTTCTTCGAGGGATTGGATCAGGTCGGGATCAGGATTTGTCGCCATGGGTTTTCTCCATCATGGATTGGAACAGGATTTCGGACAGGCCGACGCCGCCGGATTCGGCCAGCGCGCGAGCCTGATACTTTACGAGAAAAGACGAAAACTGGTCTTCGCCTGCACCACCACCAAAGGATTTACTTGTTTCGCCCAGCCCTGAAGATTTGAGCATTTCCGCCAGAAACGCCGCCTCAAGCTCGACGGCAGCTGCTTTGAGCTTCTCAGCAGTCGAGGGTGGCAGCGAGGTGGGAAGGGTCGCAGAAATCTTCATCGCTTTCTCCGAAATTTGCATCGAACTTTCTCGATCAAAGAGGAAAGCGGTTAAAATAAACGTAACTTCCTGCGGGCAGGTTTCCGATCACAAAAACGGAGCCGGAGCAAAATGCCCACCCCTCTTTCAATGATGATGTCCGCGCCCATCGCCACCGCGAAAACCGATGTAACCCGGCAGGAGGCGAGCGAGTCCAAAGTCGCAGCGTCCTTTCAAATGGTCATGGACCAGGAAACCAGTTCGCCATCCAGCGAGCCAGAGGTGGTTGATCTTTTGATTCAGGATCCCGATGCTGAAGGCGAGTTGGAAGTGGCCATGGCGGATGGCGAGGCAGCAGACATCTCTGCTGCAACGGAGGATCAGCCGCCTGTCGAAATACGCGCTTCGATGCCGGAAGCCGATCCGAAAACAATTGCTGAGGCGCAGATCGTTAAACCTGCTTCCGAGTCAGCGGTCATTGCCGCAGACGCCGAAGCAGCCCAGGACGCGGCTCAGAATAACCGGCCAATTGAGGCGCTACAAGATCCGGAAATAGAGGTCCAGCAAGCCATTCCTCCGGCTTTTCAAAGCCTTGTCTTTGAGGCTGCACAAACGAACAGGGCAGCCGAAGCCATCAGAAAACCGCAAAATGTGATGCCGGGCCTGACACCATACACGAAGGAGATTCCCGTTCGCTCGATCGATGTTGGCGGGGGCCATGACGTGGCTCAGGAACCACCCGCACCAAGTCCGGCAGCAAGGCAACCAATGCCGCCCGATCAAACGCCATCAGTCACGCAGATGCAGCTTATTGCCATCACAAAACCCACTGACGAGGCGAATGCACACCCGGGCCCTGAAACGGAAGACGTGCAGGTAGCAAAAGAAATTCTGGCGTCGTCCACCACTCGCGACTCAGGACTATCTGTGCAGGCAATGACTGCCGCAACCCGTGCAGAAACAACGCGTGCCATAGCAAGTCAGATGGCAAATGCAATCAATGTGCGGTCGCATTCCGGAACTATAGAGGTCGCTTTGAATCCCGAGGAATTGGGGCGCGTTTCAATCGTTTTGAATGGCCGCGACGATGGCCTTTACATGACGATCACTGCAGAACGCCCGGAAACGTTGGACATGATGCGGCGTCACCTCTCGGTTCTCGAGATGGAGTTCCAGAACTTTGGGTTGGGAGGTTTGTCCATTGATCTGGGCACCTCCGCAGACGCGCGGGGCGATGAACCCGACGGCAACGAGGACACTCAGTTTTTGGCCCCGCAATCCGAGCACACTCCTGAGGCTGGCCCAACTCCTTCAAGAGCGAGCCCAGATGGGCGAATCGATATGAGGCTTTGACCATGATTACCCCAACGCAATCCACGACTCCGACCACTACGCAATCTCAAACTGCACCCCAGTCGATGGCAGCCTCTGTGGCGTCGGATTTTGACACCTTCATGTTGCTGATGACCACCCAAGCGCAGAATCAGGATCCTCTGGAGCCAATGGACTCGACCGAATACGCATCGCAACTGGCTCAGTTCTCGATGGTCGAACAGCAGGTACAAACCAACGACTTGTTGTCCGAACTGGCAATGTCCCTGGGCAGCGTCAATCTGGAAGAACTGGCCAGTTGGGTGGGCATGGATGTCCGTACGACCGCAGCCTTTCGCTTCGACGGCGAACCCGTGACCCTGTCGGCGCATGCCGTACCTGCGGCAGATAGCGCGATCATGATAATCCGGGACAGCGATGGCGCGGTGATCGACAAGGTTTCGGTCCCACCGACCGAGGCCGGGTTCGTCTGGGCTGGCACAGCAAGTGACGGCACCCCGCTTCCGGCGGGCACATACTCGGCCACTCTGGAAAGCTATGACGGCGAGGAGCTTTTGTCGGCGCAACCCGTCGCTTCCTACAATAAGGTTGTCGAGGCGCAGGTTGGCGACGATACGGTTTTGCTGACACTGGAAAGCGGCGAGGTTGTTCCAGCTGGGATGGTGACAGCTGTCCGCACCGGAGGTTGATCTGCAGGGCTGGACAGGCCACACCTGTGCAATCTGCGACTCGCTCTATACACCGGTGACCCCACTGCCTGATCCGACCGCCCCCCCACGTGATCTAATTGACGACCTGCGCGGCCGGAATCTGATTGTGCCCAACGCGCAGTTCCAGAACTTGTACGGCGGGCGCACCAATCAGGTTTGGAAAGTCCGCGAGGAAAACGGCGGCAAGGTTCTGAAACTGTATCGCACCGGGTTGCGCAATCCGCTGTTCAGAAATGATGCCGCACTTGAGGCGCAATGTCTGAGGGCCTTGGAACATACGGGGTTTGCCCCCCGCCTGCGCGCGACCGGTCAGCATGAAAATGGTCGGTGGGTGTTCTACGACCACGCACCAGGGTCGCCCTGGCGTGAAGGGTCGCCACAGGTGGCAAGATTGCTACGCAAACTCCATAAGCTTGATCTGCCCATCCAAGCACCCGAAGGATGCAACGGCAGCGCGGATCTGGCCAGACATGGGCAGAACATCCTTGAAGGCTGCACATCCGTTGCGCGGCAAAGGTTGGAAAGCCTGCGGCCGGACGAACAGATCCTGCCAAGCGCTCGCATATGTTTGATTCATGGCGATCCTGTGGCTGGAAACATTCTGGTTGCTGGTTCGGAGTTGACCCTCATCGATTGGCAATGCCCCGCACTGGGTGACCCATGTGAAGATCTCGCGCTGTTCCTGTCACCCGCCATGCAGCACCTGTACCGAGGGAAGTCATTGACCCACGAGGAACAGGATGAGTTTCTGTCCGCCTATGACGACCCGGAAACGGTGGAGCGGTATCATTCCCTGCGCCGATGGTATGCGTGGCGTATGGCAGCCTATTGCCTGTGGCGCGTCGAAAACGGGTCTCCAGATTACGAGGCGGGGTTCGAATTGGAAACCGCAACCTTGTAGCCATCAAATGTCCGCAAGAGCCATCACTGCGTAAGCAGGTGGCATCAGTACGCGTCGCCAGCGTCCAAATGGGATACGCCCCGGGGGATGCGCAATCGGGCCTGGAAGCCCGGCCTCCTGCCCCAGCGCCATCCGGGCCAGCGCCCGTCCGCAATAAGTGCCCATTGCCACACCGTTTCCGTGATAGGCAAACCCGGCGAACAGGCCCGGCTGACCCGCGATTGGTCCGACGTAAGGCGTCAGGTTGCGTGACAAGCAGACCATTCCAGACCACATGTTGGTAACTTCGACACCGGCCCAATGCGGAAACATCTGCCTGAAATCCTGCACGGCCTTTCGCCGAATTGCGGCCTCGGCCCGCGGCGACGACCAAAGCCCACCGCGCATACCGAACAGGAATCGCCGGTCGGGCATCAGTCGAAAATAATGCAGCAGATTGCGGGTATCATAAGACATCTGATCGGTTGTCCACCCTTGTGCCTGCAACTCGGAATCGGACAAGGGACGAGTCACCAGAACCGTGGACTGAGCCGGCATGTATCTCCCGGACATCCAGCGCGGCACATCCTCGCTGGAATAGCCATTGGTACAGATCAGTACCTTCGCCGCCTTGACGCGACCCAACCGCGTCTGAACGTCAAATCCGGACTTGGTGTGCCCAATCGTTTCAACGGCGCTGCTCTGGAACAGTTTTGCACCTCGTGATCGAGCCGCCTCTGCCAATCCGAACAGGTACTTACGGGGGTTCACGGCAAACCCGAGCGGGTTGGTATAGCCGCCGTGAAAGCCGCCACCAAACCCTAGCCCTGGCAGGTCACCGGGTTCGTGCAACGTGCCCGAAGCGTCCGCCGCTCGGCGCAGTTTTTCCATGGCACGGGCCGTGTGGGCCAGTTGGGTCTCACCTTTGGAATGCACATCTGCGTCGATGTTATGAGCGCCTAGCAGATCAGAAACCAGATGAACTGCGTCCTCTTCAGCCTGCGCATAATCCTGTGCAGCGGCTTTACCAAACTGGCGCACCATCGCGCCGGGGCTCAGCTTTGATCCGCCCAGACAACAAAACCCGCCATTACGACCCGAGGCGCCCCAACCCGGGGTCCCAGCCTCTAGTACAGCGACTGCGACTCCAGCCTCGGACAGATGCAGGGCAGCAGAAACTCCGGTGAAGCCGCCGCCGACAATGGCGACGTCGACGCTCAGATCACCTTGCGCAACCGGCCAGTCCGGGCTGGCGATCGTCTCATCCCACCAGCAGTTGGTCCGGGGGCCGGGACCGTAAGTATAGTCCGGGAACAGCCGTTTCATTCGGTTCGCGCGGCAGCCATTTCATCTTGCTTTTGCCGCACCATGGCTCGTTTTGTGACAAGTGATGCGGTGATG
The DNA here is from genome assembly GCF_040329455.1 of Ruegeria sp. SCP11. Taxonomy (NCBI): domain Bacteria; kingdom Pseudomonadati; phylum Pseudomonadota; class Alphaproteobacteria; order Rhodobacterales; family Roseobacteraceae; genus Ruegeria; species Ruegeria sp. SCP11. Next base: position 75 of record NZ_JBDZYG010000019.1, on the reverse strand, counting down.
ACGCCCACTGTCACAATGGCGATCATGATCGTGGAAAGCGCGTTGATTTCGGGGCTGACGCCCAGACGCACGGCC